>JAFYNS010000073.1 GCA_017556505.1 Bacillota bacterium | reverse complement strand
CTGATACTGCTCTGCTTCATCGGCGGAAACATGCTGAAGGAAGGTCTGGCTGGCGGTGAAGAGGACTGCTGCGAAAAGCCTGGTGTGGGTCTGAAGGCTCTGCTGGTGCAGGGGGTGGCAACTTCTATCGATGCACTGTCTGTAGGATTCACCATCGCGGAATACGGCCTGGTGGAAGCGATTCTGGCAGCTATGATTATTGCAGGTATTACGTTCTTTATCTGTTACGGCGGTCTGGCCATCGGCAAGAAGGCCGGTACGAAACTGGCAGGCAAGGCCGGTATCCTGGGCGGTGTCATCCTGATCTTTATCGGTCTGGAGATTTTTATCACCAGTTGGTTCTAAGTTTTGCACCTTGAATGGGCCGATGCACAGCAAAATACCGGATTATCACCTTTTTTCGTTTATTTCCGGTACGATTTCTGTGTCGGGCCTGCTGAAACGAAAAGAATTACAGAAAATATACATAACTCATGAGGGATACATCATATCCCTTCATGAGTTATTTTTACATATGAAACAAAGTGTAATATAAATTATCGGATTGAAACAATTTCCGTACCGGAAATAAATGATTTTTGAATGAAACCCGGTATTTTTGCAGGAAGGTCGATATCGACTGGATTTTCCGGATGAATCATATTAAAATAGACTTAAGAGATTCTGTAACGAAAGGATTTTATCATGAACGGAGTAATACAGTGGTTTGCAGAATGTTTCAGTGATGCAGCCATTTTAAGTGCAATAAAAGTGACCTTCCAGATGGCGGTCTTTTCCTGCCTGATTTCTTCTGTGCTGGGAATCGGCCTGGGTCTGGTCCTGGAGCGGTTTGATTTCCCGGGAAAACGTCTGGTCATCCGGCTGAACCGAACCCTGATGGGGATGCCGCCGGTGGTGGCAGGCCTCATTGTGTATCTGCTGCTTATGCGGAGAGGACCGCTGGGATCTCTTGGCTGGCTGTTCACTATTAAAGGTATGGTTGCCGCCCAGGCCCTTATCATCACACCGATTATGACCGGTATGGTGCACCAGTACGCATGCAGCAAAGCACCTGCAGTCCGGGAGTTTTGCCGGACCATGGGAGCATCGAAGCATCAGACTGCCATGACCATCCTGAAGGAAATGCGTCATGATATCTATTTCTGCGTGGTGACCGCCTTCGGACGATCCATCAGTGAGGTGGGCAGCGTTATGCTGGTGGGCGGCAACATTAAGGGACGCACCCGTACCATGACTACCGCCATTTCTCTGCTGAAAAGCCAGGGCATTTTCACCGAAGGGATTGCTCTTGGTATGGTGCTGCTTGTGATGGCCTTTATCATCCAGTGGCTGGGTGATGCCTTGAAGAGAGAGGAGGACGGACATGAAAATTACTGATCTGAAAGTGAGTGCAGGCGCCTTCAGCCTGTCTGTTCCGTCTGCTGAATTTGCTCCCGGCAAAATCCACGGCATTACAGGCCACAACGGGTCGGGGAAAACGATTTTGCTGAAAACTATCATGGGCATCATGACTCCATCAAGCGGTGAAATCGATTATGAAGGGCTGACCGTGCAGGAGGTCACCCTCATGATCCAGCGGCCGTATCTGCTTCATGGCAGTGTGTACGAAAACCTGGTGTATCCCCTGAAGCTGCGTGGAATCGACCCGAAAGCACCGGAAGTGGCGGACGAGATTGACCGCCTTTTAGACCGGGTGGGACTGCTGCCCCTGAAGAATCAGTATGCACGGAGCCTGTCCAGCGGGGAGCGTCAGAAGCTGTCATTCCTGCGGGCCATCATCTTCAAGCCGAAATTTATCATGATGGACGAGACTCTGTCTAATATGGACCCGGAAAGCGAAGCCCAGATTCTCGGGCTCATCCGGGAGATTCAGGAAAAGAATCCGGTGACCTGGCTCATTGTGAACCATCAGCTGGAGCAGAAGGAAAATCTGTGTGATGAAATTCACCGCATGGAGAAAGGACGTTACTGTGGAATTATTAAAGGTTGATACAATAGAAGAAGCCATGGAGAAACTGACCGGCTGTGCGGCGGGAGCTGTGAGCCTGGATCTGGAAGGAAGCTGCCGGACCGGGCTGCCGATGGAAACGGAGGAAGTTTCCATCTTTCAGCTTTTGGGCCGCGTTCTGGCAGAAGATATCATAAGCAGTGAGGCGGTGCCGGGATTTAACCGGTCTACTGTAGATGGCTATGCGGTGTGCTCGTCAGATACAGGTGGAGCGACCGAGTCTATGCCTGCCTTCCTGCGTGTAATTGGTGAAGTGGAAATGGGCTGTGATGCTTCCAGGCTGACGGTAGGTCCCGGTGAGTGTGTTTACGTGCCAACCGGCGGCATGGTGCCTGCAGGTGCTGACGCCATGGTCATGGTGGAGTACTGTGAAGCCTTCGGTGCAGACCAGATGGCGGTGTACAGCAGCGTGTCTGCGGGAAATAATATGGTTATGGCAGGGGACGATATGGACTGCGGCCAGGTGGTGCTCCGGAGAGGGCGCAAAATACGTCCTGCAGACCTTGGTGTTCTGGCGGCCATTGGACGGACTTCTGCTCTGGTATATAAGCCGTGGAAAATCGTCATTCTGTCCACCGGTGACGAAATCATCGACCCATCAAAATCTCCGCAGCCGGGCCAGGTCCGCGATGTGAACACTTACGGCCTTTATGGGCTTGCTGTGAAATATGGTTTTGATGTGCTGGGTTTCCAGGTAGTGGAAGATGATGCAGCTGTGCTGGAGCAGCGGGTGGCTATGGCCATGAAGACGGCAGATCTGGTGGTGATTTCCGGCGGCAGCAGCCAGGGAAAGAAAGACGCTACAGCCTCCATTATCGGGTCTCTGGCGTCTTCCGGGGTTCTTACCCACGGACTGGCAGTAAAGCCGGGAAAACCGACGATTCTGGGCTTTGACGAGCCTTCACGGACTGCACTCATAGGACTTCCGGGCCATCCCGTGGCGGCCATGATTCTCTTTGAAAAAATCGCTGGCGGTCTGTGGGAATTTCTTACGGGACAGAGCTTCGTGGAGAAGCGGCCGTCCGTGGAAGGCCTTCTGACTGCCAATGTGGCGGCAAGCCCGGGACGGAAGACCTGGCAGCTGGTGAAGGTGGATTTTGACGGGAAGCGGGATGAGGACACAGGACTTCCATATGTGACACCGGTCTGGGGCAAGTCCGGACTGATTCGGACTTTATCCGGGGCTGATGGATATATTGAAATCGATGTGAATGATGAAGGTGCGAGCCGGGGGCAGCAGGTGAGAGTGTGGATGCTGTAGGAGGAGAGAGAATGGAAGAAAGAATGAAACCATCCATGGACAGCTGGCTGGATGAGGCGAAGGCTCATGAAAGTGCAGGAAAGATTGGCATGTACCTGATGCATAATGGAGTGGTCAGAGAGACTGCAAGAGCACAGGTAAGGGATGGGGCAGAAGATACCCGGCCTGTGGCTGCCATGGACTTTTCCTGTGACAGAGAAAAGCTGGATGCGGCAGTGGCAGATACGTATAAGCTGCCGGGGATTTATTATATCCGCACCTGGCTGGCGGAAGGCCGGCTGCAGGCAGGAGATGACATCATGTATGTACTTATCGGCGGCGACATCCGCCCTCACGTGATGGATGCACTGGATTATCTGATAGGACGGATTAAGACAGAATGTGTGAGTGAGAGGGAAATCATGGGATAAAGTATCCCTGAATGAAAGAAACAGTATCTCTTGGGATACTGTTTTCTTACTTTTGAGATAGAATTTACTTCACATAGTACACACGGTTTGGCTTGCGTTCCAGTGGTTCTGGATATTCACAGGCTGGGTATCCCAGCACGCAGTGTCCGATACCCACATACTCACCTTCTGCACCCAGATCTTTCAGAAGCTGCTTGTATTCCGGCAGTTCGAATTCTTCCTTGGCACGGTGGATCCAGCAGCTGCCAAGGCCCAGTGAGTGGGCCGCCAGCATCAGATTGCCCATGACCAGACTGCCGTCATAAACGGAAGTAGGCCAGTTTTTATCCTCCAGTACGATGAGAACTGCAGGTGCACCGTAGAACGGATCCATGCCTTCCGGGAAGCCGCCGATCTGCTGATTGAGGACAGACAGTCTGTCGCGGAGTTCTTTGTTGGTAACGGCAAGGATGATGGAACCCTGATGGTTTCGGCCGCTGGCTGCATAAAGACCGGCTTCGATAATCTGGTCAATCAGTTCTGCGGGTACGGCATCCGGTTTGAAAGCACGGATGCTTCGTCTTTCTTTCATTGCTTTTAATACTTCATTCATATTTCGGACCTCCAGTCGTTTATTGTCGGATATTGGTTTCAGTATAGCACAGTTTTTCGATAATTTCATGGAAAAATGACGGAAACTGTGGTATGATATTCGATAGTCTTTGGACTGACAGATTTTGATAAGTGAGGTATGAAACGATGGCAATTATGCAGTTAACAGATAATATTAAAAACTGCAACGGATGCGCAGCATGTCAGATGGCCTGCAAAACCCGTGCAGTCAAGATGATTGTAAATGAAGAGGGCCGTAAGGTGCCGTTCATCGATGAAAAGGCATGCAACAAGTGCAATGCCTGCCGCATGTACTGTCCATTATATATGCCGGTGGAACTGCCGGAATTCAAGGACTGGTATGAGTTCGATGAACAGTATATGGAACGCGATATGGCTCAGGTTTACCGCGAAACAAGCCGCAGCGTAAAGAACGGACAGTTTACCGAGTTCGTAGGCACTCTGTGCCAGATTGCGGCACTGAAGTCTCTCATGGGCGACCGTCTGCGTCCGAACCTGAAGATTTATCCTCTGGCATGCACACCCCAAACTCAGGCTGCACACGGCTGTAAGGACTGCGTGTTCTATAAGTAAACTTCGGGTTCTATGTTGTTATAGAACGGCCCGGCAAAATCATAGAATTTCTGCATGGCCTGTGTAAAAACTGCATTTTTTCGCCATACGAAACCCAGTTTTCTCTTATCGGGCGGGTTGGTGATGGTGAGATATTTTACATTGCTGTACTCACACTTCAGTGCGGACAGACGGGTTGTGATCATGACACCGTAGTTGTCTGACACCATCTGGTCACGGAGTGTGTAGTCGCAGACCATAGCGACTTTAGGTTTGAAGCCGGCTTTCAGGTAAAGTTCAGAGATGAATTGCTGGAGGCTGGTTTCTTCGTCCAGATTAATAAAATATTCCGAAACGCACTGGCTCAGATCTACTTCTGTCTGATTTGCCAGCGGGTGGGATTCGTGCACAAGCAGCACCATGTCATCCTCATAGAGGGTGCAGTGCTGTATTTTTTTATTGTCATGTTTTTCTATACCGTTGATGGAACCCAGGTAAAGGTCAAGTTTGCCGTCAATGAGATCGTTGATGTAGCGGTGGCCTTCCACGGAGTAGCGGTTGATGCGGATATCCGGATTTTCTGCACTGAAGGCACTGAAAATCTCTGTCCAGATATATGGGCTCAAGACACCCAGGTTTATGTAGTTATCGGACATGTTCCGCATGGTATCCATGGCGCGGCGGCCGTTTTCCATGGCAAGAAATGCCTCTTCGATGTAATCGCGGTAAACCCTTCCGTACTCAGACAGTTCAATGTTCCGGCCCTGACGTACGAAAAGGGGAACGCCAAGTTCTGATTCCAGTTTCTTTATGGTGGAGCTGAGGGACGGCTGGGAAATGTTGAGCATATCTGCAGTTTTGGATACGTGCTGAATGCGGGCAAGCTGCAGGAAATATTTCAGCTGTAGAAGTTCCATAAGTGCCTCCTTTTTACATTAATTATAAATTTTAATTTATGATTATATAACTAATTATATCTTGGACTTAATGAAAAATCAATGATATTCTTTTAACATGAAATACTGATTTTAACAAAAATTTTGTTTTGTAGAAAATAAGGAGGTCTGTATGGATAAAAGAACCATTCGAATTGGTGTTGACGTAGGCGGTACCAACACCGATATTTGTGCGATTGACGAGAATACCGGAGAACTGATGGTATATAAGCTTCCATCTTCTCTCCACGACCAGTCTGTTGCCGTTGTAGAAGGTGTGAAGGTAATCGCCGAAGAACATAATTTTGAAGGGGAAGACGTAAGCCGCTTCATGCACGGTACTACCGTAGCTACTAACGCCATTCTGGAAGGCAGGGGAGCAAAGACTGCACTGGTAACTACCGGTGGTTTCAGAGACCTGCTGGAAATTGGCCGTCAGAAGCGTCCGGATCTGTATGACCTGCAGGCCGATAAGGTAAGAACTCTGGTAACCAGAGACTGCCGTTATGAAATCGGGGAAAGACTGAACTGCAAGGGTGAAGTTGTCCGTGAAATCAGCGTGGAAGAAGTAGAAAAAATCGTAGATTCCATCAAGGAACAGGATGCAAAGGCTGTCGCAGTTATGCTGCTGAATGCATATCTGAATCCGGAAAACGAAGCTACTGTAAAGAAGATTATCGAAGAAAAATATCCGGAAGCATTCCTGACCGTGTCAAGCGATCTGTCCAAGCAGTTCCGTGAATACGAACGTCTCTGCGGTACTGTTTTGAACTCTTTCGTAGGTCCTGAAGTTAAGAAATACATGGATAACCTGAAGAAGACTCTGGAATCCATCGGTATCAAGAGTACATACATCAACCATTCCAACGGCGGACTCATGTCCATCGATGAATCCATGAAGTACCCTGTAAAGACTGCTCTGTCCGGTCCTGCGGCAGGTGTAGTAGGAGCACAGTACATTACTGATCTGATTAATGAAAAGGACCTGATTACCGTAGATATTGGCGGTACCAGCACAGACATCAGCCTGGTTGTGGACGGCCGTTTCGAAGCTTCTGATGAAAAGACCATCAGCGGCTATCCTGTAAGAATTCCTTCCATCGATATTTCCACCATCGGTGCCGGCGGCGGCAGCATTGGCTGGATCGACAGCGGCGGAATCCTGAAGGTAGGTCCTCAGAGTGCCGGTGCATTCCCTGGTCCTGCATGTTACAACAGAGGCGGTGTGGAAGCAACTATCACCGATGCCCGTGTAACCTTAGGTCACCTGAATAATGAAGTGCTTCTGGGCGGACGTCTTCCTATCAAGAGTGACCTGTCCCGAGAAGCCGTTGGCAGACTGGCAGAAAAGATCGATATGGAACTGCTGGAAACTGCAAAGGGTATCATCTCTGTCAGCAACTCCAACATCATCAAGGAAATCAAGAATGCAACCGTAGCTAAAGGTTATAATCCAAGTGACTTCTGTCTGGTAGCATTCGGTGGTTCCGGTCCGCTTCATGCAGCTGAACTGATCGATGAAATGATGATTAAGAAGGCACTGATTCCTAAGACCCCTGGTCTGCTGGCAGCCTACGGACTTCTGACAGAAAACATGAGACGAGATTTTGTTCAGACCTTCGTAATGGATCTGTCTGAAGACTGCGCTTCCATCCTGGAAAGACAGTTCAGAGCACTGGAATCTGATGCAGATGCATGGTTCGAAGAAGAACAGATTCCGCAGGAAATGCGCAGCCGCGAATACTTCCTGGATATGAGATACAAGGGACAGAACCACGAAATCAGAGTTCCGATCGAAGCAGAAGACATCAAGTCTGCAGCAACTCTGGCAGCAGCTTATACAAAGGCTTACGAAAGACTGTATTCCTTCAGCTCCAATGACATGATTCAGATTGTAAACTTCGGTCTGTCCGCAATCGGCGACATCGTTTACCCTGTCATCACCAAGGATGAGTACGCAGGAGAAGACCCAAGTGCAGCAATCATCGGCAGCAGACACGTATACGAAGGAAACGGCAAGTTTGCAGATTACATCCTTTACGACAGAGATAAACTGAGAAACGGCAACATCATTCAGGGACCTGCTATCATCGAACAGATGGACAGCACCACTATCGTTCTTTCTAACCAGAAGGCGACTGTGGATGAATACCTGAACATGATGATTGAACGCAAGTAAGGTGGAGGTGAGGACCATGAAAGAAATCAATTCCATAACATTAGAAATTATTGCCAACAGCATCACTTCCATCGCAGAACAGATGGGGGTAATCCTGGCTAAGACCGGTTACAGTACAAACATCAAGGAAAGAAAGGACCTGTCTGTAGCAGTATTCAGCCCTGAGGGCAAACTGCTCTCCCTGGCACAGCACATTCCGCTGCACTTCAGCTCCCTGTCCGGCGCTGTAGAAGTACTGACCGAAAAGTATAAAAAAGAAGATATCCATGAAGGCGATATCTTCATCGCTAACGACCCATATACCGGCGGCGGTTCCCATCTTCCGGATATCGTGCTGCTGAAGCCTGTTTTCTACGAAGGCAAGCTGGTAGCATTCATGGTTAACACCGGACACCATGCAGACAAGAGCCGTAAGGGTCCTACCATCTATGATGAAGGTCTGAGAATTCCGCTGATTAAGCTTTACGACCGCGGCGAACTGGTACAGGACGTAATGGACATCATTATGCTGAACTTCCAGATGAAGTACGAACGTCAGGGCGACATCAACGCACAGATCATCACTAACCAGTACGGTGCAGACAAGCTGGTGGAATTAATTGATAAGATCAGCCTGGAAACCTATGAACAGTTCTGCGTGAAGTGGCTGGAATACGGCGAAAAGAAGGCACGTATTGCTATCTCAGAATTACCTGACGGCGAATACTGCTTCGAAGATTACATGGACGATGACGGTGCCGGTCAGAAGAATATTCTGATTAAGACTAAGGTTAAGATTGAAGGAGATCAGATTACCTTCGACTTCACAGGTACTGCACCGCAGTCCACCGGTCCGCACAACTGCGTACCATGTGCGCTGAAGGCGACTATTTACTACTCCATGCTGGCTCTGCTGGACAGCACCATCCCTGCCAACTCCGGATTCTTTGACAGCATTAATATCGTCGCAGAACCGGGCAGCATCGTATGGGCACAGGAACCTGCTCCAACCTCTGACCGTGAAACAACTACTCAGAGAATCGCAGACGTTATCTTCGGTGCATTTGCACAGATGGATCCAAAGCGCGTATGTGCAGCCGGCAACGGTGCAATGAGCTATTTCTTCTTCACCGGTACAGACAAGAGAACCGGCAACCCTTACGTTTACGTAGAAACCATCGGCGGTGGTTCCGGCGCAAGATTCAATAAGGATGGTATGGACGCAGTTCATGTACATATGACCAACACTTCCAACCTGCCGGTAGAAGCACTGGAAATGGAATACCCTCTGATGGTAGAAAAATATGCACTTTCCGAAAACAGCGGCGGTGCCGGCAAGTACCGCGGCGGCATGGGTATCGTGAGAGCAATCCGTATCCTGGAAGAAAGTGAAGCGTCTGTTCTGATCAGTGCTGCAACTGACAGAGCTGCAATTAAGCCTTGGGGTCTGGAAGGCGGCCAGGAGGGCGGCAACGCAAGCATCAAGGTTTACAGAAACGGCGAAGTGATTCTTGACAATCCAAAGCCGCGTAACGTACAGCTGCAGAAAGATGACATCGTTGAAATGATAACTGCAGGAGCAGGGGGTTATGGCCCTGTTTCTGAAAGAGATCCTGAACTGCTTAAAAAAGAATATAAGGAGGGAATTATCGACGACAAGTGGCTTGAAGAAGCAGGCATCAGCATCGAGTTATAAATTGTTTTAGGAGGTAAAGACATGACTAAGAAAGAATATGCTGGCGTAAGTCTGCCAGTGGCCCTGTTTACCTTCGCTGCAGTCGCAGCGGTAATGGCAGTGGGCCTTGCAATCTTAAAACTTAATACCATGGTAACCTTTATTCTGGCTTTCATTACTGTAGTAATCATCGCATTATGTACAGGTATGGGTCTGAACAAACTGGAAGAAGTAATTTTAACAGGCTTTAAGAAATCTGCCCTGGTAGGTATGATTTTCATCGTAGTTGGTATGCTGGTAGGTTACTGGATTATTTCCGGTATCGTACCTTCCATTATCTACTATGGCCTGAAAATCTTCACTCCATCTTCCTTCCTGGCTCTGGGCTTTGTAATCGGATGTATCGTATCCTTCTTTACCGGTTCTGCATACGCAGCACTGGGTACTGTAGGTATTGCATTCATGGCTATCGGTTATGGTATGGAAATCAATCCGGCTCTGACAGCTGGTATGTGCGTATCCGGTGCTCTGTTTGGTGACAAAATGTCTCCATTCTCCGATACTACAAACATGGCTCCTGCCGCATCCGGAACTGATGTTATCTCACACATCAAGTCCATGTTCTGGACTGTAATTCCAACCTTTGTGATTTCCATCGTTCTGTATTTCATTCTGGGTATGAAATACAACACTGCAAGCGAAGAATCCATGCAGGGTCTGCAGGATATCATGACTACACTGGATGAAACATTCAACATTTCCTTATTACTGCTGATTATACCTGTACTCACAATCTTACTGGTTGTGAAGAAGGTTCCAGCAATGCTGGCACTGCTGGCAGGTGCAGTCGCAGGTGCAATCGTGGCAATGATCGTACAGCCTCAGTTTACATTCAATCAGATTGTGACTGCCTTCGCATCCGGCTTCAGCGGTGAATTCGAAGTGGCAGCAGTAGCAAAGCTTCTGAATCGTGGTGGTGTAAACTCCATGATGAGCACACTGTGCTACACCATCTTCGCATTGGTACTTGGTGAAATCATGTACGAAATGGGCGTTCTGGCAAGAATTCTGGATACTATCAGAGACAAGATTGAAAAGCCTCGTAACCTGATTATTGCTACACTGCTTTCCTGTCTGGCAACTGTAATGCTGACTACTTCCCAGTACATGGCAATCCTGCTGCCTGGCGAAGTATTCCAGGATTCCTATAAGAAGGCAAAGGTTGCTCCTTACGTATTATCCAGAACACTGGAAGACGGCGGTACACTCTTCGCATTCCTGGTTCCATGGTCTGCAGCTGCTATCTATTCTTATGGCGTGCTGGGTGTATCCTGTCTGGAATACCTGCCATATGCGTTCCTGCCTATGATCTGTCCTCTGATGGCAGTTGTATGTGCAGTAACCGGTTTCGGTGTATATGACACAGATGGCAACATGCTGAGAGGCAAGACTGGTAAGAAAGTTTCCTAATGCACAAACCTATTTACGAAAGAAGTAATGTCCCAATTTCTTCTCACTGTAACAGAAGGGCTGACAGAAAGACTGTCAGCCCTGGCTGTTTTTTTGACAGAATAGCCTTGACATGTGTACTTAAATGTATTATAGTGTACTTATCAAATAAGTACACTTGGAGGACGTCATGGAAATTATCATCAGCAACAACTCCAGTATGCCAATCTACGAGCAGATTACCTCTCAGGTGAAGGCACAGGTTATGGATGGCCGGCTGAAGCAGGGACAGTCTATTCCGTCCATGCGTGCCCTGGCTAAATCTCTGCATATCAGTGTTATCACCGTGCAGAGGGCTTACGAAGATCTGCAGCGTGATGGCTTTATCGAGACCGTTGTAGGAAAGGGGAGCTTTATTTCTGCCAATAATAAGGCGTTATGGCAGGAGGAGCAGCAGCGGCTCATGGAAGATCACCTGGCGAAGGCTGTGGAAATCGCCCGCAGATGTGGAATCAATGAAGAGCAGGTAAAGACTCTGGTTGATCTGTTTTTTGAAGAGGAATAGAGAGGAATAAGGGGGAAAACAATGAGCTACGTAAATAATGCGCTGGAAATTCGAAATCTTTCGAAACATTATGAGGATTTTCAGCTGGACCACATTAACCTGACGGTACCTGCGGGAGCAATCGTAGGTCTCATCGGGGAAAACGGTGCAGGCAAGAGTACCACTATCAAGGCTGTCATGAATCTGATTCATAAAGACAGCGGTGATATCACCATCTATGGACAGCACCTGGAAGATGACCCGCAGAAGCTGAAAGAAGAAATCAGTGTGGTATTCGATGACATTCATTTTAATAAGAATTTTACAGCCAATGAAATCGCTGCCATCTGCCGCAGCATTTATAAAAACTGGGATGCCAGCCGTTGGAATGAGCTGATGGAACGTTTCGGCCTGCCGATTTCCAAGAAGGTAAAAGACTTCAGTAAGGGTATGCGGGTGAAGCTGAATCTGGCCATCGCCCTGTCCCATCATGCACGTCTACTTCTTCTGGATGAGCCGACATCGGGTCTGGATCCTGTCATGCGTGATGATATCCTGGATATGTTCCTGGAATTCATGCAGGACGAAAGTCATGCCATTCTGATTTCCAGCCACATTACATCTGACCTGGAGAAAATTGCAGATTATATCGCATTCATTCACCAGGGCCGTATGGTGTTCTGCGAAGACAAAGATGCGCTGCTCTACCATTATGGGGTGATTCGGTGCGGCAGGGAAGATTTTGCAAAGATTGCAGAAGAGGACAGGGGGGCTGTCCGCCGTCAGGACTACCAGATCAGCGTACTGGTCCGCGACCGTCAGGCAGCGGCCGGAAAGTATCCGGATCTGGTCATGGATCAGCCGGACATCGACGAAATCATGCTGTTTTATGTAAAGGGGGAACAGTAATATGAAGGGATTATTGCTGAAAGATTTTTATACCGTAAAAAGTATGTGGAAGTATATCCTTTTCATTGCCATCGTCTTTTCCCTGAGTTTCGCAGGGAATGGGGATGGTACCCTAGCGGCCATGTTTTCCTTTGTCAGCACCATTCTGCTGATAAATTCCCTGGCTCAGGATGAAATGGACCAGTGGAATCAGACGGCCCTGACCATGCCTCTGACCTGCAGCCAGATTGTTCTCGCCAAGTATCTCTTCGCCATGCTTCTCTGCATCTTTGGCACCATATGCGGCCTGCTGCTGACTCTGGTGACCCGGCTTGTTGGTCTGGGACCTGACATTATGCCATTGGAGATGGTGGCACTGAGCTCAGCCGTAAGCAGTGCGGTGATTCTGCTGGTGATTGCCCTGATGGTTCCCATGAATCTGAAGTTTGGGGTACAGAAATCACGGTACCTGCTCCTGGCTTTTGTGGTGATTCCGGTACTGCTGGGTACTTTGGCAGATGCTTCAGGCCTGCGGATTCCTTCCATGATGTACTTCGGAGTAAGTGGAGCAGGTATTTCTGTGATGGTAATTCTGGCACTGGTACTGATTGTGTTTGCATCCTTCCGGATCAGCGTGCGGATTATGGAGAAAAAAGAATATTAGCTGACATAATGAGAAAAGTGTTGAAAAATCAGCACTTTTCTTTTTATTTTCCGTTGTTTTTTCTGGAAGACTGTGGTATAGTAATGACGGTAAGTTATGACTAACACGGATCACAACAGGAGATATATATAGATATGACATTAAAAGACCTTGAAATCGGCAGCAGCGCTGTCATCGCTTCTGTAGGCGGCGAAGGTGCACTGCGTCAGCATTTTCTGGATATGGGTGTAATCCCCGGCGCAGAAATCAAGCTGATGAAGCTGGCACCTCTGGGAGATCCCATGGAATTCCAGATTCACGGCTACGAGCTGACACTGCGTAAGGAAGATGCCGAAAAAATTGAAATCACAGGTACATACAAGCCGGTACAGGCTGCCAATACTGCGGACACTGCTTATGTGGTGATCAAGAAGAAAAAGTCCCATCATCCCGGTCTGGGTGAAGGCGGTATCTACCACGTGAAGGCAGACGGAAAACCGCTGCCTGCGGGTGAGCGGATTACCTTCGCTCTGGCAGGAAATCAGAACTGCGGTAAGACGACTCTGTTTAACCAGCTGACCGGTTCTTCCCAGCACGTGGGAAACTTCCCGGGTGTCACAGTGGACAGAAAGGACGGCGTTATTAAGGGCCATCCAAACACTCTGGTAACCGACCTTCCGGGAATTTATTCCATGTCCCCGTATACCAGCGAGGAAATTGTAACCCGTCAGTTCCTGCTGGAAGATAAGCCAAAGGGCATCATCAACATCGTAGATGCTACCAACATCGAAAGAAACCTCTACCTGACCATGCAGCTGATGGAACTGGAAATTCCAATGGTCCTGGCACTGAACATGATGGATGAGGTAAGAAATAACGGCGGTTCCATCGACGTGAACAAGATGGAAGCCATGCTGGGTATTCCGGTAATTCCAATCGTTGCAGCCAAAGGCGAAGGGATTGAGGAACTGGTGGACCACGCGGTTCATGTGGCTCAGTACCAGGAAAAGCCCGGCCGTGCAGACTTCTGCAGCCCGGCGCAGCATAAGGGTGCAGTGCACCGCTGCCTCCATGGTATTATGCATCTCATCGAAGACCATGCGGAAAGCGCCGGAATTCCAATCCGTTTCGCTGCAAGCAAGCTGGCAGAAGGTGACCTTCACATGCTGGAACAGCTGAGTTTGGATCAGAATGAAAAGGAAATGCTGGAGCACATCGTGGCCCAGATGGAGGAAGAACGCGGCATGGACCAGGCGGCAGCCATGGCAGATATGCGTTTTGCCTTCATCCAGGATGTATGCAGCCAGACTGTGGTAAAGCCGAGAGAAAGCCGTGAACATGCACGAAGCGTGCAGATGGATAAGATTTTGACCGGTAAGTACACAGCACTGCCTGCCTTCATCGGTATCATGGCTCTGGTATTCTGGCTCACTTTCGGTGTCATCGGCGTATGGCTTTCTGACGGACTGGAAATGCTGATCGGGATGCTGACCGATGTGGTAGACCATGGACTGACCGTATACGGCCTGAATCCAGTAATGCACTCCCTTGTTATCGACGGTATTTTCGAAGGGGTGGGCAGCGTGCTCAGCTTCCTGCCGACCATCGTGACCCTGTTCTTCTTCCTGTCCATTCTGGAAGACAGTGGCTACATGGCCCGTGTTGCCTTCGTCATGGATAAATTACTCCGCAAAATCGGCCTCTCCGGACGTTCCATCGTACCGATGCTCATCGGCTTTGGATGTACAGTTCCCGGTGTTATGGCTTCCCGTACACTGCCTTCAGAACGTGACCGTAAGATGACCATTCTGCTGACTCCGTTCATGAGCTGTTCCGCCAAGCTGCCGATCTACGCATTTTTCACAGCAGCCTTCTTCCCGAAGAACGGCGCACTGGTGATGATTGCACTGTACTTTATCGGTATTATCGTAGGCGTTCTCTTTGCACTGGTGGCAAAGGGCACTGCATTCCGCGGTGAACCGGTTCCATTCGTAATGGAACTGCCGAATTACAGAATGCCTGGCATGAAGAACGTGGCACAGCTCCTCTGGGAAAAGGCCAAGGACTTCCTGACACGTGCATTCACTGTTATTTTCCTGGCGACCATTGTGATCTGGTTCCTCCAGTCCTTTGACAGCCGTCTGAACGTGGTAACAGACTCTGCAGACAGTCTGCTGGCATCTGCTGCGGGCATTATCGCACCGATTTTCAAACCGGTAGGATTCGGCGACTGGAGAATCTGTACCGCACTGATTACCGGTTTCATGGCCAAGGAAAGTGTGGTTGCAACTCTGACTGTTCTGCTGGGCGGCGTGGCACTGACCGATTTCATGACCTGGCAGGCAGCCCTGTCTCTGCTGGTGTTCTCCCTGCTGTATACACCGTGCGTGGCAGCGGTTTCCTCCATCAAGAGAGAACTGGGCGGCAAGTGGGCTGTAATCGTCGTACTGCTGCAGTGCGGTATCGCATGGATCTGCGCGCTGGTAACCTGGCTGGTATGCGGTCTCTTCTAAACCCGCAAAACCTGTAAAATCAAGGACTTGTGCTTTACAGTCGGATAGTGTATAATATTTAAGGTTATACACTATCTGACTTTTTTATTTGGAAAGAGGATTACATACATGAGCGAAATGATGGAAAGAGTAAAGCAGCTGGAAACGCTGTTTGAAAAATATGAAATTACCGCAAGCGAACTGGCACAGGTTCGTCTGCTGGAAGAAAAGCTAAATAAGCAGGAAATGACAGTTTCTGTTATCGGTCAGTTCAAGCGCGGCAAGTCCACCCTGGTAAACGGGATCCTGGGCGAAAAGGTAATGCCTGTGGGTATCGTACCGGTAACTGCTGTTGTTACCACCGTAAAGTACGGTGAAAGAGGCGCCAGAGTTCACTTCGAAAACGGTGCAGTCATTGATACCAGCTTTGAAGGCATCAGCCAGTACATCAACGAACAGGAAAACTGCGACAACCATCTGGGCGTATCCAAGGTGGAACTCTTTGTACCTGCAGACTTCCTGAAGACAGGTATTACCCTGGTTGACACACCGGGTGTAGGTTCCGTACACCAGAAGAATACAGAAGCAGCAACTGCCTTCGTAAAGGAAAGTGACGCTGTGATCTTCCTGCTGTCCGTGGACAGCCCAATCAACTCCATTGAAACCGACTTCCTGGCACAGACCAGAGAGTTTGCGTCCAAGTTCTACTTCGCAGTAAACAAGGCTGACGTGGTGGATGAAGACGATCTGGAAGATTACCTGTCCTACTGCCGCCGCCTGATTGCCAAGCTGATGGAAGCATCCGACATTCACCTGTTTGCAGTCAGTGCAAAGAAGAAAACCGGTCTGGACGATTTGACTGAAGCTGTAGAAAAGGACTGCCTGCAGAGAGCCGGTGAAATCCTGGAAGGCTCCGTTAAGCTGAAGCTGCGCGATGTGGTGAGCAGCGCCCTGACTCAGATTACTCTGTACAGAACCGCACTGAACATGACCGGCGAAGAATTCGAAGAAAAGTTTGCTGTCATGAATGCATGCTTCGAAGCAGTGAAGGAAGAAGCTGCAGCCTTTGGTCAGGAATTTGCCAAGAACGGCAATATGCTCCAGGCACAGCTGAACAACTTCAAGAACCAGCTGTCTGATAAGGTACAGGAACTCTTCGGTATTGAATATCACTACGATCTGCCGGTAGTAGATCTGGGTGCAACCGATGCAGCACATGATGCACTGGATAAGATTGTCTTCGACCGCCAGGTGGAAGAACTTTGCAGAGAACTGTCCGGTACACTGAACACCATCTTCATGTACCGTGAAGAAAATGCGTATACCGTAGTACGCCGCATCAACGACCTGAACCGCCTGGTAAGAAGCCTGGCCAAGATCAGAACCGAACTGAGCGAATAGGTACAAAGTTTGAAATTTACACACTCCTCCTGATGTCAGTCAGGAGGAGTTTTTTGTCAAAAAATACTGTAAATTTTCACCAAAAACACAAGTTTTTCTTGTGTTTATGTTTAGATTTTGATAAGATAAAAAGTGGCATTTATAGGCAGGGTCATCTTCTGCAGACCCTGAAAATTCAAAAAAGGAGGACTATATAAATGTATAATTTCGCATTTGCGTTCGTACTCTGCGCCCTTGCATATGTAATCGGCGAATGGGTATCAACCGCAACTAAGGCGTGGGTTCCTTCCGTATTCGTAACAGCGGTTGTTCTGCTGATTGCATACTGGACAGGTATCGTGCCAACCACTTTAGTAAGTGACTCCGTACTGATTCCTTTCGGAAGCACTATCGGTATCTACCTGCTGATCACCCACATGGGTACCGTAATCAGCATTAAGCAGCTGCTGCAGCAGTGGAAGACAATCGTTGTTTGTCTGACCGGTCTGGCAGGTATGATCGCTGTATCCTGGTTCGTTGGCCCTCTGCTGATGGAAAAGACTCTGGTTATCGCAGGTCTGCCTCCATTAACTGGTGGTATCGTAGCGGCTACTACAATGCAGAAGGCAGCAGCAGATGCTGGCCTGACTGTAGCAGCAGTATTCGCTATCACAATGTACTGCGTACAGGGCTTCGCTGGTTACCCTCTGACTGCAGTTTGCCTGCAGATGGAAGGTAAGAGACTGCTGAAGGACCTGAGAGAAGGCAAGGTTGTTATCACCCCTGAAATGAGAAAAGAAATGGCTTCTGTTGGTACTACAGTAGTTTCTGATGATTCCGACAGAAAGACTCTGCTGCCTCAGCTGCCTGCAAAGTGGAACTCTGCAGTAGTAATGCTGCTGAAGCTGGGTATCGTAGCATGGATCGCAACTCAGATTGGTGCTATTACCGGTATCTCCGGTGCTATCTGGGCACTGGTTTGCGGTGTTATCGCAACAACAGTTGGTTTCCTGGAAACAAACCTGCTGAACAGAGCTAACTCCTACCAGATTATGATGTTCGCTCTGATGATGTACGTATTCGACGGCCTGAAGGACTGCACACCTGAAATGCTGCTGCAGATTATCGGACCTATGATTATCCTGATTGTAATCGGTGTAGCTGGTATGGGTGTTGCTGCATTCATTATCGCTAAGATCTTCAAGATGTCCTTCCCTCTGGCATTTGCAAACGGCCTGACTGCGCTGTACGGATTCCCACCTGATGCTATCATCACTGAATCCACCTGCAGAGCTTTAGGTAAGACTGAAGAAGAATTCAAGTACTTAATGCTGAAGATGTTCCCATCCATGATCGTAGGTGGTTTCACAACTGTAACAATCACTTCCGTATTCGTAGCTGGTATCTTCGCAGGATTCCTTGGCTAATCTGAATGAAAGAATAATTTGACAGGTATTTTAAAATGAATATTTTAGAAATTGCAAAGAAATACGAACAGTATATTATTGATATGCGCCGTCACTTCCACATGAATCCGGAACCAAGCATGCAGGAATATGAAACCAGCAAGCGCGTTCAGGAAGAACTGGATAAGATGGGCGTTGAGTACGTTGTATGCGGCAACGGCATCGGCGTACTGGCTACAATCAAGGGTGCTAAGCCTGGTAAGACCGTTCTGCTGAGAGCAGATATGGACGCTCTGACAGTAAACGAAGAAAACGATCTGCCTTACAAGTCTGTAAAGGAAGGTGTAATGCATGCCTGCGGTCACGATGCTCACACAGCATTACTGCTGGGTGCAGCTCAGATTCTGAAGGATATGAAGGAAGAACTCTGCGGTACTGTTAAGCTGGCGTTCCAGCCTGCAGAAGAAATCGGCAAGGGTGCTCTGGCAATGATTGCTGAAGGTGCTATGGAAGGTGTAGATGCTGTATTCGGCCAGCACATCTGGTCCGGCGTTGAATCCGGCAAAATCTCCATCCAGCCAGGTCCTCGTATGGCTTCCGCTGCTCAGTACGAAATTAAGGTACAGGGTAAGGGAGGCCACGGTGCAATGCCTGCTGAATGTATTGACGCGGTAACCTGTTCCTGCGCAATCGTAAATTCCATGCAGACTGTTGTTTCCAGAGAATTCAGACCAAATGACGCAGTTGTAGTAACTGTAGGTACTGTAAATGTAGGTACCCGCTGGAATGTAATTGCAGACAATGGTTCCCTGACCGGCACCACACGCTGCTATGATAAGACAGTATTAAAGGAACTGCCTGAAAGAATGGAAAGAATCGCAAGAGGAATCGGTGAAGCATACAGATGCGATATCGAATTCACTTACGAAGATCTGCTGGGACCTACTGTAAATCATCCAGAAATGACTGCAGTCGCTGCAGAAGCTGCGAAGAAGATTTACGGTGAAGAAAACCTGGTTCATATGGATGCAACCACAGGCGGTGAAGACTTCAGTTACTTCATCGAAGCGGCTCCAAATAACATGGGGGCATTTGCATTCCCTGGCATTGCCAGCGTTGAATGGGATTCCTGCCATGCACATCACAGCCCTAAGTTCAAGGTTGACGAATCAGCTCTCGTAAAGGGTGCTGCCCTGTATGCACAGGTAGCTGCAGACTTTAACTGCAGATAATTATTAAAAAATTCGGCGGCACAGCATGTTTGTGCCGCCATTTTTTCCATAAGGAGGTATATTATGGATATCAGAGCATTAGCGGAAAAGAACCGCGACTATATCATCGAGCGACGCCGTTACTATCACCAGCATCCGGAACTGTCCTTTAAGGAGTGGGAAACCACGAAAACCCTGAAGGCAGACCTGGAAGCAATGGGCATGGAAACTCAGACTTTTGAGGATTATCCTGGTCTGATTGCAACTCTGGATACCGGTAAGCCGGGCAGAACCATCATGCTCCGTTCTGACATCGACGCTCTTCCTGTAGTGGAAGGCACCGGTCTGGAATTCTGTTCCGTCAACGAAGGTGTAATGCATGCCTGCGGCCATGACGCACATATGGCAATGCTGCTGGGCGCTGCAAAGATTTTGGCGGAAGTGAAAGATGAACTCTGCGGCAAGGTGAAGTTCATCCTGCAGTCCGGCGAAGAACATGCCTGCGGTGCAAAATATTATATCGAACACGGACTCCTGAAAGACGTAGATGGTATCTTCGGCATGCACATCTGGGGAACTGTGGATGCACCGTTTATCTGCGTGGAACCTGGCAAGCGCATGGCTTCCTGCGACAACTTCACCATCCGTGTGAAGGGTAAGCAGACCCACGGATCCTCTCCGCATCTGGGTCACGATGCCATCGTAGCTGCATCCAATGTGGTAATGGGGCTGCAGGGCTTTGTAAGCAGAAAGAACGATCCAACCAATCCCCTGGTAGTTTCTGTCGGCAAGTTCCACGGCGGCAACATGTACAACATCATCTGCAACGATGTGGAACTGGTAGGTACCATCCGTACTTATTCCAGAGAGCTGCGTAAGGAACTGGAAACAGAACTGCGCACCATTGCTGAACATGCAGCAGCTGTTTATGGCTGTACTGCAGAGTTTGAACTGTCTCCGATGCTGCCTGCAGTAATCAACGACAATGATGAAATGAACCAGATCGCCATGGATGCGGCTGTAAAGCTGTATGGACAGGAAGGACTGACCCATATGGACAGTCTGATGGGTTCCGAAGACTTCTCCCTGTTCATGGAACAGGTGCCTGGCTTCTTCGCTTTCATCGGCGCAAAGAATCCTGATAAGGGCATCATTTACTCCAATCACCATGAAAAGTTTACCGTGGATGAAGATTCCCTGGAACGTGGTGCTGCCCTGGCAGCACAGTTTGCAGTGGACTTCCTGAACAAGTAGGGGGATACGATGTTTAAAGAAACTGTTGAAAAATATTATCCGGAGATGGCGGCAATCCGTGAGGACATTCACCGTCATCCGGAATTATCCAACCAGGAATTCCGTACCGGAGCGCTGGTTATGGAAAAGCTCCGTTCCTACGGTCTGGACCGTGTGGAACAGGTGGCAGGTACCGGAGTGGTTGGTCTTCTCTATGGTACTGCAGAAGGTGACGGTCAGGAAGGCGGACGCTGCCTGGCCATCCGCGCAGATATGGATGCTTTGCCGGTCACAGAAGACACAGGACTGCCGTTTTCTTCTGAAGTGCCTGGCGTGATGCATGCCTGCGGCCACGATATCCACACAGCAACTCTGCTGACTGCAGCAAGGGTTCTGGCGGAACACCGCAATCAGTTTAAGGGCTGTGTCAAATTCATCTTCCAGGCTGCCGAAGAAAAGGCTCCTGCCGGCGGCGCTCGTCCAATGTGTGAAGCCGGTGTCATGGAAAACCCTCATGTGGATGCCATCGTTGCACTCCATGTGGTTCCAAGCACCGATAAGGCCGGAAAGTTTGGTCTGAAGAAGGGCGTAGTCAGCTCCGGTTTTGACCTGTACGACTTCGATGTACACGGAAAAAGCGGTCACGGCTCCCAGCCTCACACTGCCAATGATGCCATCCTGGCTGTGAGCCAGCTGATTGTTATGCTGCAGCAGATTGTTTCCAGAAACATCGACCCGCTGAAGACTGCGATTTTCTCCATCGGTCTTCTCAGCGGCGGTTCTGCTGTGAATATTATTCCGGGAGAAGCAAGAGCAGAAGGTGTAGCAAGATATTATGACAACCAGTCCGCAGAAGTAATCCGTGAAAAGGCACTGGACATTGCAGAAGGCGTGGGCAAGCTATCCGGCTGTCAGATTGACGTGACAGTACAGAAGGGGTATGCCTGCGTAGAAAACGATGGTGCGCTCATCGACTTTATTGAAGGTGCGGTGAAGGCGGAGCTGGGAGAAGATGCAAGCTTCACCATGGACGAACCGTTCTCCGGTTCCGAAGACTTCAGCTATTACAGCATTCACAGTGGTGTGCCTGGTGCTCTCATGTGGCTCCATGCCTATCCGGAAGGTGGGGCAGTATATCCTCTCCACAATCCAAAGTGTGTGATGCAGTCTGACATCATCAAAACAGGTGCCGCCGGCATGGCACGCATTGCGGTAGAGTTTCTGAATCAGTAGGATTTACTTCTAATTTCCCAGGGACTGTGGTATACTGAACCTATCATATGTATGAGAGGTGCGGCCCTGATGGATAACAGAAACCATAAAAAAAGAAGAAAGCGCACGGCTGCGGTACGGGTGATACCGGTGCTGCTGCTGTGCGCTTTTGTGCTGTCGGGGCTGATTTATTTCACGGCGGACAGGGAAGAACAGCAGGAAGAACCGGTGATTCCAGAGGAAGTATTGACTCCGGAGGAACCGGCACCGCCGACCACAGAAGAACTGCTGACAGCATATATTGAAACCATGAGTCTGGAAGAAAAGGTGGGACAGATGTTTCTGATCCGTTGTCCGGAAGGAAAGCCAGTCAACGGTGTGAGGAAATTCCAGCCGGGCGGCATGATTTTCTTTGCGCGGGACTTTAAGGAGAAAGGTCCGGATCAGGTGCGGATGGAAATCATGTCATATCAGGATGTGAGTCGGGTACCCATGCTGACAGCTGTAGATGAAGAGGGCGGTGACGTGAACCGGATCAGCTGGTATCCACAGTACCGCAGCACACCTTTTGCAGGACCGCAGAAGTTATATAAAGAAGGCGGTTTTGCACGAATCGAGTCAGATACCGTCGAAAAATGTCAGCTTCTCACCAGCCTAGGTATCAATGTAAACATGGCACCGGTCTGTGATATCTCCGAAAACCCATCGGCCTATATTTATAAACGGACCTTTGGACAGGATGCGGTGGCTACATCCAGATACGTGCGGCAGGTTGTCCGCACCATGAACCAGCAGAATGTAGGCAGCGTACTGAAACATTTCCCGGGTTATGGCGGAAACTCAGATACCCATCAGGGATTTTCCGTAGATACCCGTCCATACAGCCAGTTCCTGGCATCGGATCTGCGTCCGTTCCAGGCGGGAATTCAGGCGGGAGCCGGTGCAGTGCTGGTATCACATAATATTGTGGAATGCATGGATGATGAAAAACCTGCATCCCTGTCACGGGAAGTGCACCGGGTACTTCGGGAAGAACTGGGGTTTGATGGTGTTATAATGACGGACGATTTGGTGATGGAGGCCATCACCGATGCATATGGAGCAGCGGAAGCAGCGGTACTGGCTGTGAAAGCCGGAAACGATATGCTTTGCTGTACTGATTATAAAATCCAGATTCCGGCAGTCATCGCAGCAGCGGAAGACGGCAAAATCAGTGAAGAGCAGATTAACGAGTCCGTTCTGCGGGTACTGCTTTGGAAGCATGCCCTGGGGCTGTGGCCAGCACCGTGAACCGTTTATCAGAATGAGACAGGATAATAAAAATCCCACGTTATGTGGGATTTTTTCGTAGAAGTATCCAATTATTCGTGATTTTTCGCCTTTGGAGCGAATTTGCAGTCCCATTTTGGCGAAACTATTAAGGATTGCACCGCTTGCATGGATCATAGCCTTTCGCAATGATGGCATCGCGATCTTCATCTGAGAAGATTTTGTTCTTTTCGCTCATATCATCTACGCTGGAACAAGATGCGTAGTGGAACTTGAGCGTATTCTTATTCAGTACGTATGCAGACTGCGGCACATCAGCATCGGTAATGACACCGGATGCAGGTAATTTGCCGGAACTGTCCGCACGCCGGCTGCTGCCGTCCGCGTAATTGATTTTAATTCCAGGCTGCACGTTGTAGACAAAGACGTGGAAACTGAGCCCTTTGCCGCTGTCTTCTACGGACCAGGCTTCCATCTGCAGCCCGCGGCATACCAGCTCATCGCCGCTGTAAACAGGAGTCACTCGGTAGAGCACATGATTTCCGGTCTTCTTGACATAGGAAGCGATGCGGTTTTCGAATGGAAACATGCCGTCCACGTTCATGTAACGGGTACCGGTGATCAGATTCTTTTCGTTGGCATTTTCGCCGGTGAGCTGCCAGCCGATCATGTGGCACCGGTTATACAGATACTTGTCCTCAATCAGGTCATCATAACGGACCGTGCTGAATCCGGCCGGTTTTATCATACCGATTCCTTCCCGTTCGCCCTCCGGCATCAAATCTTTGCCTACGCTGGCTACGGCTGCCTGAGGTCTCTTCCTGGAATCCAGACTGCTGTAAGTTTCATAGGACTTCTTGGCAGCGGATTTCATTCGTGCAGAGAAGGACGGTTTGCCGTCACGAACTTCTGTAAAAGGCTGTCCGCTGTAAGCAGGAATGGACTTCAGAGAAAGCTTCGTGCTGATTTTCCCGGACTTGATGCCACTGAATTTTCCCTTTTTATTCCCGCTGACGGCACGAACTTTATAGTAGTAGGTTTTGTTCTGATTGATTTTCTTGTCACTGTAAGAAAGCTTTTCGGTGGTGGCAATTTTTTTATACTCACCGGATTTGCTGGAAGCACGGTATATCTCGTATTTTTTCGCTCCGGAGACCTTCGCCCAGCTGATTTTAATGGCTTCATATCCGGAAGCCTTCGTCTGAATTTCCGGCTTTTTCAGTGACGCGGAACTTTCTGATCCGGCTGCAGCCGCCCAGGCAAAACATCCGCTTCCGCTGTCATCAAGTGCCCCTGCGATTGCGGCACCTGCAGAGATTCCGACGCAGAGAAGTGCCGTCAGGCAAATCCCCGCAAGCAATTTTTTAAGATTCTTTTTCATACACTTTCATTCCCCCTTAAAAACTATTATACCCGACCAGGCGAAAAAAGGCAAATTCCGTCGAATTTTGACAGAAGACAGGTACTCTTGTATAATCACCGGAAACGTTGTATGATAGAAGAAACATGAGGTAAGCGACAGAACAGGGGGAATATTATGCCATTATCAATCGTACGAAACAACATAACGGCCATGTAGGTGGATGCTATCGTAAATACCGCCAACCCACGTCCTTTGATTGGAGATGGGGTGGATACTGCCATTCACATGGCGGCGGGACCGGAGCTTCTGGAGGCCCGGAAGAAAATTGGAGACATTGCAAGGGGAAAGTCTGCCATCACGCCGGCCTTCCATCTCCCTGCAAAATACGTTATTCACACTGTCGGACCAATCTGGCAGGACGGGGAGCATGGGGAAGAATCCACACTTCGCAGCTGTTATGATTCTGCGCTTGCACTGGCGGCAGAGTATGGGTGTGAGTCGGTGGCATTTCCGCTGATTTCTGCAGGAAACTACGGGTTCCCGAAGGCACTGGCTCTGCAGACTGCCATTAGTGCCATCAGTGCATTTCTCATGAAGAATGAAGACATTCTGGTACATCTGGTGGTATTTGATAAGAAGGCGTATGCCCTGTCGGAGAAGCTGTTTGCCGATGTGAAGAGCTACATCGATGAGAATCTGGTGGAAGAGATTACGGGAGGAATCCGAGGCAGCAGACTGCTTTTTCAAAGCAACAGACTGAGAGAAGAGTCACGTTATGATTTGCTGGATGCAGATGAATGCTGCAGCGCTTCTGTTTCCTGTCCGGACTTCGATCTAACAGAGAAAAAAGACCTGAGCCTCAAGGATCTGATTGACCGGCCGGAAGAGGGTTTTTCGGAGGCTCTGCTTCGAATGATAGGGGAAAAGGGGATGAAAAATTCTGAGGTCTATAAAAAAGCCAATATGGATAAGAAGCATTTCTCCAAGATTTTGAAGGAAACCTATCAGCCGGGTAAGAACGCCGTGATGGCACTTGCCATTGCATTGGAACTGAATCTGGATGAAGCCCGAGATTTTCTGGGGCGTGCGGGCTACGCGCTGACTCGCAGCAGCAAGACCGATATCATCGTGCAGTACTTCATCGAGACCGGCAATTACAATATGTTCGAGCTGGAAGGAGTTCTCTACGAGTTCACCGGAAAAACTTTGATGAATTATTAAAAAATACTAAAACGTCGCCTGCCAGGCGACGTTTTTGATTGGCGGCTCTGTTATACTTGGCTCATAAATCACGGATCATCAAGGAGGAAGCGATTATGAGAAAAGGTTTAACAGAAGTGGTATTCATCCTGGACCGCAGCGGGTCCATGGCGGGGCTGGAAAGGGAAACCATCGGGGGATTTAATTCCCTCCTGGAAAAGCAGAAGAAGGAAGAGGGGGAGGCACTCATCTCTACAGTACTGTTTGATAACGTATCAGAAGTGCTCCACGACCGCGTACCGGTGAGCCGGATTGCACCGATGACCGATAAGGAATATTACGTGCGGGGCTGCACTGCTTTGCTGGATGCAGTTGGCGGTGCCATCCACCACATCGGAAATGTGCACAAGTACGCCCGTGAGGAAGACCGTCCGGAAAAGACGCTCTTTGTCATCACCACTGACGGGCTGGAAAACGCCAGTCATCATTACTCCGCCAAACATGTCCGCGACATGATTCAGCGCCAGAAAGAACGCTATGGCTGGGAG
>JAFYNS010000072.1 GCA_017556505.1 Bacillota bacterium | reverse complement strand
TATTCAGATCGCAGCCGCCCACAATTCCTGCGACAGTGCCCTTGTCTGTGTACTGCCACATCCAGTAATCGAAAGGCCACTGGGTCATTTCAATATAATGGGCAAGCCAGATTCCGCGGTGTGCCAGGCCTTCCAGATTCACATCCTCTGTAAACCAGGTAGGATTTCCATAAATCATCGGCTGATAACCATTCTCCTCGATGACGCGGCAGAAGGCATCTGCAATAACAGTCTTTTCTTCTGCCGTCAGATGATTAATCCGCTCTGCTCCATTTATATATTCCATATCAAAGGCAACCGGTCCGTCAATCCGTTTTCCGCGAAGTTTCCGCAGCACATACCGTGCCTCATCCATGGCTTCCTCTTCCGTTACAGCCTGTGAGAAGAAATATACCCCTACGTGAAGGCCCGCATCCCTTGCTCCTTTCACATTCTGTTCATAGCATGGATCAATATTCAATGCCCCGCTGCTGTATCCCCGGTAGCCAAGACGAATCATGGCAAATTCCACGCCGTCTTCCGCAACCTGACGCCAGTCCACCTCATTCTGGTAACTGGATACATCGACGCAGATGTAGCTCGTCCAGTTCTTATCTTCATAGCAGAGCCTGCCCTTCTCGTCCAGGAAAAAGGCTTCCGGATCATATCGGTTTTCCATCTGTTCTTCTCTCGTCTTCAGTTCTTCCGGCTGATTAAACCATGTCATCATGCCGTTTATGAGCACACTAAGCAAAACCATCATTCCAAGGGTAATGAAGATCCGTCCTTTTGCGTCCAGCTGAAGTTTTCGGTCTTTTCGATTTTTATTGTCCATGGTCTCATTATATCACATTATTGAAATTTTTTCGATAGAATAGATCTGTTTTTATGCTGCAATACAGATTGCAGAAATGGCATGATTGTGGTAAAACTGAGATAGAAAGATTTTGAGGAGGTACAACCTATGAAAGTATATATCAGTTCAGACATTGAAGGCGTAACCAACGTGACAAACTGGGATGAAACGGAACTCTACCACGATGCTCATGAAGCAGCAAAAAAGCAGATGACCCGTGAAGTTGTGGCTGCATGCCGCGGTGCCATCGCTGCCGGTGCCACTGAAATTTTTGTAAAGGATGCCCATGACAGTGCAAGAAACATCATTGCAGAAGAATTGCCGGAAGAAGTCACCCTGATCCGCGGCTGGACCGGTTCTCCGGAATCCATGATGGCAGGTCTTGATGAAACCTTTGACGCAGTGATTTATATCGGATACCACAGCGGTGCCAACTACGACGGCAACCCCCTGGCTCATACCATGAACACCCAGAACAACTACTTCAGAATCAACGGCAAAGATGCGGCAGAATTCGACATGAATACTTATGTAGCTGCCTGCCATGGTGTGCCTGCAGTCTTCCTCAGCGGCGATGAGCAGCTCTGCGAACATGCAAAGGAACTGGTTCCTTCCATTGAAACCGTTGGAGTAAAATACGGTGTTGGCGGAGCTACTTTCAACATGAACGCAGATAAGGCCTGCCGCCTCATTGAAGCAGGTGTAGAAGCAGGTCTGAAAAAGAGAGAAGAATGCCGTATCGAAGAACCAGAAACCTACGATGTGGAAATCAGTTTCAAAGAACCTGCAAAGGCGTACCGTGCATGCTTCTTCCCTGGCGTATATTCTGTGGATGCAAGAACCGTTTCCTATACTGCAGAGGATGCACTGGAAATGATGACTGTAAAAATGTTCATTCTGTAAAACCCTTCATACGAAAAAAAGAGGCCTTCACCCACTGTGGAAGGTCTCCTTTTATATCTGTTTTATTTTTCGAAGAATCAGCTTATCTTGCTGCACGGGTAGTTAATGGTGCCATTAAGCTGAAGCTGCTGATACATTCCGCCGGTCTGGAATATACAACCTGCTCCTTTCCTTCTCCGGTCTTGTGGTTCCAGTATACATACAGTACACCAGCCACAACGGCTACGCCGGCCACACTAGCAGCCAAAACCATCAGGAAAGTTGTCATAAATGAAATCATCGTTACCATCCTCCTTATCGATAGATAATTTAATATTTTCAGCAATAGTTTCATACAGAGTTTTGTTGGCTGCATGCAGATAGAACAGCGGTGCACCCAGGAAAATAATACCTCCCAGAATATTACCGATGGTTACCGGCAGCAGGTTAGTAAAGAAATAATTCTGCATATTCAGCTGTGCCAGCTGTTCTGCCGTGAATCCGTATGTTTCCATGGCAAGTTCCACATAATGAGGATTGTCCAGTGCCAGCATGCCTGCAGTAATATAGTACATATTTGCAACACAGTGTTCAAAACCGGCTGTAACGAAGAGCATGATGACGAAGAAACATGCCATCAGTTTACCGGTTACATCCTTGGCACACATAGCCATCAGCACGGCCGCACACACCAGAATATTACACAGAATGCCGGATACGACACCCTTGGTAAATGTCAGTCCTACCTTACCAGCTGCAACCTTAATAGTGTAAGCTCCCAGCATTCCTGCAGTATAGTCCAGCTGTCCGCTGAGGTATACCATGACTGCCATGAGAGTCGCTCCTAAAAAGTTACCGAAAATAACGACCACGAGGAGTTTGATGATGGACTTGGATTTCTGCTTACCGTCAAATACGCTGATTGCAGCCAGACAGTCACCTGTAAACAGTTCCGCACCCAGCAGAATAACCATCATCAGACCAACCGGGAATACAACAGCCGCTGCCAGTCTTGCCAGACCTACGTCAGGAATGGTATGTGCTGCTACGCTGCTGGCAGATGCACCCAGTGCAATCATCATACCAGCCAGAATAGCCTTACCAACCAGACGGCCTGATGTCATCTGCACCTTGGCCATACATCCCGTTATATACTTATTCAGTACTTCCTGAATTGTTAAACAACCTTCCACTACGATATCTACTCCTTAAATTTTCTTATTATATAGTAAAGTATATTACTTCTTTAAACAAACCTATTTTAGCAGACTCCGAACAAGGCAGGTAATATAAAAAAAGAAAGCCGCTATATATTTTTTCATATAGCGGCTGTGTTCTTATTCGTACTTGGCGGACGCCACATCCACCTTTGCTTCATAAATTTTTTTCTGGAACAGCTTGTCGAATTCGCCAAGCTTATAGTCCTGACGATAAATCAGCACATCTTTATATCTGTTATCCTGATCCGTACATACACGCTGCACCAGTCCGTTCTTTTCCAGAACAGACTCCGGAATCGGTGATACCCACATATAGGTGGTAGGCACATTGGTCAGAAGGTCAAACTGGCTTCCTCGTTCATAGACATATATGGTCTTTTCCGGTTTGCCTCCTGTGTTTCCTCCCTTGTGATCCAGTTCACGGTGGTTTTCAATGTCCGCATGGGTAATTTTGATATAATCCTGCAGGTCTTCTGCATAAATTTTTTCTTTCCCGGCCAGAGGATGTTCCTGTGACATAACCAGAACATACTCAAACTCCCAAAGAGTTTCGGCTTCCAGTTTGTTGTTTTTCAAACGGCTGTTAAACACACCCTCGTCTTCCACATTATAGCGGATGATTCCCATATTGTATCCGCGGTCAGCTACATTAGAGATAGTCCGGAGGGTGTTGGTCTCGTTAACCGTCACATCCAGGCCCGAAGCAATGGGCAATTCTCCCACAAATGCAGTTACACCGCTGGCAATATAGCTGCCGCGGGGAATGGAAATTTTAAACAGAGTCATCTCTGCATCCGTTCTCCTGGACAGCTTCTCGATTTCTGCAATGTGTTCCACCATCTTTCTGGCATGAAAAAGGAACTCATTTCCTCTTTCTGTAACCGTTACGCCGCTGGGAGTACGTTTAAAGATACTGTATCCCAGTTCATGCTCCAGGTCCTTCACTGCCTTGCTCAAGTTTGGCTGTGCCATAAACAGATTCTGCGCTGCCTGGGAAATGGAACCCGCCTTTTCGATTTCCAGCACATATTTCAGATATAGTGTATTCATACTCTGCTCTCCATCTTGTGGTGTCTATATGCAAATTCATATATTTCCTATATATTATCACAGAGGGCGCTGAATTACCACAGGTGATTTCCAATTTGTCATATTATTTTATATATGGATTTCCACTTTGCTTCCGCCGGTCTTTTCCCTGCGTACGCTCACCTGACGGTCTATTTTCTCCTTCAGCTCACTTACATGAGAAATGATGCCTACCAGCCGATTTCCTTCGCTGAGCCCAGCCAGCGTACTGATGGCCTGACGAAGAGATTCTTCATCCAGAGAACCAAAACCTTCATCCACGAACATGGTATCCAGGCGGATTCCTCCGGCAGAAGACTGAACTTCATCAGAAAGCCCCAGTGCCAGCGACAGAGATGCCTTAAAGGATTCACCGCCGGACAGCGTCTTAACACTTCTCTGTGTCCCATTGTAATGATCGATGACATCCAGTTCCAGGCCGCTCTGACTCCGGTTGTTATCAGCAACCTGACGGCGCACCAGTTCATATTGCCCGCCGGTCATGGAAAGAAGTCTCCGGTTTGCCCTTATGATAATCCGGTCGAAATAGGTCATCTGAATATAGGTTTCCAGCATGATTTTTTCCTTACCGGCGATGTTTCCGTTGGCCGTATTGGAAAGTGCCTTCACCCAGGTCCACCGCTCTTCCAGCTGAGCAAGCTGCCCTGCTGTCTTTTCAATATTTACCTTAACGGTTTCATTGGTGGTAATCCGGGTCCGGGCCTTCTGGAGCTGACCCTGCAAAATCTCTTTTTCCGCACTTGCGTCTCTTCTTCTGCTTTCTTCTCCTTCCACACTGCAGTGCTGCGCTCCTTCAAGCTGGTTCTTCAGCTGTGCAATTCTCCCCTCGGCCTCAGTCAGTGCATTCTGGCAGCTGTGGAAATTCTTTTCCGCATCTTCCAGTTCCTTTCGGAGGGTTTCTATATACTGCTGAAGTTCTGTCTGTGCCTGCAGTGCTTCTCTGCGGGTTGCATGAGGAAGATTTACTTCCAGCTCTGCAGTCTGTTTTTTCAGTGCTTCCTGATGGGACTTTGCCGCTGCCAGCTGCTGTCTGCATTCGAAAAGTTCTTTCTGCAGGCGTTCTGCCAGCTGTTCTCCTTCAGACAGCTGCTTCTCCAGAGTCTGCTTTTTCTGCAGATTATCTTCTTCAGTCTGAAGCTGTGCTTCTGTGTCTTTTATCTGCTGATTGATTTCCTTCTGCAAAATCTTTATGTTTTCATCCAGATTTTCCGTTTCAGAACTTCCCAGCAGCAGTTCCGCCTTCTGTCTCAGGTTCTGAAGCTGGGTATCCACGGTACCTTTCAGCTGGCTTGCAGTACGGCTTGCTTCTGCCGCATTCTCTGCAGCCTCTTCCATTTCTTTTTTCGCACTTTCCAGCTGTGCCTCTGTCGGTGCTTCCGCAGAAGCTGCTGCGGGACATGGATGCTCTGATGAACCACATACAGGACAAGGTTTTCCCGCTTCCAAAGTCTGTGCCAGAATACCTGCCTGCTCACTGAGAAAGGCCCGGTTCATCTGGCTGTACCGTTCCTGTGTCATATCAGCCCTGCGCTGGTATGCAGCAAACACGGACTGCTGCTTCCGCAGCTCTTCACAATTTTCATTATATAAAGCAGAAATTCTGCCAAGTTCCTTAACCTGGCTCAGCTTCTGCTGCAGCAAATCTTTTTCGCGAAGAAGCATCTGCTTCTGCTCCCCTGCAGATTCCAGAAGTTTCAGAGACTCTTTTCTTTCAGACTGAAGCTGGGTTTTACGTTCCAGTTCCGCTTCTGTCCGGACAGCAAATTCTTCCTCTTCACTGCATTTTTTCTCTGCAGCTTTCAGCTCAGCCTGCATTGCATTCAGCTGTTCATACTGAGGCAGCATAGATTCCAGCAGTGTAAGTTCACGTTCCGCACTTTCTCTGCGAAGCTGCCGTTCTTTTACGATGAAAAGCTGCGCATCAGCTGCTGCCAGTGCATCCTGCTTTTCCAGTCTGGTATGCTCTGCCTGCTCAAGCTGCTTCGCTGCAGCTTCCAGTTCTCTGGCTTTTCCCAGCCGTTCGCTGATTTCCGCCAGTTCTCTTTCCAGCAAAGAAAGCTTTCCACTCAGCGCGTTTTCTGTCTGCTGATCCTCTTTCAGAATCATATCCAGAAGTTCCATCACATCAGTAAGGGGCAGCTGTCCTGTTCTGGCTTTTTCTGCATTTTCCGCCATGGAACTGTCCATGCTGCAGACAATGCCGCAGATATACTGCTTCACACTGCTGCCTGCAGCTTCGCACTGGCGTCCCAGGCTGCCGGACTCCGCCTTCAGCCGGTCCTGCAGTTCCTGATAATATCCTGTTTTAAAGATTTCCCGGAAAATACCCTGCCGCTCCTTCGTATCTGCCAGCAGCAGCTTCAGGAAATCCCCCTGGGCAATCATGGCAATCTGCGAAAACTGTCTCCGGTCCACGCCCAGGATTTCTTTTATCTTCTGATTTACATCCTTCAGTTTGGCAATTACACTGCCATCCGGCATAATCAGCTGTCCGTCCGCCTTCTGAAGCGTCATACCCTCACCGCGCTTGGCAGGACGTTGGTACTCCGGATTGCGTTTTACGGTATAGAGCTTTCCGCCATAAGCAAAAGTCAGTTCCACTTCCGTCGGAGTGTCCGGACTTGCGTATTTTGAGCGGAGCATACTGGCTTCCCTGCTGCTTCCGCTGGCTTCACCGAACAGTGCAAAAGTAATGGCATCGAAAATGGTGGTCTTGCCGGCCCCTGTATCGCCTGTAATCAGATACAGGCCGCTGGTTCCCAACTGGTCCAGATTCAGCTCCACCCGGCCCGCATACGGACCGAATGCAGAAATATTCAATTGAATCGGTCTCATGCGTCACCCTCCCATATCTTTTCAATCAGCTGGGCCATCAGCTCACACTGCTGGCTGCTCATTTCCTGGTTATTCTGTACCTGATAAAACTCGCCGAATAAGTCCAGCGGACTTCTGTGCTCCACATCATCGGCCAGAGTCAGGTTCTGACTCGCACGGGTTCTTGCATTGTCGTAATCCAGCTTCATCAGATTCGGATAAATGATACGCAGCTTGCCTACTGCATCAGGCACATCCTCCTCATCGGTCAGTGTGATGTGAAGATAATCATCGGTTCTGGTTCCCAGGTAATAATCTCTGGAGGTCAGATCCAGATAAGTACCCCGGATTTCTCTCAAATCGTGCTTCGCTGCCAGAGGAATGGTGCGGATCTGGAGTTCACCGCATGCACCTTTCCCTGTTTTCGCTCCCAGTTCCACCACGGTTACTGATTTTTCATGACTGGCTTCGGAGAAGGAATACTTCAGCGGCGTGCCGCAGTAGCGGATTCGTTCGCTTTCCATATTCTGCGGACGGTGAATGTGTCCCAGGGCCACATAATCAAAGCCTTCGAAAACAGTTCCGTCCACGTTATCGGATCCTCCCACGGACAGTTCTTCTGACTCAGAGCGTCCTGCTCCCGTCACAAACTGGTGGGTAATCAGTACATTCCGCTTGCTGAAATCTATATTCATGGCATCCACTGCCGCTTTCATGGCATCGGTGTAACTTTCGATTTCCGCATCCGGATAAAACCTGCGAACATGAGCCGGCTTCAGGAACGGCAGCATCCAGAAATATATTGTGCCATATTCATCATCCAGAATTACCGGCTCCGTCATGCCGCCGTAAACCGGAGACATATGAATACCACTGGCATCCATAAGTTTTGCTCCGAAGGCCATACGCTCCGCAGAGTCGTGGTTGCCGCTGATAGCCATCACCTGCAGTTTCCGCTCCGCCAGATCGCAGAGGAACCGGTCAAAGAGCTGCACCGCCTCAGCAGAAGGCACCGGCTTATCGTAAATATCGCCGGCCAGGATCACACCGTCCGGATGTTCCCCGTCAATTATTTTCAAAATCTCATCCAGAATGTACTTCTGGTCATCTATCATGCTGAACTCATTCACCCGTTTTCCCAGGTGAAGGTCCGATAAATGTATCAGCTTCATTGGCTGCCCCTTTCATTTATATACATTTATGTAAGTGCTTTAATGGTCTGCAGCTGGCTTGCGGTCTGGTACTTCAGCTGCCAGCATGCCTGGCTGTATTCCGGCCAGCGCTGCACAGTGGTTTCGAAGAGCGGATAGAAATGAGTCTCCGTTTCCCTCACATACCGCTGCAGTTTTTCGTCCTTCATGCCAAGTGCCAGAAAGGCTACGTTATGACAGCGGTCCAGAAGCTTCACCATGGAAGCCAGACGGTTTTCAGAAATTGCCTTGTAATACGCGTTTTCTGCCGCTTCATCCGCCTTGCTTCCGATACGTGTCACCAGACGTACTGCCTCCCGTACTGACTCACTGACCTGCAGGTCTTCTGTTAAAACACCACAGTCCTCACAGACATCATGAAGCAGCACTGCCGCAATCATATCATCATCCGCAATACCCAGACTGATGGCCTGGCATGCCATATAGAGGGGATGGATGATATATGGGACGCCCTCCGGACCTTTGCGGGTCTGGCCATCATGTTTTTTCGCAGCAAAATCCAGAGCCCACAGGCTCTGCTTCAGTCCTCTGCTTTCCGCATAATCCCACACACGGCTCATCAGTTCAATTTCATGAAATACCCGTTCTGTTGGTGCTGTCATGTCCTGTCCTCCGATTATTCTTCTTCCAGCTTGGCACGGTACACTTCCTCCAGGTTTGTCCAGAATTCCTTCGGCAGATCCAGTACCTTTTCCAGTTTGGCTGCAGTGGCATCCGTCAGACGGACTTCTCCTGCAATCAGCTTCTGAATCTGGTTCTTTGATACGCCCATCTGCGCTGCCAGTTCTGTTTCAGTCATCTTCTTCAGCTTCATCTGTTTTACAACAACCGCACCTGGTGTTGTGATATTTTCATTCTTTTTCATAGATTCAGTCTCCCTTCAATTGATAACCCTATTATAACATGATTTTCATATGATTTCACTATCCTCTTACGCATCTTGAATCTGCCGCTGAAACATGGTATAGTTTTCATATCAAACACAAGGAGAATTATATGAATCCGAAATACATAAAGATTGGAATTACAGCGTTTCTGCCACTTCTGGCACTGGCTCTGAATCCTCTGGGACTGGCTGCCGTCCAGAATTTTCTGTTTGCAGC
>JAFYNS010000071.1 GCA_017556505.1 Bacillota bacterium | reverse complement strand
GCTGGCAAACAAGATGGACGAAGAATGTGACTTCGAAGCATCCGTAGTAGGCCGCTGCTGCGAATCCGGAGACATCATCCAGGAACACGTAATGCTGCCTGCAAGCGTAAAGAGATACGACACCCTGGCAGTCTGCACAACAGGTGCATACCACTACTCCATGGCATCCAACTACAACAAGCTGCCAAAGCCACCAATCGTAATGCTGAGAGGCGGAAACGAAAACTATGTGGCTGTTAAGAGAGAGTCCTTCGAAGACCTGTGCAGAAACGATCTGTAAGAAATTAATTCAGTTACCTGACTCAAATAAAAAACGCTTTCCCTTGAAAAGGGAAGGCGTTTTTTTTGAGATGGTCTGTGATTTACCAGTCCTTGCTTTCTTCTTCCAGAATACGCAGTACCGCAGTGATTTCTGAAAGGATACCAGTGCGGATTGCTTCTTCATCAGGATTGAAGTTTTCGTTGTGGATTGGTGCTGTAATTTCCTCACCGTCACGGGCAGTCCCCAGATTATAGTAGAGGGCACGGCTGTCATGACAGAAGTAAGAGAAGTCGTCCGCACCCAGGCTTGCACGGGTACGGATTCTGATTTTATCTTTACCAAGTGCTTCTTCAGCAGATTCCTTGACCCATTCTGTAAGCTGAGTATCATTAGTCAGGGAAGGGTAACTGTCAACAAATTCTACCTTGCATTCTGCACCAAAAGATGCAGCAGTCTGCTTACAGATACGTTCCAGTTCTTCCTTGATAAAGTAACGGTTCTTCATATCCAGTACACGGATAATACCGGAAAAACGGGTTTCTGCAGGAATGATATTGTTCTTGGTACCGCTGTGGAACTGGCCGATGGTAACCAGTGCTGCTTCGGTCGGGTCGATACGGCGGGTTACAATGGACTGAATGTTGCTGACCATTGCGCATGCCGGAAGCAGAGGGTCCACTCCCTTGAATGGGCTGGCACCATGACAGCTCTGACCGTATACGGTTACATAGAACTCTGTAGAAGCGGCATTCATTGGACCGAGAACGAATTCGATGCTTCCAGCCGGAACGGTGGTTTCTACGTGAAGTCCGATAACGCTGTTTACATCAGGATTTTTCAGTGCACCTTCTTTAATCATCTGCTCTGCACCACCGATGGTTTCTTCAGATGGCTGGAAGAAGAATTTTACACTGCCGGGCAGTTCGTCGCGCATTTCATTTAAGATCCTGGCAGTATACAGCATGATAGCGGTATGCATGTCATGGCCGCATGCATGCATTACGCCCGGGTTCTTTGACGCAAAATCAACATCCACAGCTTCTGTAATAGGAAGGGCATCGATGTCTGCGCGAATACCTACAGCATGCTGGCGGTTTTTTCCGTATACTGTTGCAATAACGCCGTGTCCGGCAACATTTGGCTGGTATGTGATTCCCAAATCTGCAAGATGCTGGTGAATCTTTTTCGCAGTTTCTTCTTCTTTTTCACTCAGCTCCGGATGCATATGAAGTTCACGGCGGAATGCCACTGCTTCGTCAAACAGTTCGTCAATACGCTGTTTGATTTTTTCCATATCGTATTTCATGAAAATCCTCCACTTTTATTTATTATCTGATATAATCATATTATACAGGGATTTGTAAGTAAAAGCAAATCCTATCTGTGGCATAATTCTTGCTTGTATTATTTTCAGTATTTTTTCAATAAAATAGGAGGAACGTTATGAGAATTGTAGATATGCATTGTGATACATTGATTGAAGGCTGGAGAAAACCGGAAAAGAGCTTTTATGACGGTGATTTTTCCATTAACCTGAAGCTGCTGAAGGAAAACCAGTCTCTGTGCCAGTTCTTTGCTATGTATCTGTCCAGAAATGAAATGAAGACCATGGATCCATATGATATCCTGAAGGGAATCTATGGATACTATACTCAGAAGATGGAAGAACATAAGGATATTATCCGTCCTGTATACAGTGTAGAAGAAATCCTGAAGAATAAGGAAGAAGGTATTCTGTCTTCCTTCCTGACCGTAGAAGACGGCGTATTCGTAGACGGAAAGATTGAAAGAATTCAGGAAATTTATGATATGGGTGTAAGACTGCTGACTATTCTGTGGGGTTATGAAAACTCCATGGGTTATCCTTGCCATGATGATCCGGCAATCCATATGATGGGTCTGAAGCCTTTCGGTATCGAAGTGGTAGAAGAAATGAACCGTCTGGGAATGATTATTGACGTTTCCCACCTGTCCGAAGGTGGTTTCTATGACGTGGCAAAATACAGCAAGCAGCCGTTCATGGCAACTCATTCCTGTGCTAGAGCACTGACAAACCATAAGAGAAACCTGACTGATGATCAGCTGAGAACTCTGGCTGAAAAGGGTGGTGTAGCAGGTATTAACTTTGAATGCTCCTTCCTGAAAGAAGGTTCCAGCAGAGCTACTTATGAACAGATTATCCAGCACCTGCTGCACATGAAGAATGTGGCTGGTATTGAAACCATCGGCTTCGGTTCTGACTTCGATGGTATCGATGACAATGGTGAACTGGTGAACTACGGTGGTTTCTCCACTCTGCTGCAGATGATGGAAAAACACTTCACCTATGATGAAATGGATAAGATTACTCACCTGAACGCACTGCGTGTGATGAAGGACGTATTAGGCAAATAAATTTAATTTTTATATAACTGGAGGATAAAAACAATGAAATTCCCTAAGAAATTAAATGTTGGTGATACCGTAGGTATTATTGCAGGCAGCTCCCGCGTAAGCACTGAAAGAATTGCGGAATGCGTGAAGGCCATGGAAGACATGGGTTATAAGGTAAAGACTGCTGACAACCTGGATAAGGACTACGGCGGAATCATGGCTGGTACCGGCAAGGAAAGAGGAGAATGGATCAACAAGATGTTCGCAGACCCTGAAGTTGACGCAATCTTCTGTATCAGAGGCGGCGACGGCAGCTCCCGT
>JAFYNS010000070.1 GCA_017556505.1 Bacillota bacterium | reverse complement strand
TGGAGAGGCTGCATATGTGATTCGGAAATCTGTTGACGCCAAATCCGGTTCAATCTTTCCGTTTAGAAGCGTCAGTAAATCTGCGGCATTGATAGCATTGTAAACTACCTTTTTTTCAATATCCATGGCCCCAACATACGTCCACTCGTCATCCACGTACAGGTAAATATACGCTTCGCCATCTTTCGGATTCTCCGGTGTACCGGAAGCCAGCGGCATGATGCCATTATCCCCGCTGTCTGCCGCAGCATTGATCATTGCCACACCCGCATTTTCATTGAGCACGACAGCCGGATTCAGCTGATTTTGTTCAATTACACTGTTCAGAGTAGATATTTCCGCCACGGTCAGCTGGTTTGAATTCTGTGGCAGCGGATCTGGGGAAACGAGCTGGTTCAGCTGGATTGCTTCATTCACCGTACCGGTCAGCAGAGATTCCAGACTCTTATCGTCACTGTTTTCCATTTCAGAAAGCAGCAGATTTACGTCGTTCTGTTCAAGCAACAGCAGATAGCAGTCACCGCTGTGAGTGTGTGCCTTCTGACCGCAGACCAGGACGTGATTAATGTAGCATTCATCGGTATGGATGTGCTCTTCCATACCGCAGCGTACCTGCTGCTCCAGTGCCAGCGCAGAGGAGTAGCCTTTCTGCATGCCAAAAACTGATACCATCAGCAACAGTACCAGTATTGCAATAAAAACTCCATATATTCGGTTGTCAGCGTGTCTTCCCGCATCACTGCGTTTTCTCTGCTGCATATCCTTCAAAGTCCTCCAGTTTAAAACTGTTTATAATCTAAAAATTAAAATGCAAAGATTACCTTTCCCATAATCCGGTCCTCCGGGATGGTGCCGATTTCTTTGAGACGGCTGTCCATGGCCTCCGCACGGTTATCCCCCATTACAAAGAACTGTCCTTCCGGCACATAGCAGGGATAGGTCTGGTTGCTCTGTCCCAGTGACGGACTGTCCAGATAAGATTCCTCCACAGTCTGTCCATCTACCAGAACGCTGCCATCTGTTTCTACTGTAATCTGCTGCGTTCCTTCCGCCATAATGCGTCGAACCAGAATCTGATTGTTATAATAAAAAGCGGCGATATCGCCCGGCTCTACACTCTTTGTTCGGAGAACTATCAGAAGGTCTCCGTTTTTCAGTGCAGGCTCCATTCCGTCTCCGTAATACTTCACCACAGAAAGAACATACGTGAACAGATTCATCAAAAGGATCAAGATAATCAGAATCAGAATAATCGCTATCGCATAAGTCCTTTTTTTCTGCTGTGTTCTGCTGCTTCGTACGCCCATTTTTTCGCTCCATTCATCTCTTGTATTCTATGAAACACTATATATAGGCAAAACAATCCCTATAACAGACCGTATTATACCATAAAACTTATAAAAAAACAACGAACGGAGTAGAATGCAGATTTTGCGGAGTGAACGGATTCAGGAGCGGATTGAATAGGAAAAATTCTTATGCTATACTGAAAGAAAAGTTCTGAAAGGAGGTGCCTCATGTTACGTATTGCAGTTTGCGATGATTCTCTGGAGTTCCGCACTCAGATAAATACACTTTTGAACAGCTGGAGTACCCCCTCCTGCACACTGGTGACAGAGGTCTTTGAAGATGGTGACGCACTGCTTCAGGCTCATACAGAAGCACCTTTTGACATCATTTTTCTGGACATCATTATGCCGCTGCTGAATGGCATTGAGACCGCCAGAGAAATCCGCGAAGGGAATAAGCAGGTTAAAATTGTATTTCTGACTTCTTCCCCGGAATTCGCAGTAGAATCTTATACCGTAAAGGCAAATAATTATCTTCTGAAGCCAGTCAATTCACAGGCACTGCACCAGTGTCTCAACGAACTGATTGAAGAACTGGATGGCATATCCCGCCACATTACGATAAAAAGCAGTGCAGCAGTTCACCAGGTCAGAGTCCGTGACATTGAGTATCTCGAGTCACAGAATAAGCATGTACTGGTTGTTCTTGCTGACGGCAGAACGATTCTCTCTTCAGACCCGCTGTATTCGTTTGAAACCAGCCTCCGTCTTGAAGACGGTTTCTTTAAATGCAGCCGCAGCTACATTGTGAATCTTCACCATATCAGTACTTACACCTTAAAGGAGCTGAAGATGCAGTCCGGCTGCCGTATCCCGATTTCCCGTACCTGTCAGAAAGAATTTGAGTCTGTATATTTTTCTGTAATGTTTGGAAAGGATGGTGATGATTTATGATGAATACTATCATTTTCTTCACCCACTCCATTTTGCTGCTTCTTTATGGTCTGCTCCTGTCATTTGCTTTCGCAGGTGTACGGTTCAGCAGAAAGAATTTTGCTGTATACGCCGGAATGTTTCTGCTGTGCGGTCTTCTTCAGCTTATTGTGTACGCACTGCTGGAGGAAGCGTTGGTATGGAAGCTCTACCCCTGCATTACCCATCTTCCAATCATCGCAGTACTTTGCCTGCACTACCGAAAGCGTTTTTCTACTTCCCTGGCAGCGACGACTACGGCTTACCTCTGCTGTCAGCCTGCCAATTGGATTGGTCTGCTGGTCCAGGCCTTTACCGAAGACTACTTGAAAGAAAAATTTTTCTGCATCCTTATGCTGCTGATCTGTGCATTTTTTATCGTCCGCTACATGGCGTCTCCCGTATCTGAAATCTACAGCAAGGACAATAAAAGCGTCTGGATCTTCGGTATGGTTCCGATTGTATATTATTTCTATGACTATGTGATCGGCATTTATATGAATTTCTGGAGGTCAAGCAATCAGACCGTATCTGAGTTTCTTCCATTCTTCCTCTCCATTGTACATCTGATTTTCTGTGCGATTTACTATAAGGAATATGAACAGAAAGCAGACGCGGAAAGAAAGGAAGCGGTGATCCGTCTTACTGCAGAGCAGCAGGCAAGGCAGATTGAGGCCATCAAACATAGTGAGTTTGAAATCAGCCTGCTGCGCCATGACATGCGTCTGTTTCTCAATAATCTTTCCGTTTCCATCGGCAAAGGTGATGAAGAAACCGCCCTCAAAATGATTGCAGAATATATTGAGCTGGTGGATAGTACCACACTGAAACGATATAGTAAAAACGATACCTTAAACTACGTTTTAACCGGATTTGCCGCCCAATGTCATTCTCTTGGAGTCGATTTTAAAGCCAGGGTGGAAATCGGCGACACCGTTCCCGATGAACTCATGCTCTCCATGATCATATCCAATGCACTGGATAATGCATTGAATGCGCAAAAAAACCTTCCGACCGACCAGCGTCAGATTCGGATGAGCCTGAAGACTTCCGGCGGAAAGATTCTGCTTTCGGTAAGAAATCCATTCCTGAAGGCACCGGTTTTCGTGGATGGAATCCCGATTTCAAGAAAAAACGGGCATGGCTACGGAATCCAAAGCATCCGCTACATGGCCGAGCGTCTAAACGGCAACTGCCAGTTTTCCGTGCAGGGAAACCACTTCCTGCTCCGTGTCATTCTTCCGAATACATAAAAAATGGGGATGTTTCATCACTTGAAACATCCCTGTTCATTTACACGCCTTAACAAAATCCCTTCGATAATCCGAATCACTCCCTCCGCATGAAAACTTCCATCCGGCCCATCTTTGGTCACAATCAGATTTTTCGGCTCATAGATTCCGTTCAAATGATACAGCCGTTCCGTCTCCGTGTCACGCATCCGGTACCGTTCTTCCTGAAACCGGCCTTTCACCTCCCAATACCAGGTCTCATCTGCAATAGGTAAAGTAATATCAGGGTACCTTACCTTCCGCTCATCATTTTCATCATATAAAATGAGCTTCTTCTCGTAATATATAAAGAACCCTGCAGCATGGATCAGCTCCGCCGTCATGGCTTCACTCTTCGACCGTGTAATCAGGCCGAAGGAAGTCTGATGTATCAGATATTCACGATGAAACGGATTCTCTGACTGGGTAAATCCCGGACCGTTCTGTATCCCACCCCAAAGTGCGTTATCTTTCACCGGCCGTTCTGCCCCCTGGTATGCCTTGGGTATATTTTTTTCTATGGACGT
>JAFYNS010000069.1 GCA_017556505.1 Bacillota bacterium | reverse complement strand
GAAGGATGCGAAATCCTGAACTAATCTTCTGACTGATTAAAACCGCTTTATATGGCGATGGCCCAGGCCATCGCCTGTATTGCTTTTTGGGGTGAAAATAATGAACATTGCCAATGTAGAAAAATTCATGGAAGGAAGAAAGCCGGGGGCCATCGGTCAGAGAAAAGACTGTGCTGTGCTGATTCCTCTGGTAGAACGTGAAGACGGACTGCACATTCTTTATGAACAGAGGTCAACGGAGATGAAGACCCAGCCGGGCGATGTCTGTTTCCCGGGAGGAAGAATGGAACCGGGCGAAACACCGGAAGACTGTGCACTGCGGGAGACGGAAGAAGAAATTGGAATTCCTGCAGATAAAATACGCATTTTAGGCCAGTTTGACTCTATTTATGAGGTCTCTCATCTGACCATGAATACGGTAATCGGGGTAATTGAGGAAGAAGACCTTTCCTTATTGAAACTGAATCCGAAAGAGGTGGAAACTGTATTTACAGTTCCGTACCGATTCTTTATGGAAACGGAACCTATCCGCTATGAATATGAAGTGGTACAGAAAGTGGATGACTTCCCTTATGAAGCAGCTGGAATAAGAAAAGATTACCGCTGGCGTGTGGGAAAGAATTCCGCGCCGATTTTTCACTATGGAGAAGGCAGTAAGCGGCAGATTATATGGGGGCTGACGGCCCGCATTACCATGTGGCTTGTGGAAAAACTGGAAGAGGCAAAGGAGCATGATTATGAAAAGACCGATTGCGGAAAATAAAACAACCGAAGAATTAATGGTGCTGGCAGATGAACTGGGACGGGGCTATTTCCGTCAGGGCCTCAACTGCACAGAATGTGTGCTTCGCACTTTCATGGATATTTATGGAGTGGAATTTCCGGATGAAATTATCTGTATGGCTACCGGTTTCGGAGGCGGAATGGGGCATACCAAGAATACCTGCGGAGCCATCACCGGTGCAGTTATGGCTCTGGGACTTTTGAAAGGACGCCGGAATCCATTCGGGCCAAAGGAAGAAATGGGTGAAAGAATCAAGCACCTGCAGCAGGATATTTACCCTGTATTTGGCGAAATGGTGGAAGAAATCGAAGCAAAATACGGAACACTGATCTGCCGTGAAATGTCTCAGCCTTTCGGCGATTTCGACTCCAAACCGAGGATGCGCAACTGTATGGAAATCATCGGATACTGCGCACAGCTTGCTGTAAAGTACGCAGAGCAGCAGTAAACGAATTATAAATAAGACGTAATAAAGCAGAAATGCCGGCCCTGATTATAGGGACCGGCACTTTTTATTCTGTTAATTCAAGTTTCAGATCTCTGTTTTCATCCATACAGTCACTGAGCAGCCAGAAAATCCGCTTCCAGTAGTCACCCAGGGTATCAGCAAGCTTTGCCTGGTTTCTGATTTCAATTACTGTGTGAACGGTGATGGATGTCAGTGCGTCATGAAGTGCGTCCAGATTGCTTCCTGCCAGCAGGTCTTCTCCAAGCTGGCTGCGTAATACATGGAAGAAGGTTTCTCTGGAGTCAATATGGTTTCCGTCTATAACGATTCTGTTCATAAACTATTCCTCCCCGTACAGAAGCTCAAATGTTTCATAATGGTCTGGTGTGTAGTAAATCAGACCATCATTGGAATATACAAGGCGTTCTGCGCCGCGGCTGTCTTTTCCAAGTGTGTTGATGTCACACTCAAAATATCTGCGTCCGTTCGCTTCCGGCAGGCTGCCTTCATAGTTTCCGAATTTATCACCGCCGATGCAGCATCCCGGTGCATACTCTTCCAGGCCGCCGCCGCTCCATCCCAGGCTGCGTGCTTCCGCTTTCGTAATGAAGTTTACGGGCAGCTGGCCGTATGCAAGGATATATGCAGATACATCTTCTGCAGTCGTATAGGTGCCATCCTGGTCCAGTCCGCTGACTGCCGCAGAGGATGAGACATCATCCGGAATACTGCAGGCTGCAAAAGCGGTCAGAAGAAGCAGAATCAGAGACAGTGCTCCCAGTTTCTTAAGTAATCGTTTCATTTTCATATACCTCTTATGCTGATAGTTTCTGCATTTATTCTATAAAACCAGCCGTAAAATGTCAACGGATAGAAAAGATGGCAGGGTGACCATATTTTGATGGGTAGCGGAAAAGGGGAAAGGGTGTTAAGGTAGATACATGGCATGCCGCCTGAAGCAGAAGGCATTGCGCGCGAAGGGCTTTCTGCAGAGAGGAGACTGTTTATGAAAAAGAAGTTACTTACGTTATTGCTGAGTGCGGTACTGGTTTTCGGTACTGTGGGGAGCGCTTCCGCTGCGGAGAAAAACGGCTGCAGCCTGAATACGGCTCTGTCCGGCAATCTGCAGAATCTGCTGCAGCAGTACTTGTCAAAATATTTTGAGCAGAACGCACCCGAAAAGCCAGAGGAATCTGTAAAGCCTGAATCTCCTGAAAAGCCGGACCATTCCGGGAATCAAAATCAGACGCCACAGCAGAATGCAGGTACGAAAGCATCCCAGGTTGTAAATCTGGTAAATCAGCAGCGTCAGAAAGCAGGTCTTTCCGGACTGAAATCTGACAGTGAGCTGACAAGGCTTGCACAGCTGAAGGCTGAAGATATGGCTGCAAAGGGGTATTTCTCACATACATCACCGACTTACGGTTCTGCATTTGATATGCTGAAAAAAGCGGGGTATTCCTACCGTACGGCAGGTGAAAACATCGCCATGGGTCAGAAAACTGCTGAAAGTGTAATGAACGGATGGATGAATTCTTCCGGCCACAGAGCCAATATTCTGGGAAGCGGATACACAAAAATTGGTGTCGGTTATGCGGTTAATGCAAAGGGAACACCTTACTGGGTGCAGATTTTTGCAGGTTAATCTATAAACCGCTATTTTCAGTAATTACTTATTGCTGCGGCAGGTACAGTGTCTTTTGTACTTTGCCGCGGCAATTTATTTTTGGAAGAAATTGCGAAAAATATACTTTTCCTTTTTACAGAATTGTATTATAATAAAGCTGATATTCTTAAATATACATAAGATATCAAGTATTTCTTTGAGGAGGAAAAAAATGAAGAAATTACTTTCTATGATGCTGATTTTAGCAATGGTATTCTGCATGGCAGCATGCGGAGACGGCGGTGGCAGCGATGAAGTAGTTGGCTACGAAGCAATTCCAGACACTATGGAATCCGAAGACGGTACTTACAAGATCGCAATGGTAACTGACGTTGGTCAGCTGAAGGACGGCTCCTTCAACGAATTCACCTGGAATGGCTGCAAGAAGTACGCATCCGACAATGATCTGTCTTACAAGTACTATCAGCCAGCAAACGGCGATCAGGCAACTGATGCTGACAGAATCAAGGCTATGACTGATGCCTGCGACGCTGGTGCTGAAGTTCTGGTAACTCCTGGTTTCCTGCAGGAAACTGCTCTGAAGGAAGTTGTTCCTAAGTATCCTGAAGTACAGTTCGTATTCATCGACGGTTGGGATCTGGGCTTCGACAACCTGGTTGGCGTATCCTATCAGGAAGAACAGGCTGGTTACCTGGCTGGTTATGCAGCTGTAATGGAAGGCTTCACTAGCCTGGGCTTCTCCGGTGGCGGCGGCGGTGCAAACCCTGCATGTAACAGATACGGCTACGGCTATGCACAGGGTGCAAATGCAGCAGCTGCTGAAAAGGGTATCACTGTTGACATGAGATACACTTGGGAATATGGTGAAACATTCTCCGCTTCTCCTGACCTGCAGGCAATGCTGAGCGGTTGGTATCAGGCTGGTACTGAAGTAATCTTCATGTGCGGCGGTTCTATCTTCGACTCCGGTACAGCTGCTGCAGACGCTGCGGAAGGTTACATCATCGGTGTAGACGTAGACCAGAGCCCATTATCTGACACAGTAGTTACATCTGCTCTGAAGGGTCTGGACGCATCCGTAATCAAGACTCTGACTGACTTCTATGCAGGCGGCGAATTAATTAAGGGTTCTTCCGTACTGGGCGCTGCTGACGATGCAGTTGGTCTGCCAGTAGACAGCTGGTCTCTGGAAAACTGGTCTGTAGAAGATTACGAAGCATTATTTGAAGCTATCAAGGCTGGCGAAGTTGAAATCGACAATGACAGTGCTAAGGCAGCTCCAGCTGACATGGCTCACCTGACAAACATCGTATTCAAGTAAGATTCAAGAATTGACCTGAAAAGAATTCAAACTGGCCTCATGGCCTACATAGAGGGGGAATCGAGGTTCCCCCTCTTTTGCAGATTAATGGAATAGTAAGCATTTTCACTTCCTCCGGGGAAAATATGCAAAAAAAGTAAAGGCAAGGAAATACAATGACATCAGAATATGTAATTGAAATGAACCATATCCGGAAAGAATTCCCGGGCATCGTGGCCAATGATGACATAACACTGCAGCTGAAGAAGGGTGAAATCCACGCACTTCTTGGTGAAAACGGTGCGGGCAAGTCCACACTGATGAGTGTTCTGTTCGGTCTGTATCAGCCGGAAGCCGGAACAATTAAAAAAGACGGAAAAGAAGTTAAAATCAACAACCCGAACGATGCGACCGCTCTGGGCATCGGTATGGTTCACCAGCACTTCAAGCTGGTTGATGTATTTACTGTTATGGATAATATCATTCTGGGAGCTGAAACAACCAGAATGGGTTTCCTTCAGAAAAAAGAAGCTAAAAAGAAAGTACAGGAACTTTCAGACCGTTATGGACTGAAAGTTGATGTAGACGCAAAGATTGAGAATATTACTGTAGGTATGCAGCAGAGAGTGGAAATCCTCAAGATGCTCTATCGAGATAATGACATTCTGATTTTTGACGAGCCTACAGCTGTTCTGACTCCGCAGGAAATTGACGAACTGATGGAAATCATGAAAGGCTTTGCGAAAGAAGGAAAATCTATCCTCTTTATCACACATAAGCTGAATGAAATTATGGCGGTTGCTGACCGTGTAACCGTTCTCCATAAGGGCAAATACATCGGTACCGTAAATACGAAGGATGTAACCAAGCAGGATTTGTCCACCATGATGGTAGGCCGTCCGGTGCAGCTCGAAGTAAAGAAGGAAGAAGCAAAGCCTGGTGACGTGGTTCTTTCTGTAGAAAACTTCACAGTACCTTCCAAGCTGCATAAGAATGATGCGGTGAAGAACATAAGTTTCAATGTTCGGAAGGGGGAAATCGTCTGCATTGCCGGCATTGACGGCAACGGACAGACCGAACTGATTTACGGTCTTTCCGGTCTGGAAAAGGCAACTAGAGGCAAAGTGGTTCTCTGCGGCAAGGATATTTCTGCATGTTCCATTAAGCAGAAGAGTGAAGCCGGTATGAGCCATATTCCGGAAGACCGTCATAAACATGGGCTTGTCCTTGACTATACACTGGAACAGAACATGGTTCTGCAGAAGTATAATGAACCGCAGTTCCAGAAGGGCGGATTTATCCGTTTTGATGAAGTAAGAAAATATGCAGAAACACTGATTGATAAATATGATGTACGTTCCGGTCAGGGTCCGATTACCGTTACAAGAAGTATGTCCGGCGGTAATCAGCAGAAGGCAATTATTGCCCGTGAAATTGACCGTGACAAGCCTCTGATTATTGCTGTACAGCCTACCAGAGGTCTGGACGTCGGTGCAATCGAGTATATTCATAGCCAGCTGGTTGCAGAACGTGACAAGGGTAAGGCAGTACTGCTGGTATCCCTGGAACTGGATGAAGTTATGAGCCTTTCCGACCGTATCCTGGTAATGTATGAAGGTGAAATCGTAGGTGAACTTGATCCGAAGAAGACAGACGTTAATGAACTGGGGCTCTACATGTCCGGTGCAAAGCGTCAGGAAAGGGGGGCGGAATAAATGCTGAGAATTGATCCAAAGTCCGGCAAACAGAAATGGTATCGCACAGATGGTGCCAAGTCTGTATTTTCTGCGCTGATTTCTATCTTAATCGGTATGCTGGTTGGTGCGGTTCTGATTGTGATTGTAGGTCTGACCAAGGCTGAGATTTCATGCGGCGGTATCTGGGACGGTATACGTCTGGTATTCCTGGGTATCCTGAGTACAGGACGTAACGGCAGTGAGCTTTCCTTCGGTTTTAACCCGGTTAACCTGGGGAACATGCTGTTCCGTGCAACCCCGCTGATTATGACAGGTATGTCTGTTGCTGTAGCTTTTAAGACCGGTCTGTTCAATATCGGTGCTCCAGGCCAGTATCTGATGGGTACTGCAGGAACACTGAGTGTGGGACTTGCTTTAGGCAACGCTGGATGTCCGGTGATGCTTGCATGGCTGGCAGCCTTCCTGACCGGTATGATTCTCGGTGCACTGTGGGGTGCAATTCCGGGTATCTTTAAGGCTTACCTGAATATTAACGAAGTAATTACCTGTATCATGACAAACTGGATTTCTGCAAATCTGGTTACATGGTGGTTTGATTCCCACGGAGTGTTTAAGAACTCCATGGAAGGCGGAAAGATTGGCTATATCATTCCGCTGAAAAATGTAGGTGTAGTAACACCGAAGATGGGTATGGATGTGCTGTTCCCTGGTTCCCAGGCAAACGGCGGTTTCTGGATTGCCTGCCTGCTGGCTGTGGCAATGTATATCATGATGACCCGTACTACTTTCGGTTATGAACTTCGCGCCTGCGGTTCCAACCGTCACGCGGCGAAATATGCAGGTATCAATGATAAGAAGAATATCATTCTTTCCATGATGATTGCCGGTGCGCTGTCCGCAGCCGGTGCATCTCTGTACTACCTGGCCGGTAATACGGAGTTCTTCTGGTCTACATACCTGAGCCTGCCTGCAGAAGGTTTTAACGGCATTCCAGTTGCACTGCTGGCGTCCAATAATCCGATTGCAGTCATCTTCTCCGGACTGTTTATGTCCATGCTGAGTATCTGCGGTACACAGTTAAAGTCTTTGACTGCATACAATGAATATGTTGCAGACATTATGATTGCAATTATCGTATATCTGAGTGCGTTCTCCATGTTTATCAAGCAGATGTTGAATGGCGCAGAAAAGAAGAAAGGAGGAAAGAAATAATGGTATTCTTAATACAGCAGACCTTATTATTTGCAGTTCCTCTTATGATTGTAGCTCTTGCCGGTGTATGTGCAGAGCGTTCTGGTGTCATTAATCTGGCACTGGAAGGCATTATGATTTTCGGTGCATTTGTCGGTGTATTCTTTATCCGTATCATGCAGGAAAATGATATCTTCATGAAAGAGCAGGGACAGATTCTTGTACTGCTTACCATGATTGTGGCGGCGGTCTGCGGCGGACTTTTCTCTCTGCTGCTGGCATTCTCCGCAATTACCCTGAAGGCAGACCAGACAATCGGCGGCACTGCACTGAATATGCTTTCACCTGCAGTAGTTCTGTTCTTTATCATTCTGATTTCTCAGCAGACTACTATGGGTATGGCAACTGGCGGTGCAGCAAGCTGGTTCATGATCCGTCCGTCTACTTTCGGACTGCCGAAAGACCATAGCTGGGGTCCATTCCTGGATGTACTGCTGAACAAAGTATATCTGTCCACTTACATTTGTCTGATTGTGTTTGTACTGGTTTCCATTTTCCTGTACAAGACCAAGACAGGTCTCCGTCTCCGTTCCTGCGGTGAAAACCCTCAGGCAGCAGATTCTCTGGGGATTAATGTTTACAAAATGCGTTACCTGGGCGTAGTTCTGTCCGGTATGCTGGCAGGTATGGGCGGGTTTACATATGCGCTGACCACTGCGAACTGTACTGCTTCTGGTGAAGTAGCAGGTTACGGCTTCCTGGCACTGGCGGTAATGATTTTCGGTAACTGGACACCGCTGAATATTGCAGCGGGCGGTATTCTGTTCGGTCTCTTCAAGTGTATCGCAGCAACCTACCAGACACTGGATATCAACGGTGACGGCGTATTTATGCTTTCAGAAATCGGCATCAGCCCGTATGTTTACAGAATGCTGCCTTATCTGATTACATTGATTATTCTGGCCTTCACTTCCAGGAATTCCAGAGTGCCGAAGGCAGAAGGTATTCCTTACGATAAGGGTAAGAGATAATTATAGAAAAATGAAAGGGTGTGGGAACTGTTCCACACCCTGTTTTTAAAAAATAGGATTTCAGGAGAGAGTATGTTTTTACCGATTACGAAAGAAGAAATGAATGCAAGAGGCTGGGATGAAGTGGATTTCGTCCTGGTGACAGGGGATGCCTATGTGGATCACCATTCCTTTGGCACTGCCATTATCGGCCGTCTGCTGGAAAGCCGGGGGTACAAGGTGGCGGTTTTGCCGCGCCCAAATTATAAATCTGCAGAAGACTTCCGACGTTTCGGACGTCCTCGCCTGGGATTTCTGATTAACAGCGGCGTGGTTGACTCCATGGTAAATAATTATTCCGTATTCCGTCACAGACGTAAAGTGGATGAATATGCTCCCGGCGGTGAAGCAGGGGGACGTCCTGACCGTGCTGTGATCGTATATGCGGGAAGAGCAAGGGAAGCTTATAAAGGTGTTCCGGTTATCATCGGCGGTCTGGAAGCCAGCCTTCGCCGCCTTGGCCACTACGATTACTGGGAAGATAAAGTCCGCAAATCTATTTTGCTGGACAGCAAAGCCGATCTGCTGATTTATGGCATGGGCGAGCGTGCCATGGTTGAAATTGCCGATGCTCTGGATTCCGGCATCGACGTGAAAGATATCACCTGGATCAAGGGTACCTGCTATCGTGCCAACCCGGCAAAACTTGACCTTGCGTCGCTTGCGTCTGCAGGGGAAGATGATATGCCCGTGGTTCTGCCGGATTTTGATGAGATTCAGAATTCAAAGGAAAGCTATGCGAAAAGCTTTGCCATGCAGTACCGGAATAATGACGACATTATCGGCAAAACCTTAATAGAAAAATATACAGAAACTGCCTGTGTGGTTCAGAATCCGCCGCAGGAGCCTCTCAGCCGTGAAGAACTGGATCAGGTGTATGCGCTGCCGTTTGAAAATGAATGGCATCCATCTTACGATGCTGCAGGTGGAATTCCTGCCTTCAGCGAAGTGAAGTTCAGCATCGTCAGCTCCAGAGGCTGCTTCGGAGGATGCAGTTTCTGTGCTCTGACTTACCACCAGGGACGTCAAGTGAGAAGCCGCAGCTGTGAAGCCATCGTGAAAGAAGCAAAGGAACTGACAAAGAAAAAGGACTTTAAGGGCTACATCCATGATATTGGCGGTCCGACAGCCAATTTCCGTGATCCGGCATGTCAGAAACAGCTGAAAGCCGGTGTCTGCCGAAACAAGGACTGTCTGTACCCTGGCGTGTGCAAAAACATGGACGTGGATCACAGTGATTACCTGAAGGTGCTTCGTGCAGTCCGAGGCCTGCCTGGCGTGAAAAAAGTATTCATCCGTTCCGGTATCCGCTACGACTATCTGATGGCAGATAAGAACCGGAAGGAATTTATGAATGAGCTTTGTCAGTATCATGTCAGCGGTACACTGAAGGTGGCACCGGAGCATATTTCCGATAGAGTACTGTATTATATGAGAAAGCCTGGCAAAGATGTATTCCTGCGGTTCTGCGAAGAATACAAGCGTACTAATGAAAAACTGGGCCTGAAGCAATATCTGATTCCATATCTTATTTCCAGCCATCCGGGAAGCCGCCTTGAAGATGCCATCGAACTGGCACTGTTCCTGAAGGAATTCGGGTTCATACCGGATCAGGTACAGGACTTCTATCCTACACCGGGAACTCTGGCTACATGCATGTTCTATACGGAGCTGGATCCGTTTACTGGTGAGTCCGTATATGTGGCGAAGGATATGGAAGAAAAGAAAATGCAGCGTGCGCTGATTCATTATAACAAGCCGGAAAACAGAAATGCCGTTATTGCGGCACTGAATAAAGCGGGCCGGGAAGATCTGATTCCGGTGCTGCTGCCTTACCGCCGCCAGGGACAGAAGCAGCAGAATACACAGAAAAGAAAAAAGAGGAACTAATACATGAGTCTTATTATGGAACTTCCGGGAATTCTGGAAGCTGGCAGAAAAGAATACGAAGAAATGAAAGCCGGAACATACTGCAGAACTGAAGAAACCGGGGACTGCAGCACTGGCTGGAAGAATATAATCGCAGGTGCGGATAACGGACCTTTCATGAAAAATCTTATTGAAAATGAGGACATGGCAGGGAAAATTCAGATGGTATACATAGACCCGCCATTTTTCACCAAGGCAAATCACGAAGCAGTGATTCATGTCAACCGTCCCGGTGAAGAAAAAGGAACTTTGTCAGCAAAACATCTGGCATATGACGATCACTGGAGCAGAGGAATCGGTCAGTACCTTTCCATGCTGACGTCCCGTCTGTATCTGATTCGTGACCTGCTTGCGGATCAGGGTACGGTATGGGTACATCTGGACTGGCATGCCGTTCACTATGTGCGCCTGCTGATGGATGAGATTTTCGGAGCCGATCATTTCGTCAATGAAATCGTATGGACCTATAAGTCCGGCGGCGCCAGCAAGAAACATTTTGCGAGAAAACATGACACCATACTGGTTTACAGCAAGTCTAAAAAATACTACTTCCAGCCGCTGAAGGAAAAATCCTACAACCGCGGATACAAACCATACCATTTCAAGGGTGTGGAAGAGTTCCAGGATGAACTGGGCTGGTACACCATGGTAAACATGAAGGATGTATGGCAGATTGACATGGTGGGAAGAACTTCCCGCGAGAGAACCGGTTATGCGACACAGAAGCCTGAGGCGATTCTGGAACGAATTCTGGAAAGCTGCACCCGCGAAGGGGATATATGTGCAGACTTCTTCTGCGGTTCCGGAACACTGGCAGCGGCAGCACAGAGACTGAACCGACGCTGGATCTGCTGCGATCAGGGCAAACTGGCCGTTTCCACCACGTACCGCCGTGCAGAGGAAACGGATGATGTGCATGGACAGGGGTTCTGTATTCTGACAGAAGACTGCAGTGCAGGGAACCTTTCTGCCGAATTGAAAGATGGTGTGATTACACTCAGGGAATGTGATGTACAGCTGGATTATTCTGCACTGGAGGGCAAAGATCTTCCGGAACTGAAATCTGCTGCTGAAACAGATCCTCTGCTGCTGATTGACAGCTGGAGCGTGGACTGGGATTTTGACGGTAAGGTTCACAGACCAGATATCATAAACTTCCGAAAAAAGGGAAAACTTGATCTTACCGCGCAGCTTCCTGCGGATAAGAATATCAGGTGCTTCAGTATCGCCGCATATGATATGCTGGGCGGACGTTACCAGACTGTGATTAAATTATAGGCGAGAAGTCCGGGGATTTGCAGATATGTCTGATGATATTTAACATACATTTAACTTTTCTTTTTGATAAATAAAATATACAATAAATATTGTAAAAAGTAATATCCGGATCTGCCGGAAATGAGTGGCAGATCCATTTTTCATGCAAAGGAGAAAGAAACACAACATGGACATTTTTGGAGTATTACAAATGGTCGGAGGCCTTTGTCTGTTCCTGTTTGGTATGGAAACTATGGGCGATGGTCTGAAGAGAGCATCCGGCAGCAAGCTGGAATCTATTCTGGGAAATCTGACATCCAGTGTGCCTAGAGGCGTACTGCTGGGGGCTGCAGTAACCGCAGTTATTCAGAGTTCCTCTGCTACAACCGTAATGCTGGTAGGTTTCGTAAATTCCGGAATTATGCAGCTGCGTCAGGTTATTCCTGTTATCATGGGTGCGAATATCGGTACTACTGCCACTGCCTGGATTTTATCCCTGGCCGGTCTGGAAGGCGGAAACTTCTTCATGCAGATGCTGAAGCCAATGTCCTTCTCACCAATTCTGGCGGCAGTTGCCATTGTTTTCATGATGTTCCTGAAGAGTGAGAAGAAATATAATATTGGTCTGGTTCTGATTGGTTTTGCTGTACTGATGTATGGTATGGATATCATGGGTGATGCTGTAGAACCTCTGAAAGAAGTGCCGGAGTTTGTAAGTATTCTGACCATGTTCAGCAATCCGGTTCTGGGTGTAGTTGCCGGTGCGCTGTTTACTGCAGCAATTCAGAGTTCCTCTGCTTCTGTCGGTATCCTGCAGGCACTGTGTGCAACCGGGGCAATTACTTACGGATCTGCAATTCCTATCATCATGGGTCAGAATATCGGTACCTGTATCACTGCAATTCTGTCTTCCATCGGAGCGAATAAGGGTGCAAAGCGTGTAGCTGCGGTACATCTGTCCTTTAATATGATTGGTACTGTACTGTTCCTGGCAGTATTCTATATTGCCAATGCTGTTCTGAAGTTTGATTTCCTGGGCGATGCCATGGAGCCATGGGATATTTCTGTTATCCACAGTATGTTTAACGTTGGTGTAACCGTAGTTCTGCTGCCGTTTACAAAGGCTCTGGAAACACTGGCATGCAAGCTGGTAAAAGAAACAGAAGAAGAAAAGTCCAGAGATACTACTCTGAACCTGCTGGAAGAAAGATTCCTGGAAAGCCCGGACTTCGCAGCATCCCAGTGCAGAACTGTTGTTGTTAAGATGGCAAACCTGACCAGAGACTGTATTAATGCAGCAATGAATCTGATTGATAAGTTTGACAGAGATAAATGTGACTATGTATATCTGCTGGAAGAAAAGATTGACCGTTACGAAGACGCACTGGGCTCATACATCGTAAAACTCTCCAGACTGGATATCGGTCATGAAGAAAACAGAATGCTGTCTATGATTCTGCATAATATCGGTGACCTGGAAAGAATCTCTGACCATGCGAAGAATATTGCAGAAACTGCAGAAGAACTCAACAGCAAGGGCCTGGAATTCTCACCAAGCGCCAAGGCTGAAGTCGCTGTATTTATGGATGCAGTAAGAGAAATCGTAGACCTGGCTGTAAATTCCTTTGAACAGGAAGATGCGGTTATGGCTGCTGAAGTAGAACCTCTGGAAGATGTTATCGACATGATTCACTCCGGTGTCAAGGGCCGCCACGTTCAGCGTCTGCAGGAAGGTATCTGCACCATCGAACAGGGCTTTATCCTCAATGACCTGGGAACCAATCTGGAAAGAGTTGCGGACCACTGTTCCAACCTGGCTGTAGGTGTTATTGAACAGGTAAAGGATCAGTTTAACATGCATCACTATCTGAGCGACGTGAAGAAATTCGATACTGACGGTTTCGAAGAAAAGATGACCAAGTACAGAGAAAAATATGCTCTGCCTATGTAATAAAACTTATAAGGTTTTTCAGAAAACAGCTGTGAATGCAGCTGTTTTCTTTTATTGCCTGAATGAGCTGTAATGTGATATACTAACTCTATATGACAGGAGTGATTGATGATGAATATATTGAATCAGATTGAAAATAAAATACCCGTACTGGAGGACCGCGGGGAACTGCGTAAGCTGGTTTCCGGGGCACTGGACCTGGGAGAAGAACTGCTGATCAGCGGTGCGGAGGTGGCCAGAGTAGAAGATACCATCCGTCGTGTATGCCTGGCATACGGAGCAGAAAGCGCAGACGTGTTTACCATTACGTCCACAGTGATTGTAACGGTAGATTTTGGCGAAAGGGGAAGCATTACACAAACACGGAGAATCTCGGGAACAAAGTTTAACCTTACCTCACTGGAAGCACTGAATGACCTGTCGCGCCGTGCCTGCAGCTCCAGAATGGGACCTGTACAGCTTCAAAATGAACTGAAGCAGATCAGCAAACTGCCAAAGTATTCCTATGGACAGACCTGCGGAATCTGGGCTGTGATTGCAGCCAGTTTTTCTATCTTTTTCGGAGGCAACGGCTACGACGCTTTCCTTTCCGGATGTATTGCGGCAGTGCTCTTTTTCGCACAGAGCTTTCTGACCAAGCTGCGGATGAACAGTTACTTTTCTACAGTGCTCTGCAGTCTGCTGGGCGGTTTTCTGTCCAACATGGCATTTGAAATATATCATGGGCACATAGAGATTCATCCATCCATGATAAACATCGGGATTATCATGCTTCTGATTCCCGGAATTGCATTGACCACCGCTATCCGGGACATGTTCAGCGGCGATACAATCTCAGGACTTCTGCGGTTCATTGAAGCGCTGGTTCTCAGTGTAGCAATCGCATGGGGATTCGCTGTACTTGCGTCTCCTGGCTCCCAGGTTGTCAGTGTAAATCCATGGCTGCAGCTTGTGGCCGGTATCGTGGGATCACTGGGCTTCAGCCTTCTCTTTAATGTACGCATTCCCAAACGTCTCTTCTGGTGTGCGGTTGGAGGCGGAGTGGCCTGGGGAGTGGTGCTTCTGGTACAGTTTGTTGGAGGAACGGAAGTAGCCGGGTATCTGGCAGGTGCACTGGTTCTGACCATATATTCGGAGATTTTGGCCAGGGTTCAGTTCTGTCCGTCTACCGTATTTATTGCGGCTGCGACAATACCGCTGATTCCGGGAGGATCTCTGTATAATACCATGCGGTTTGCCATGGATGAAGAATGGAGCTCTTTCGCGGCGCAGGGGCTTCGGACGCTTGGATATGCAATTCTGATATCAGCCGGAATTCTGATTATTCATACGATTATGAATGCATACCGGGCCTGGAAAACAAACTTGCTTTAAAAGGATAACCTTTCAGAAAGGCAAAGCCTAACTGAAAGGTTTTTTAGTGCAAAAATAAATTTTCGGAAATTTAAGAATTTTCTGAAAATTTACTTTACAATTAAAATGTATGGTGTTATAATACGTCCATAAAATATATTTTACTAGTTTAAGAAAGGCAGAAATATTATGTTTATCAAACTCGCAATGCTCACACTGTTCTTCGGAACCACAATCGCAATTGGTATTCACTGCAGAAGAAGTGCCGCAGACGTGCGCGGATTTGTTCTGGGCGGACGTTCTGTAGGTCCATGGCTGACCGCTTTTGCTTATGGCACATCCTATTTCTCTGCAGTTATTTTTATAGGCTACGCTGGTCAGTTTGGATGGAAGTATGGGGTTGCTGCAACCTGGATTGGCCTTGGAAATGCGTTTATCGGAAGTCTCATGGCCTGGGCAGTTCTGGGCAGAAGAACCAGAATTATGACTCAGCATCTGGATGCTTCCACTATGCCTGATTTCTTTGCAAAACGTTTTGAATCCCGGGGTCTTAAGCTTGTATCCGCAGCAATTATCTTTATCTTCCTGATTCCTTATACTGCTTCCGTTTACAATGGTCTTTCCAGACTTTTCGGCATGGCATTCAATATTGATTACTCCTGGTGTGTGATTATTATGTCTGTTCTCACTGCAGTATACGTCACCATGGGCGGTTACATGGCTACTGCTGTCAATGATTTTATCCAGGGCTGCATTATGCTGGTTGGTATTGCCGTTGTAGTTGTGGCTGTACTGAATATGAATGGCGGTTTTCTCGGTTCCCTGGAAGCAATGGCAAATGTGTCCGGTGCATCTCCTGCAGAACAGGTTCCCGGTATATTCGCATCGTTCTTCGGTCCGGATCCGCTGAACCTGCTTGGTGTTGTAATTCTCACATCCCTGGGTACCTGGGGGCTGCCGCAGATGGTTGGTAAGTTCTATGCTATTAAGAGTGAAAAAGACATTAACATTGGTACAATCGTATCTACAGTATTTGCACTGGTTGTAGCAGGCGGCTGTTACTTCCTTGGAGGTTTTGGAAGACTGTTCAGTGATGTGATTGAATACAATCCGGCAAATGGTACTCCAATATATGACTCTATCGTTCCTTCCATGCTGTCTGTACTTCCGGATCTGCTCATTGCAGTTGTCGTAATGCTGGTACTGTCTGCATCTATGTCTACACTGTCTTCACTGGTGCTGACATCCAGTTCTGTACTGACTCTGGATCTGGTAAATGAGGCTGCTAAGGCAAAGATGGATGACAGGAAGAAAGTGCTTACAATGCGTGGCTTCGTTATCGTATTTATCGTACTTTCCGCTATCATTGCACTGGTGCAGTACAAGTCCTCTGTTACTTTTATCGCACAGCTGATGGGTATTTCCTGGGGTGCTCTGGCCGGTGCCTTTCTGGGACCGTTCCTGTACAGCTTATACTGGAAAAAGGTTACTAAGGCCTCTGTCTGGGCAAGCTTTGCCTGCGGAGTGGGACTGACCACAGGAAACATGATTCTGGGAATGTTCGGAAAAGCAATCTTTGCCAGTCCGATTAACTGCGGCGCAGCGGCCATGATTCTGTCCCTCATCATCGTTCCTGCAGTAAGTATGATTACACCAAAACCGGATAGCACCATCATGAATGAAGTCTTTAAATGTTACGATGAAAAGGTGGAAGTTTCCAGAAAGAATGCACTGGAAGACTGATTGCATACGAACATAAAAATGAATGGGGCATAGAGTTTACAAGATATAAATCATGTGCTAAACTTTTTCTATTCTTATACTGACAAGAAGGAGTGTGTCATTATGATTTGTCCTGAAAAGCTTTTTACAGACCCTGCAGCGGATGTTGCCGTTCGTCCGTACAACGACACTATAATTATGGAAAGCCATGGAAGTAAGCTGTTCCTGCGGCTGCATATTCCCGCTTTTGATGATATGGAGAGCACATGTCCGGTTGTTCTCATGCTTCACGGGTATCCGGGAAATGAACGGAACTTTGATATAGCTCAGTCTCTGCGTATGGCGGGAATGGCAGTTGTACAGTTCTCATACCGTGGTGTCTGGGGAGGACATGGATACTACTCCTTTACACATATCATTGAAGATACTCTGGCAGTAGCGGAATGTATCATAGAGCGTGCTGCAGAATACAGAATTGATCCGGACAGACTTTATCTTTTCGGCCACAGCGTGGGAGGTTTTGCGGCAGTAAATTCTATGGCGAAAGGGCTGCCTGCTGCAGGTGCGGTTCTTCTGTCGCCGTGTGACATGGCGTTCAAATATCTTCACCGTCCGGAAGAGTGTGATAATCTGATGGAAAGCCAGACCAAAGGCTACTTTAATATTCCTCATGATACTTATATCGTGGAAAATCTGGCAGCCAATGCGGACGAATGGCTCTTTGTCAATGCGGCTGACCATCTTAAAACTGACATTCCGTATGCTTTCATCGGCGGCACCAGAGACGGGCTGACACCGGCTGACGGACATATTTTCCCTCTGATGGAAAGGATGAAAGCACGTGGCGCCAATGTTTCCTATGTGGAATTTGATGATGGTCACGATTATCCTGCAACCAGAATGCAGCTGACACGGCAGATTGTATCTTTCCTGGCTGAGATGGATCAGAAATAACCTGTTGGCGAATTCCGTAAAATGTGGTAGAATGGCTGTAGCATTTTTTTAAAGGAGACTGACAAATGGATTTACAGAAAAAAATAGATGCCATTCTGGAAACCGGTGTGGCACCGACCGTTGCAATCGTTAGAATCGGAGAGGCTGAAGAAGCGAAGGCTTTTGAAGAACGTGCGCAGGTGGCAGGAAATGCTTTTGCAGTAGCAATTGAAAAGTTTATCTTCCCGGAAATATCCGATGAAACGGATGTAATGGATGTTCTGGAAGTGATTAATGATGACCCGATGCTTCATGCACTGATTATCCTTCGCCCGCTGCCTGAAAAGTTCGATGAACTGAAGATCCGCAGCATTCTGAATCCGGCTAAGGACATCGAAGGCCGTGCATGGGGAAGCCTGGCAGCAGCTGACGACGAAACCATGCAGAAATTCCTGGAAGCTGTAGCAGATGCGGCAGCCGCACAGATGGCAGAAGCAGAAACTGAAGAATAAAGTAAATATGAAACACAGAAAGCCCCGGCAGTGATAAACTGAACCGGGGCTTTTGATATGCAGTTATTATTCGATTTTTTCAAAATCTGATGCAGGATGTTTACACAGCGGGCAGATGAAGTCTTCCGGAATCGGATCGCCTTCGTAAACATATCCGCAGATTTTGCAGATCCAGCCGACCTTCTTTTCTTCGATCTTTGGCTGTGGCTTTGGTTTGATGTGAGCGAAATAGTAAGCGTATGTAACAGATGGATCCGGTGAGATTACCTGCGCTTCCGTTACTTCTGCAACGAAGAGGGTATGGGTATCATAATCGTGAGTATCGATAACCTTGGCAGAAATAAAGGAATTTACACCTTCCGTTACGTAATACAGACCGTTGGCACTGCGCTGACAGGAATCGGTGAAGCCCTCGAATTTGTCGGTCTCACGGCCGCTTGCAAAACCAAACCGCTTGAATGTGTCGAAATCTGCCTTTTCTGACAGAACAGAAAGGTTGAAGACACCAGTATTCATGATCATGTCGTGAGTGTAGTTGGCCTTGTTTACTGCGATGTTAATGCGTTTTGGCGTATCTGTCAGCTGGGCAGCGGTATTGATAATACAGCCGTTGTCCTTTTCGCCATCCTTTGCAGTGAGAACAAAGAGGCCGTAGGAGAACTTGAACATGGCTTCGGCCTGGATTTCGCCGCCTGCAACTTCAGCACCGGTAACTCCAGCAGAAGCAGCCGCAGGACGCTGGAAGACAGGAATGTTTACTGCCAGTGCACTTACCAGTGCATCAATTTCCGCAAGCTGGTCTTCCCTGAGAGACGATTTCAGTGTAATCAGATTGTCCAGAATGTTCATATCCTTGCACTCTGAAAGAATTTCTCTCATCAGTTTACCGCTGGTCGGAGCCCAGGATCCGTTTTCAACCAGGGCAACGGTACGGTTCTGAATGTTATGTGCAACCAGGTCATGGAGAAGTTCTTCCATAGAGACGAAGATTCCCGCGTTATAAGTCGTGGAGGCGAATACCAGATGGCTCCACTTGAATGCGGCTGCTACGATTTCGCTGGCCGGTGTTACAGAGACATCGTACATGACGGTACGGATACCACGGTCACGCAGACGGCTGGATATGATTTCTGCAGTGTTTTCTGTATTTCCGTAAACCGATGCGTAGGCAATCATGACACCGGTTTCTTCCGGCGTGTAAGTTGCCCATTTAATATACTTATCTATATAATCTTCCAGATTCTGTCTCCATACGAATCCATGGAGAGGACAAATCATCTTGATATCCAAAGGATGGACTTTTTTCAGCAGAGCCTGCACCTGGTTGCCGTATTTGCCTACAATATTAGCGTAGTAACGGCGGGCTTCATTCATGTAATCTCTTTCGAAATCCACTTCGTCGGCAAAAATCGCACCATTCAGTGCGCCGAAGGTACCAAATGCATCAGCAGAGAAGAGGATTCTGCTGGTGGCATCATAAGTGACCATAACTTCCGGCCAGTGAACCATCGGAGCCATCATAAAGCGGAGTTCGTGGTGCCCGGTGTTCATGGCAGTCCCTTCTTTCACAACGAAGGCATTCTGCGTCACATCCAGATGGAAGAACTGCTGAATCATGTTGAGGGTCATCTGATTGCAGACGATAGTTACATCAGGATAACGAAGCAAAAGTTCTTTTAATGTGGCAGAATGATCCGGCTCCATGTGCTGAATTACCAGAAAGTTCAGCTCACGTCCTGACAGGGCATACTCAAGATTGCTGAAGAATTTATCGCCTACGGCTTTGTCCACTGTGTCGAAGAGAACCGTCATATCATCAAGCAGCAGATAAGAGTTATAGGAAACTCCGTCAGGAACGGAATACACACCTTCAAACATGGCCAGACGGCGGTCATTGGCACCAACCCAGATCAGGTCGTCAAGAATTTTTTTCGTACAATGCATGGGAAACCTCCTCTAGTTCAAAAATATCTGACTTTATTTTACACCAAATGACTGCTATGAAACAACAGGGAGTCAAAAAAAGAAAAAAATTCTTGACTTCATACTCTACATGCAGTAGAGTATGAATAAAGAAAAGACTCTACTGCATGTAGAGCGGGAAGGGGCAGCTATGATTGAATATAAACTGGCAGAAGCAGAATCCAGATTCGCTGAACTGATATGGGATAATGAGCCGCTGGCCTCCGGTGAGCTGGTGAAGATGGCAGCTGCACAGCTGGAGTGGAAGAGTACGACAAGTTATACGGTATTACGCAGACTATGCGACAGGGGTCTTTTTCAGAATGTGGATTCTGTGGTGACCTCCTGCGTCAGCCGTGAAGACTTTTATAAACATAAGAGCCATCAGTTTGTAGAAGAATCATTCGGCGGTTCTCTGCCGAAATTTCTTGCAGCATTCATGGGGAAGAAGAAACTGAGTGAGGAACAGATTGCAGAGATTCAGAAGATGATTGAGGATTTTGAGTAGAACAGGGGAAAGGGGGATTCTATGGAAGCTTTATTTTTACATGTATTGAACATGAGTTTTGTGGCCAGCTGGGTCATTCTGATTCTTCTTGTGGTTCGGCTGATGATTAAAAAAGCACCCAGGTGGATTGTCTGCCTGATGTGGACCGTACCGGTATTCAGGCTGCTCTGTCCTGTGACATTTGAGAGCGTATACAGCCTGATGCCGGTGAAATCACAGTCTATTCCACAAAACATCGCCATGGACCGGACTCCTGCCATCGACAGCGGATCGGCCTTCGTTGACAATGCAGTCAATCATGTATTGGCAGCACCGGCTTTCACACCGGATATGGGTGACAGTGCCAACCCGCTGCAGGTGTATCAGTTTATCGGAACCTGGGTATGGGTTATCGGTATGGCAGCACTGGCTGTGTACAGCCTGATATCCTTGTGGCAGCTGCACCGAAGACTTCTGGCAGCAGTTCCAGCTGACAAAAATATTTATTGGTGTCCAAATCTGGAATCAGCCTTTGTAGTCGGTCTCTTTTGTCCTAAAATATACCTGCCTGTCGGTCTTAACCCAACTGAGGCGGCCTATATTCTCCGTCATGAGGAAATTCACATCCGCAGGATGGATCACTGGCTGAAAGCCTTTGCATTCCTTACAGTCTGCATTCACTGGTTCAATCCATTCGTATGGCTCATGTTTGTATTGATTTCCCGAGATATGGAAATGGCATGTGATGAGGCAGTACTGTCTGAACTGGGAGAAGAGAAAGAACTGAAGAAGGCATATTCCGCATCTCTTCTGAACCTGGCTGCTGGCCGAAGAATTATGACAGGTATACCGCTTGCCTTTGGCGAAGGGGACGTAAAGAGCCGGGTGAAGAATGTATTAAGCTTCCGCAGACCGAAGACCTGGGTTGTGGCGGTAACGCTGGCTGTATGTGTTTTGCTTGGAGCAGGGCTTTTGACAGACCGTGTGGACAGCCGGGTGCAGATTGGTCATCTGGACAGTCTGGATGATCTGGGGGACAGTGCCATCAAGGGCAGCATAGAGCTGTGGTATGAGCAGTGCAGGCACGAAGCGGGTGTGATTCACACTTATCCGCTGGAGAATGATTACGTGGGACCGAAGGAAGACGGCTATCTGGTCTACTACCATCACGGTACCGACCATTACTCCTATTTCGAAATCCAGGCAAAGGCAAAGGGGGATGACCTGGAGTTTGAGATTATAGAGCATGATGCGGTCAGTGAGGAGCATATGAGCTCGGAGGCTTTTGCCATCGTGCGGTTTAAGGAAGGGGAGTTCCCGCTGGATGATGTGGAACAGCTGTATGAAATTTTGGGCGGCGATGAAGCAGAGGTACAAAGTTATATCGATAATGAGAGCAGCCCGCTGCCGCCAAACGAGGCTCGGAATATGGCTTATATCCGTGCGCTGGAAGGGGTGCTGAAGAACGGTGTTTTTCCGGATGGAACAGCCATGCCGCCGGAACTGACTGCAGAAATGGATCAGAATGTTTTTGCAGTGTGTGATGTGGATGGTGACGGCAGCCACGAGTTGATTCTGAACTTTATGGGCGGACCCATGGCAGCAAAATCTACCCGAATCTACGATTATAACGAATTGAAGGATTGTCTCCGTCCTCAGCTGGAAGTGTTTCCGAACCTGACTTATTATGATAACGGTTATATTCGGGCCGGCTGGTCTCACAATCAGGGGCTTGCCGGTAACCGGGATGATTTCTGGCCATATACACTGTACCGGTATGAAAGCCGGATTGACGAATACCGGGCCTATTTCAGCGTGGATGCCTGGGACAGAAGCCTGGCGGAAACTGGTCCTGACGGAGAGCCCTGGCCTGCAGACGTGGATCAGGAAGATGCAGGCATTGTCTACTGGATTATGGCGGAGGAACTGAAGACAGTCAGTTATGGGAAGAGTGACCTGGCCAGTGTATCCGGATATGAAGAATTTCTGAGAGAGACAATCGGAAGCGCACAGCAGATTGAAATTCCGTTTGTCAGCCTGAACGAAGAAAATATTGCTTCACTGGTGAAGCCGGGAGCGGCTGCACAGTAAATTAAGACCCCGGCTGCGATGCATTCGGGGGTTTCTCTTGAAAAAATGAGCGCAGTGTTTTAGAATGCAGATAAGACATTATAGATCAGGAGGAACTGGCAATGATCAGAGTATATGAATTTTTAAAGAACGCAGGTGTTTATTATCTGGCTACAGTGGAAGGTGACCAGCCGAGAGTGCGTCCTTTCGGCACCATCGACATATTTGAAGACAAGCTGTATATCCAGACAGGCAAGGTGAAGCCATGTGCACACCAGATGAAGGCCAATCCAAAGGTTGAAATTTCAGCCATGACCGCTGACCACAAGTGGATCCGTATCGCAGCAGAAGCGGTGCTGGATGAAAATATCGAAGCACAGAAGCACATGTTGGATGCTTATCCGAATCTGCAGGCCATGTACCAGCCGGGCGACGGCAACACAGAAGTATATTATCTGAAGAATGCTGTGGCGCAGATCTGTTCCTTTACCGAACCGCCGGTAGAAATCAAATTCTAGGAGAATTTTATGAGCAAAATCATTCTGAGGGATGCTTTGCCGGAAGATGCGGCGGCACTCCTTGCGATATATAAACCATATGTGGAGCAGACCGCAATTTCCTTTGAATGCGCAGCACCATCACCCGAAGAGTTTGAGAAACGAATCCGTACCATCTCTGCAAAATACCCATATCTGGCTGCAGAGGCTGACGGGCGGATTGTTGGCTACGCCTACGCTCATGAATTCGGAGAGAGGGAAGCCTATAACCTGACTGCTGAACTTTCTGTTTATGTTGAGCGTGACGAACGTCGTGGCGGAATCGGCCGGATGCTCTATAAGGAACTGGAACGCAGACTGAAAGAGGGAGGCTATCACAGCATGGTTGCCGTGATTACAGCACCGCAGACGGAGGATGATCCATATTCCAATCTGGACAGCCAGAAGTTCCATGCAAGGATGGGCTTCGTGAAGGCGGGCCATCTCCATCAGTGCGGATATAAATTCGGACGCTGGTATGACGTGGTGCATATGGAAAAACTGATTCAGGAGGTACAGCTATGAAGAACCGCCTGCAGCTGATGCTTTATGGTATTTTTAAATATTCTGCAGGTGCTGTTCTCATCGGCCTGATGCTTTTCCTTCCTGCGGGAACCCTGAACTATGCAGGCGGCTGGCGGTTTCTGTTTCTGCTTTTTGTGCCAATGCTTGTACTGGGGATTGTACTGCTGCTGAAGGCCCCGGAACTTCTGGCAAAACGTCTGCAGCATGGAGAATCTCAGGATGAACAGAAGAAGGTCATCGGACTGAACGCCCTGCAGTTCATAGCCATGTTTATTATGGCAGGACTGGATTACAGATTTGGATGGTCAGAAATGCCGGAATGGGTTGTATGGCTGGCTTCCGGGATTTTGCTGGTAAACTATGGACTCTACGGAGAAGTCATGAGGGAAAATACATGGCTTTCCAGAACGGTCGAAGTGCAGAAGGGGCAGCAGGTGGTGGATACAGGACTTTACGGAATCGTACGTCATCCTATGTATGCTGTGACAGTCTGGCTTTTCCTGTCCATGCCGCTGGTACTTGGTTCCTGGGCTGCATTTGCCGTAATGCTGCCATATCCCGTGCTGATGGCCATGCGGATCCGGGGTGAAGAAGCGCTGCTGGAAGCAGAGCTGGAAGGATATGCGGATTATAAGGAAAAAGTACACTGGCGGATGTTTCCTTTTATATGGTAAATGAATTTATGCACAGGGAAGACCTCCTGTGCATATGTTATTCTTGCGTAAAAACGCCTGATATGTTACGATATTGAAAAGAATTCCCATGCTGAAAGGAGCAGGAAGATGAAGAAAAAAAGTATGGCTGTGCTGCTGGTTCTGGCATTGATTGTTACAATGATACCCGCAGGCGCATTTGCGGCAGTAGAAGAAGTTGCTGAACCGATTGAAGTAACGGAACTGATTTCCAGCGAAAATCTGGAGCATAATTTCGTGAAGGTAACTGCAAACGGCAGTTCACTTACTGTTGAAGTTGAAACTCCGATTCAGGCAGAAGTGGTGAGTATTGGTACCAGAAGTGTAGCAGCGGGTGCGAAAAATGTCTGGGCAGGACGTATGTATCCGTCAGAAAAAGATGGCTATTACACATTCACCGGAACGCTTTATACTTACGGTAAGTACCCAGTGAAAGAGGGGGATCATGTTCTTTATATGACCATGTATCCGGATGGAGAAGATAACAAGGATAGTTCCTATATCTTCTATAAGAACTGCAACATCCGCGTAAAAAACGGACAGTTCTCCATTCTCCAGTATGAAACCATCACGGAGCAGAACGAAAAGATGGCAGCCAAAGGTGCCAAGTACAAAAAGAGCCGCTTTACTGATAAGAAACTGAGCGATATCAAGGGACTGCTCTTTAAGGATCCGGTAACGAAGAAAACTGCATCTGTAACAGACAAGAAGGTTGCGTATTTTAAAAAGGTTGCCAAGGCCGTAACCAAAGGGGCTGAAACCGATTACGAAAAGGTTCTGAAAATCTATGAATATGTAGCAGAAAACTTCTACTACGATGATGTAGCTTTCAGCACAGGAACTAAACAGTATACTGACCCGTATAAGAACCTGTATAATCTCCGAAATAAGAAAAAGAGTGCAAACAGCACCTCTGACGGCAAGGTTGCGACCGTATGTAGCGGAATGGGAGGTATCGTGGTTGCACTGGCACGTCAGCTTGATATCCCGGCACGTCTGGTAAACGGACATCATGTAGGACTTGGTTCCCAGCAGTACAATAACTGGAGCACCGAACCGGATCCGGAAAAGGTAGACCACTGGTGGGCAGAAGTGTATGTGGACGGACGATGGATTGTAGTGGATCCGACACCGGGAAACAGCAATAAATGGAACCGTTCCGAGGGAACCTGGACGAAGACCGGCATCACGAACTATATCTATTTTGACCCGACACCGGAACAGCTGGCGACATCCCATGTAACCTATACCATCCGCGGAAAGGACCTCAAATAACTTTAAGGCAATATAAAAGTCACCTGGCTATTCAGGTGACTTTTCATTTTCATGTTCAATTGAAATCGGATCGTGAACTTCTTTCAGCTGCTTCATCCTGCGGAAGTAGGAACTCATTTCGTCGGCCATACCGGACAGTCGGTTCAGAATACCGGAGAAATCCTTCAGCATTTCATCATCCTGATAGTAAGGATATACGATGTCATGGTCGATTTCGGACCAGCCTTCTTCGAAGAGGGTTCTGCCCTGAATTTCCACGTAATATCCCTTATATTTAATGATGTAGTGGAGGGAACGGTAGATTCCGTCCGCCTTGATGTCAATCAGGCTGTCATCGTAGATTTTCGTATCACCGGAACGTTTGTAAACCTTCGGACGTTCTGCGATGTAGAAATGATCCGGGTTCTCATCAAAATCCACCAGTCTGTCAGTCACGTACAGCTGCGGATTGTTTTCGAATACACTGGTGATGTAATTATGGAAGTGAATCCAGTCTTCACGGTACAGGAAGAACACACGGATACCAATCAGGTCGGTGATGTAACGATTGAAATTGGTCTTATCCAGTTCTGCATACTTTTCAGGATTTTCTTTTTTCTTACGGATAATCTTTTCAAGCAGGTGTCCCTTTTCTTTTACACGGTAACGGTAGGAGTGAATACCCGCACGGTCGATATCATAAAGGTACTGGTCGATGAAATCCTTTCCCAGTTCCCGCAGATGGTCTTCCGCTTTGGCATATTCTTCGGCGATTTCTTCAAGATTGGACCATTCTACACCAGCTTTTTCAAACTCTTCCGGTTTAATGTTGTATTCTTTTAAAAAGACTTCTTTATTCATATTCTGCTTCCTCTGATTAATCATCGAGTGAATTTTGATGCATTATATTATACCTCAATTTCAGACTTGTGGCAAACGTTAATTCCATGCATGCAAAGTTAAGAATTATGGCGACATGACAGGAAATTTGTGATATACTGATATAGTAACTTCAAATACAAGGAGCGTGTGATATTATGAAATATTATACCAAAGACTGGTACTATCTGATGCAGAATCTGAACCTGGCTATGGATATGGAGCCGGTTCTGGATAAGGAATACACGGAAGAAGAGCTTCAGGAAATGTATCAGCAGGTTCTGACTCAGTCTGTAGAAAACAATACACGGTTATACGCACTGATGGGACGATCCGTTGATGTCGCTGATCTGATTGCGGATTTTGAAAAGGCGTTTAAGGAAAAATGTCAGCATGTTCTGGACAGATATCCTGACTGGGTTGGCGAAATGGTGGACCCACGTCTGGCAGCACTGGGAAAACTGCCGAAGACCGTACATCGCCAGCTTTCCAGATTTGATGCGGAAAATCTGGAAACCTTCCGTATGATTAATGATGATGCCCGATTAGATCTGGACAGCCAGGACCTGCCGGAAGATTTTGCTTATAATTTCTATTTCCAGGATGCGGATGTACTGTCTGTAAAGATTGCAGGGGATAATATGGAACTGTATCTGCGCACCGGTGATGAAACCTCAGAAGGTACGCCTTACTGCAAGGTAGTGTTTCATAAAGGATGCTTGATTGATGCGGATCCTCTGGACTTTTCTGCAGAGGCAGACGAATTTGGTGTATATCGTTCTGAATGCCGGTATCTTTATGAAGAAGTGTACCGTACAGAAAATGGATATGAAGCACACTTCCTGTTTAAGGCAGGCGAATCACTTGGATATCTGACCATTGGATGTGAAGATATTACCTTCGATTTCGATATTGAACTGGAATAAGAGTTCCGCTGATACAGAAGCTCATTACATATTGACTTGAAGTGCGGCGGGAAGTATAATAAACGTAGTATGTTAACAACACAGGAGGATTCATTCATGTACAATCGTGAAGCAAACATTGAAAAATATAACAACGGAATTAAGCGTGTTATCATTACCGAAGAAGAAATTAAGGAAGCTATTGCGAAAGCGGGTAAGGAAATTGACGCCATGTATGACGGCCGTCCGATTCTGCTGGTGAGTATTCTGAAGGGTGCATTTGTATTTATGGCAGACCTGTGCAGAGCCGTTTCCGTACCTTGTGAAATCGGCTTCATGTGTGCAAAAAGCTACTATGCAGGTACCAGTTCCTCCGGTGTGGTTAAGATTACCATGGACCTGGATCAGGATATCAGTCAGTACCATGTTGTTATCGTTGAAGACATCATCGACACCGGCAGAACTTTAAATGATGTGGTGAACATGCTGAAGCAGAGAAATCCACTGTCCCTGAAGGTAGTAACCCTGCTGGATAAGCCAGACAGAAGAATCGTAGATTTTAAGGCAGACATGTCTCTGTTCACTATCCCGGATTACTTCGTAATCGGCTATGGCCTGGATTATGCAGAAGAATACCGCAACCTGCCATACATTGCAGAATTTAATACGGATATGTTATAGGAAATAAGAATTTGACAGCCGGAGTATTTTCCGGCTGTTTTAATATATAAAAATAGATGGAATATCTGTTTCGCAGCAGGATGCATATAATATCCTGAGGTGACAGGATATGAAACCATGTGAACTTACAGCGGCTATAACGGCAGCGGCAAATCTGATTTCAAAAGGTCTGACGATAGATGAATTAAACTTTCTGGGCATGATATTAACTTTGCTTGGAGACACCATTGTTACGATTGCAGCCCAGCAGAGTTGGCAGGAAAACAAGAAGCCGTCCGTAAAATAACCGAAGAATTACAGGAGTGTATGACGATGAAGTACTATACGAAAGACTGGTATCAACTGATGCAGGGGCTGCACTACGTTTCCGGTATGAAGGTGGTACCGGATAAGGAATATACAGACGAGGAGATTCAGACTTTTTATGATGCGGATCTTGCAGAGGAACTTGAACATGACCGGAAGTTTCATGAAGAAAAGGGAACTGCCTTTGATCCGGAAGAGACGGTGCGATGCTTTGAAGACTTCTATCAGGGTATTAAGACCTATGCATTAAACCGATATCCGGGCTGGGCAAGGGAAACGCTGGATCCGCGTCTAATCGCACTGAACCGAATTCCACAGACACCGTACTGCCGGTTGAAAGAACTGGAGGATACCAGCAAAGCAGAATTTGATAAAATCAATGCTGCGGCGCAGGCTGTACTGGAACTCCAGGACATTCCCAGTGAGATCAAAGCTGCTTTTCATTTTCATGATGCGGACGTACTGGCGCTAAGGCGTAAAGGGAAGGGGGTACATTTATACCTGGGTTGTGGTGAAGCATGGCCGGCCGGTGAGTACCTTTATCAGAAAGTCATTTTTCAGAATGTGTGTTTTATAGACAGAGAAAAGGGTCTGATTTTCAGAAAGAAACGGAATGAAAATGGTTTCTGGGAATCTAAGAACATCTATCTTTACGACGAACTCTATAGGACAGAATACGGATATGAAGTACACATGCTTTTGTGGTCCGTGAAAGGACTTCGATATCTGACAATTGGCTGTGAGGATATTCTGTTTGAAGATAATGTCATGCCTGATTTTTAAAAGAGAATCCCCCGAAACCCTTGACTTTTCGGTAAAAAATTATTAGAATATTATGGATTGAAAAGTCAATAGAGCGTCGAAAAAGAGGAGTAGGAAAAGACAGCACTCTACAGAGAGCTGGGGCCGTGGCTGAGAGCCCCAGGAGACCGCGTTTTCTGAAGGTTACTTTGGAGCTCGTTATCAAATGAGGGTCTGTATTTTATATGCAGGAACAAAGGTGGTACCGCGGAAATGATTTCGTCCTTTGTGAGCAGAATAAGCTCATGAAGGACGTTTTTAGTTGGATATATTTGCTTGAATTTAGGATTTATCCAATATTTTGGTGTTTTTCGGACCGAAAACCTGAAATTATTCCATGAAAATTGGATTTTTGGCAGCAATTTTTAAATTTATGCAACGAAAATCCTGATTTTGTTGGATTTTTGAAAAAAAGCATTTAAAAAATGCAAATTACGGGATAGAAAGCACATGAAAGCGGGGCGAAACTATGGTTTTGTTGGATCTTTGGAGAGAAAGACCGTAAATATCCAACAAACCCCTGCCGGCGGAGCCGCCGAAGCGTCAAACGTAAATATTTTGCAAAGTAAACATAAAACGAAAGGAAACAAAATGGAAAAGAATTTAGCGAAGAATTACAATCCAAAAGAATTCGAAGACCGTATTTATGAGATGTGGGAATCCACAGATTCTTTCTATGCGGAAGTGAATGAAGACAAGAAGCCTTACACCATTGTAATGCCGCCTCCAAACATTACCGGTCAGCTGCATATGGGTCACGCATTAGACCATACCCTGCAGGATGTACTGATCCGTTGGAAGAGAATGCAGGGCTACAGTGCACTGTGGCTGCCTGGTTCTGACCATGCGTCAATTGCAACAGAAGTTAAGGTTGTAGATAAAATCAGAGAAGAAGAAGGTCTGGAAAAGGAAGATCTGGGCCGCGAAGAATTCCTGAAGCGTGCATGGGCATGGAAGGAAGAATACGGCGGAAGAATCACCCGTCAGTGCCGTAAGCTGGGTGACTCCTGCGACTGGAGCAGAGAAAGATTCACCATGGATGAAGGCTGCAACCAGGCAGTAAAGACATTCTTCATCAAGTTATATGAAAAGGGCCTGATTTACAGAGGCAACCGTCTGATCAACTGGTGTCCGGAATGCGGAACTTCCCTGTCCGACGCAGAAGTTGAACATGAAGACAGAAACGGCAAGTACTGGTACTTCAGATACCCTGCTGCAGATGGCAAGGGCGAAGGTATTGTAGTTGCTACATCCAGACCGGAAACCATGTTTGCCGACGTGGCAATCGCAGTTCATCCGGATGATGAAAGATATAAGGAACTGGTTGGTACCAAGGTAATTCTGCCTCTGGTTGGTAAGGAAATTCCTATCATCGCTGACAATTATCCGGATCCTGAAAAGGGTACCGGTGCTGTAAAGATTACACCGGCTCACGACCCGAACGACTTTGAAGTTGGTCAGAGAGCAGGCCTGGAAATGCCATCCTGCATCGAAAAGGATGCTAAGATGAATGCTATGGCCGGAAAGTACGAAGGTATGGACCGTTACGAATGCCGTAAGGCGTGGGTTGCTGACCTGGAAGAAGCAGGATACCTGGTAAAGACGGAAGAAAAGGTAATCCCTGCTGGCGAATGCTACAGATGTCATACCGTTATTGAATCCATGCTTTCTGACCAGTGGTTCGTAGCAATGGAAGAACTGGCAAAGCCAGCTATCGAAGCAGCGAAGAAGGGTGACCTGACCCACGTTCCTGAAAGATTCGAAAAGACTTATCTGCGCTGGCTGGAAGAAATCAGAGACTGGTGTATTTCCCGTCAGCTGTGGTGGGGCCACAGAATTCCTGCATACTACTGCGATACCTGCGGTGAAGTTGTGGTTGATTACGATACACCGGCTGTATGTCCTAAGTGCGGCGGTATTCACTTCCACCAGGATGAAGACGTACTGGATACCTGGTTCTCCTCTGCACTGTGGCCATTCTCCACTCTGGGCTGGCCTGAAAAGACTCCGGATCTGGATTACTTCTACCCAACCGATGTACTGGTTACCGGTTATGACATCATCTTCTTCTGGGTAGTAAGAATGGTATTCTCCGGTCTGGGATCCATGAACGAAGTTCCATTCCATCATGTATATATTCACGGTCTGGTTCGTGACGCAGAAGGCCGCAAGATGAGTAAGTCTCTGGGCAACGGTATTGACCCTCTGGAAGTTATCGAACAGTACGGTGCGGATGCTCTCCGTTTCATGCTGTCCACCGGTATCACTCCAGGCAACGACATGAGATTTAAGTACGACAGACTGGAATCCTGCAGAAACTTTGCCAACAAGCTGTGGAATGCGTCCAGATTCGTAATTATGAACCTGCAGGACGAAGAAGGCAACTTCAAGGAAATGGCAAAGTGCTGCGCAGACTGCTGCGGTAAGGCTTGCGGCGATGTTTCCAACTTCAGCAACATTGCACTGAAGGATGAAGACAAGTGGATGATCAGCCGTGTAAATGATGCAGTAGAATACGTAACTTCCGCTCTGGAAAAGTACGACCTGGCACTGGCTGGTGACAGAATCTACAACCTGATCTGGAACGAATACTGCGACTGGTACATCGAACTGGTTAAGGCTCGTCTGTGGGGCGAAGATGAAGAAGACAAGAAGGTTGTAAGATTTACTCTGGTAATGTGTCTGAAGAACATGCTGAAGATGCTGCATCCATTCATGCCATTCATCACAGAAGAAATCTGGTCCTACCTGCCTCATGGCGAAGAACAGGCTGAAAATCCAAATAACTACCTGATCAAGTCCGTATGGCCGAAGGCAAGCGTTGGCTGTCACTTCCCTGCAGAAGAAGCGAAGCTGGAAATGGCGATGGAAGCTATCCGTGCCATCAGAAACATCCGTGCAGAAGCAGATGCAGCGCCTTCCAAGAAGCTGAGAGCAATCATTCTGGCAGAAGGTGAAAAAGCAGCAACCATGAAGGCTGGTGCAAGATATCTGCAGAGCATTGCGAATATCACTGAAATTACCTTCACTGAAAACAAGGCTGACATTCCGGAAGAAGTTATGTCCGCAGTAATCGATGGTGCTGAAATCTACGTTCCGCTGGATGACCTGGTAGACTACAAGGCTGAACTGGACCGTCTGACCAAGGAAAAGAAGAAGCTGGAAGGCGAAGTGGAAAGAGTTGTGAAGAAGCTCTCAAACCCTGGCTTCGTAGGCAAGGCACCTGAAAAGGTAATCAACGAAGAAAAAGAAAAGCAGGTTAAGTATGAAGAAATGCTGGCTAAGGTTACAGCACGTCTGGAACTGGTAGCCAAGAAGGTTAACGCGTAATGAGCGGCGTAACTTCTGCTGGCGATGCAGTCAGCAAAATCCATGCTTTTGAAAAATTTGGCAGCATCCTGGGGCTGGAACGCATGACCATCCTCATGGAGCTGCTGGGAAATCCACAGGATGACCTTAAGGTCATCCACGTGGCCGGTACCAACGGAAAGGGCTCCATCTGCCGCTATCTGTACTGTGCTCTGCAGGCGGCCGGCTACAAGACCGGTCTCTACATCTCTCCGTTCATCGAAGTGTTCAATGAGCGGATTGAAGCGGGCGGTGCGTATATCAGCGATGAAGACCTGGCAAAATATACAGACCGGGTGCTGGCGCAGGTCAAGGTTATGACTGATGCCGGACACCAGTCTCCAACCGAATTCGAAGTCATCACTGCTGTAGCCTTCCTGTATTACAAGGAAGTGGGCTGTGACTTCGTGGTTCTGGAAGTGGGCCTTGGCGGCCGCGGCGACTCCACCAATATCGTGAAGAAACCGCTGGCAACTGTTATCGCATCCATTTCCTTCGACCATACGGACCGTCTGGGAAACACCATTGAAGAAATCGCCGCAGAAAAGGCAGGTATCATCAAGGCAGGCTGCCCTGTCATTACCAGCTGTGAAGATGAGGCTGCTCTGGGTGTCATCCGTGCGAAAGCGGAAGAACTGGGCTGCATGTACCTGGAGACCAGGGACATGCGTCATGATGTGAAGGCAGAATCCCTGACCGGATATATGCTGGATGTTTTCATTGGACGTGACCGTCCGGACGGAAGCTTCCATACCGATGCTTTCGGAAATCTGGAACTGTCCATGACCGGTCAGCATCAGATTAAAAATGTGAAGGCAGCACTGGCAACATTATGTGTACTGGAAGACAGAGGACATATCACCATGCCGACCGATGCATTTTATGACGGTATCGAAGCAGCCAAGCAGCCGGGCCGGCTGGAAGTGATGAAGAAGGGAAGTGCTGTCACAGGAAATTCTGAAGATGGCCTGACTGTCATCATCGACGGTGCACATAATGACGACGGTGCGCGTGCACTGACGGCAGCAATGAATCAGTTCTGCAGCGGAAAGCGTGTACTTATGGGAACCGGAATTCTGGCCGATAAGGACGTGGACGCTGTGCTGGGACATTTTGCAAAGATTACAAAAGACTTCGTACTGACAGAACCGGACAACCCTCGTAAGATGGATGCAGCAGAAGCTGCACAGCACATCGAAAAGCAGGGAGGCCGTGCTCTGATCATCGAAGCTGACATAGAACGAGCCGTGAAAGCGGCACTGGAAAAGGCTGAGGCAGAAAACTATGATGTTCTGCTGTTCGCCGGATCTCTGTACTTAATCGGAGCGGTAAGGGGCATCCTGCGCCGGACTCTGAATCAGTAGAGAAAACACACTGGAGGTAATGAATCATGCTGATGGCAAGATTGGAAAGTACAACCGAATACGAACGTATTATCGAATTTGCAGCTGCACAGGGTCTGGAATATGATCCGGAGGAAACTCAGGATTTCTCTGATATTGTAGGTGCCTGGAAGCTTACCCAGCCGGGGGATATTATCATCGGAACCATTATGCTGGGCTATGAGGAAGGCCACTATGTTCTCCATGCTGTAGCAGTGGAACCGCTTTTCCGTAAGTTCGGCCTTGGGAAAATTCTGGTGAAAAAAGCCATGGAAAAGGTCCGTGAGCTGGGCGGTGATGAAGTGGTTCTCATCGGCCGTGCGCCGGAGTTTTACAGCAAGCTTGGTTTCACGGAAATCAAGCCGGAAGATTCTCCTCTGGAATTTGAATGTCTGTCCTGTCCGCAGTATCAGGTGAGCTGCCATCCGCAGATTATGAGACATGAAATCCCTGCAGAAGGACCGGTACTGTAAGATGGGACGTAGTATGAAAACGGCCATGAATCTGGGCTATGGCAGCGTCCATGGCTTTTACTGGATGAGCTATGGCGCCATCTGCAGTTTTGCTTCGCTGTTCCTGCTGACCTGCGGCTACTCCAATACGGACATCGGGATTATTGTTGCTGTCTGCAATGTAGCGGCTGTATTTCTTCAGCCTCTGATGGCTGATATTGCAGACCGTTCCAAGCGGTTCAGCCTGATCAGCGTATCATCCATTGCTACAGTGATTCTGATGGTACTGTGTCTGGGAACCTTTGTACTGCAGCAGAAAAGTGCAGCACTGACAGTGCTTTTTATCCTGCTCATGGGCGGAAACATTTCTCTGCAGCCTCTGTTTAATTCCCTCTGCTTCAAACTGCAGGAATGTGGAATTCCGATTAATTTCGGCGTGGGCAGAAGCATCGGATCACTTGCATATTCCATACTGGTTATGTTCCTGGGTACACTGGCAGAAGAGAAAGGTATTTTCGTACTGTCTCTGACAGCGGAGATTACCATGGCTTTCACACTTGCCAGTCTGGCACTGGTTACCTGGCAGTTCCGGAAGGCCAGTGCAGGACGGAACGTCAGTTCGGAAACCCGGGTTTCGGAGCCGCAGGAAGACGTTGAGGAAATCGACCTGATTCAGTTCGTGAAGCGAAATAAAATCTTCATGGTTCTGATGATTGGCGTGCTGGGTATTTATTTCAGCAATGGGGTTCTGAATACCTTCATGCTGCAGGTCATTCAGCCGCTGGGCGGTACTGCTGAGGACATGGGACAGATTTTCTCCATTATGGCTTTCCTGGAAATTCCGACCATGATGTTCTTCGAGCAGATTAACCGTAAGTTCTCCTGCCAGACTCTGATGAAGGTGGCGGGAATCGGTTATGTGGCGAAGACTGCAATAATCTGGCGTGCGTCTTCTGTACATATGGTACTGGCCGCACAGTTTATACAGCCTTTTGCCTTTGCACTGCTGCTGCCTGCTATTGTAAAACTGATCGGCGTATCCATGAGCAAAGGGGAAGCCGTGAAGGGACAGGCACTGTTTACTACAGTGACTACCGTTGCTTATATCGTCTGCAGCCTGGTAGGCGGTGTGATTCTGGACCAGTGGGGTGCCGGAATTCTCATGACAATTGCTACAGCATTTACAGCAGTTGGAGCAGTTGTGATTCTGCTGGTTGTGGATAAAATCAAATCATAAAATCATTCTCCCGGGGGACAGTAAAAATACTGTTTCCGGGAGTTTTTTCTTTTGGAATACTTTTTCTTCTGTTTAATAGAATATACAGACACTTAAAACACAGGAGGAAAGTATGGAAAGCAATATTGCGGAACTTTGCGGAACAGTGAATTCGGAACTCCGGTTCAGTCATAAAACCTACGGAGAGGTGTTTTATACCTTTGTACTGGGGGTTGAGCGGAAAAGCGGTTATGTGGATGAAATCAATGTGATGGTATCCGAACGGCTGATTTATGATAATCCTCCGCTGCCGGAGCAGTTTCTGGAAGTACGGGGACAGGTGCGGACATATAACGAAGTACAGGATGGAAAAAACAAGCTGAATGTGGTTGTTTTTGCCCGGGAAATCTATCTCTGTGAAGATTATGGGTATTACGAAAATTATATTTATCTGGAAGGTTTTCTCTGCAAACCTCCTGTGAAGCGTACTTCCCCGCTTGGACGGGATATATGCGATATGATGGTGGCTGTAAACCGGATGTATAATAAGTCAGACTACATACCATGCATCGCATGGGGGCGGAATGCAGGTTATGCCCAGCAGCTGGAAGTTGGAACCAAACTGCTGATGGAAGGGCGGATGCAGAGCAGGGAATATAAAAAGAAGCTGGAGGATGGAAGCACAGAAGCACGGCGGGCTTTTGAAGTATCGGTGCTGAAACTGGAAGAACCATGAGTGCAAATCATGGTTCTTTTTTGATTGCCATGTGATAAATAAAGTGCTAAAATATATAAAGTGTGAATTTTTCTGAAATGAAAAAGGAGAAAGTGTATGTTTGATTTACTGATTATCAATGGGATATGTCCGGATTTTAAAAAGGGTGAAATAATCCATGCAGATATCGGTATTCTTGGAGGGAAAATTACATTCATCGGTCAGGCTGATGATGAATTAAAATCCTCTGCAGCCAGCATGATTGATGCAGCAGGCAAGGTGGTGTCTCCCGGCTTTATCGATATCCATATGCATGAGGAAAATTTTGCAAAGGAAGGGAAGCATTACGTTATTTCTGAAAAAATGCTGGAGATGGGTGTAACTACCGGAGTGGCCGGCCAGTGCGGAAATCCACGGCAGACCCTGAAAGAATTCAAGTCTGTTTTGGAGGAAAACGGCGGCAGTCCGATAAACTACCTGATGCTCACAGGCTACAATACATACCGTGTGAAGCACGGCGTAGGACGTTATGACCAGCCTACAGAAGAACAGAAAAAACTCATTCACGAAGATCTGAAAAAGGATATGGAAGAAGGGGCCTATGGCCTGTCTTTCGGGATTGAATATGATCCCGGAATGACCCTGGATGAAATGCTGGAAGCTGTCCATGCCTCCTGTTACAGTCCGGAACAGATGGTTACAGCTCACTTCCGCGATGATGGACCTCGGGCAGTGGCTGCAGTGAATGAAATGATTCAGATTTCTGATAACATTCAGCAGAAGTTCCAGATTTCCCACCTGAGCAGCTGTGCTGCAGTAGGCGTTATGGATGAGTGCCTGTCTATTATTAACGAGGCCATGGACCGTAACCCGAAGCTTGATTACGATACCTATCCGTATCATGCATTTTCCACCAGAGTGGGTTCTGCAGTGTTTGATGATGGATGCTTTGAAAAATGGGGCAAGGATTACAGCGACATTCTGCTGACCAATGAACCATATAAGAATGTGTTCTGCACCGAAGAAATCTTTAAGGATGCAAGAGAAAATCATCCGCAGATGTTCTGTGTGGCATTTGTTATGAATGAACCCGAAATTGAAGCAGCAATTGTGAATAAGAAGGGTATGATTGCCAGTGACGGTGTTCTGCAGAACGGCAGCGGACATCCCCGTGCCGCAGGTACCTTCCCAAGAGTGCTGGGAAGATACGTCCGTGAAAAAGGTTCCATCTCCATGTACGATGCTTTAAGAAAAATGACAGTGCTTCCGGCAGACCGTATGGGTCTGACACACAAAGGCCGTCTGGAAAAAGGCTGTGATGCAGACATTACCATCTTCAATCCTGAAACTGTCTGTGACCAGGAAGACTTCCTGCAGCTGAAGAAGCCTGTGGGCATCGATTACGTGATTATGGACGGTGAAATTGTTTTAAAAGACGGAGATATTGTGAATGGACGCAGAGGACGTTTCATTCCGTTTCGATAAATTAATGTACAGGATATCAACTTTGTAATCAGAAAGGAATTTTAGTTATGTACGATCTCATAATTGTAAATGGTATTTATCCTGATTTCGCAGCAGGCGAAATGGTAAAGAAGAATATCGGCGTGAGCGGGGGCAAAATTGCTTATATCGGGGACGAGCAGCCGGAAGCATCCCGCGTAATCGATGCGGAAGGAAAGGTTGTTTCTCCTGGTTTTATCGATATCCATATGCATGAAGAAAACTTCGGCGTGGACGGAGAAGAATATATTATTTCCAACATGATGCTGGAAATGGGTGTAACTACAGCAGTTGGCGGCAACTGCGGCAACTCCAGACAGCCTCTGAAGGAATTCAAGCGTGTCCTCAAGGAAAAGGGTGGTGCGCCGGTTAACTATATCATGCTGGCAGGTTACAACTCCTGCAGAGTACGCCATGGCTACGGCAAGTACGACACAGTAAGCCCGCAGCAGCAGATTCCGCTGCTGGAAGATCTGAAGGCAGATATGGCAGAAGGTGCTTACGGCATTTCCTTCGGTATCGAATATGATCCTGCGATCACTTTCGAAGAAATGATCAATGCCATCAAAATTTCTGACGATCCTCATCATATCGTAACTGCTCACTACAGAGATGACAGCAAGGGCTCCATCGACGCAGTCAATGAAATGATCAGAATTTCTGAAAGTATTCCGCAGAAGTTCCAGATTTCTCACCTTTCCAGCTGCTCTGCCATGGGTACCATGGACGTATGCCTGAAGCTGATTGATGAAGCAATGGAAAGAAACCCTAAGCTGGATTATGACACCTATCCATATGCGGCATTCTCCACCAGAATCGGTTCTGCAGTATTCGACGATGGCTGCTTCGAAAGCTGGGGCAAGACTTACGAAGATATTCTGCTGACCTCTGAACCATACAGAAACGTTCGCTGTACGAAGGAAATCTTTGAAGACGCAAGAGCAAACTATCCAACCATGCTGGCCGTTGCTTTCGTAATGAATGAAGATGAAATCCGCGATGCAGTGGTTCACCACAACGGTATGGTCGCCAGCGATGCACTGCTGAACGGCGGCAAGGGTCATCCAAGAGCTGCAGGTACTTTCCCAAGAGTTCTGGGTAAGTACGTGAGAGAAGAAAAGGCTCTTTCCCTGATTGATGCACTGAGCAAGATGACCATCCGTCCGGCAGACAGACTGGAACTTTCTGCAAAGGGCAGAATTGAAATCGGCTGTGATGCGGATATCACCATTTTCGACCCTGAAACCATCATTGACGGAGCTACCTTCTCTGAACTGAAGAAGCCGGAAGGTATCGAATATGTATTCATCGGCGGTCAGGAAGCCCTAAGAGATGGCAATATTGTCAATGGAAGACTGGGCAGATTCATGTCTTACTTCGACAGATAAACAATATTAATCCAGGTTATACAAGCAATTGTTATAATAATCAATTATTTTTAAGGAGGTTCATATTATTATGGACAAGAAAAAGAAGAAGGGCTTCAGTGTCCCTCACACTTATGTTCTGATTCTCTGTGTAATTCTCGTAGTATCGATTCTGACTTATATCGTTCCTGCGGGCGCATATGACAGAGTAGAGGACCCTAACACAGGAAAGAGCGTTCCTGACGTTGAATCCTTCCACTTCGTGGAAAACACCCCTGTAAATCCTTGGGCAATGGTACAGGCTATTCCTAAGGGTATGACACAGGCCGCAGGTATTGCATTCTTCGTATTCCTCATCGGCGGTGCGTTCGCAATGATTAAATGTACCGGCGCTATCGACGGTGGTGTAGTAAGATTCATCAGCCTGATGAAGAAGAGAGAAAAGCTGGTTATTCCTGCTGTTATGTTCCTGTTCTCCGTTTTAGGCTTCTCCATCGGTGCTGCAGAAGAACTGATTGTATTCATTCCGATTGCCTGCATGATTTCCAGAGGTTTCGGCTGGGACGATATTGTTGGTGTAGCAATGGTATCCACCGGTGCATGTGCTGGTTTCGCAGGTGGTATGCTGAACCCATTCACAACCGGTATCGGTCAGGGTATTGCTGAACTGCCTCTGTACTCCGGTGCAGGATTAAGAACTGTTGGTTATGTATTCTTCCTGGCTATTTCTGTTGCATGGGTTATGAACTATGCAAAGAAGGTGAAAGCAGATCCTACCAAGAGCTATCTGTATGGTTTAGAAAGACCTGACCTGGACGTTAAGTCTATCGAAGAAACACCTTTCACAACCAGACATAAGCTGGTTCTGGTTGCTTTCGCCATTGGCCTGATCGTAATGGTATGGGGCGTAATGACATATGGCTGGTACACCACTGAGCTGGGTGCTCTGTTCCTGATCATTGGTGTTGTATCCATTCTCATCGGCGGTGTTGACACAAAGACTGGTGCTAACGCATTCGTAGCTGGTGCAAAGGATATCGTATTCGGTGCTCTGGTAATCGGTCTGGCTCGTGCTATTCTGGTTATCTTAACAGAAGGTCAGATCCTGGACTCCATCGTATACTATGCTGCTGGTACACTGGAAGTACTGCCTAATGCTGTTACCTCTGTAGGTATCTTCTGGGTTAATGCAGTAATCAACTTCTTCATTCCTTCCGGTTCCGGCCAGATTTCCACCATGGTTCCTATCATGGCTCCTTTAGCAGACATTCTGGGTATCACCAGACAGACTGCTGTACTGGCTGTTACTTACGGTGACGCATTCACCAACCAGATCGTTCCTACTTCCGGCGCTCTGCTGGGTGCTCTGGGTATCGTAAACGTACCTTACGAAAAGTGGCTGAAGTACAACTGGAAGATGGTTGCGCTGTGGATTGTTATGGGTTCCATCATGCTGGTTGTTGCATCTGCAATCAACTACGGTCCATTCTAATTTACGGAGAGGATTGAGGATTTATGAGTAGTTTAAAAGAACTGGTTCAAAGCAGAAATGATGAAATCCTCGAAGTCTATAACGAACTTCACGCAATTCCTGAACTTTCCACGAAGGAGTTCAAAACTTCCCGTTTTTTGAAGGAATATCTGGAAAAATACGGTTTCGAAGTTACTTCCGGAATTGCAGGTACAGGCCTGGTGACTTACATAAACAGTGGAGTGGAAGGTCCTGTACTTGGAGTCAGAGTGGATATTGATGCCGTAGAACATCTTATCGATGGCGAAATCCAGATGGTTCATTCCTGCGGACATGATGCACACACAACCATGGGTTTATTCTCCGGTATTATGGCCAAGGAAGCAGGGCTTGTTAAGAAAGGCTCTCTGAAGCTGATTTTCCAGCCTTCTGAAGAGCACGAGGAAACAAGCGGTGCGAGAGCCATGGTCAGCGAAGGTGTCATTGACGATGTGGACATGCTCATTGGGATTCATCTGAGACCTGCCAGTGAGCTTCGTCTGGGTCAGGCAATCCCTGGCATGAGACACAGCGCACTGAACACGATTCTGGCAGAAATTAAAGGAAAAGGAACTCATGCGGGCAGACCGCACCTGGGCAAAAATCCGATTGATGCCATTGCTGCTGTCATTAATGCAGTCAATGCAATCTGGGTTGATCCGTCCATTCCATGGTCCATTAAGTTCACATCTGTTCATGCAGATGGTCTGAACAATTCCTCAGTTCCGGGTACCGGCAAAGTTGGTATGGACCTGCGGGCAAACACCAATGAGGTCATGGATGAGCTGATTGAAAAGGCAAAGATGGCAATCACTGCGGGAGCTGCAACAGTAGGCTGCGAAGCAGAGATTGAGGTTATCCCCGGTCTACCTGCAGGTATCATTGACGATCACATGGCAAAGATTGCTTCTGAAGCAATTACGGAAGTCCTCGGCTCTGAGGGCACCATGACTGTCAGAGATACTCCGGGCGGCGATGACTTTACCATCTATCCGTTTACAAAACGGGAACTGAAGGCTACTTTCCTGGGACTGGGCTGTGACTTGACACCGGGACTTCATGACCCAGCCATGAATTTCGATAAGAGGGCACTGACCAATGGGGTAAGCATTATTTCCACCATGATTCAGAAAATACTCGGCTAACTACATATTCTTTAAAATAACAGGGAGTCCAGGCTGAAATCAGCCAGGGCTCCCTGTTTCGTTGTATTACCCGGCATTCTGTCAAATGTTTTTCAACAACTCTTGAATCACAGATGGGAGAGTGCTATAATTAAGACGATTATTTTTTAGATGATTTGGAGGATAGAATCATGTTTGATATTAACGGAAAAGACAGCAACACCTACAATGTAGATAATTTTGAATTCATCAAGAAGACTTCTCCTGTTGTAGGCGGACTGATTGAAAAAGAGTACAACCGTCAGAAGAATAATGTAGAATTAATCGCTTCTGAAAACTACTGCTCTGAAGCAGTTCTGGCAGCATGCGGCAGCTGTCTGTCCTGGAAGTATGCGGAAGGTTATCCTTATGTAAGAACTTCCGGAAACACCAGCCGTTACTATGGCGGTACTGAGTTTGTGGATGAGCTGGAAGAATACTGCTGCGACCAGTGGAGAAAGGTATTTAACACTGACTACCATGTAAATGTTCAGCCACACAGCGGTTCTCAGGCAAACTTTGCTGCATACAAGGCGATTCTGAATCCTGGAGATACAATCCTGTCCCTGACTCTGGACAACGGAGGGCATCTGACTCACGGTTCTTCTGTAAACTTCAGCGGCAAGCTGTATAATATGGTATTCTACGATGTAGATGAAAGAGGTTACATCGATATGGCAGACGTTAGAAAGAAGGCTCTGGCATGCCGTCCGAAGATGATTCTGACCGGTGCATCTGCATATTCCAGAACCATTGATTTTGCAGCGTTTGCTGAAATCGCAAGAGAAGTTGGTGCATATTTCGTAGTGGACATGGCTCACATCGCAGGCCTGGTTGCAGGTGGTGCACATCCGTCTCCATTCGGCCATGCTGATATCATCACAACCACTACCCATAAGACCCTGAGAGGTCCAAGAGGCGGTCTGATTTTCGGACGTCCTGAACTGGCTAAGAAGATTGACTCTGCAGTATTCCCTTATGCACAGGGCGGCCCTCTGGAACACGTAATCGCAGGTAAGGCTGTCTGTGCAGAAGAAGCACAGACTCCTGAATATAAGGAATACGTTCACCAGGTGGTAAGAAACTGTAAAGCTCTGTCTGATGAATTTATCAAGCTGGGTTATAAGGTTGTTACCGGCGGTACTGACAATCACCTGATTCTGCTGGATTTGTCAGATGAACCATTCAGCGGCAGAGTTCTGCAGGAAAGATGTGACGAAATCGGCATCACTCTGAATAAGAACTGCGTACCTTGTGAAAAGAGAACTCCGAAGGAAACATCCGGTGTAAGAATCGGTACTGCTCCGATGACCACCAGAGGCTATAAGGAAGAAGACTTCGTGAAGGTTGTGCATAGAATCGATGAACTGATCAAGGTTCTGAGAGAAGAATATAAGTAAACCATATAGAATTCTCAGGCTGCCGCACGATGTGAGGCAGCCTGTTTTTTGTGAAGGGGGAGGAGGAGATCTTATGAAATATAAACTGGTTATTTTCGATCTGGACGGTACGTTGCTTGATACGCTGGAGGATCTGGCAGACAGTACCAACTATGCATTGCGTACCTGCGGAATGCCGGAACGTTCCATTGATGAAGTATGCCGGTTCGTGGGGAACGGGATACATAAATTGATTGAACGTGCTGTGCCGGAGGGAACTGATACGGCAGAAATCGAAAAGGTATTTTCTGAATTCAAGTCATATTATGCAGTTCACTGTAATGATAAAACGAAGGCTTATGATGGCATCTTGAAGTTGCTTTACGAGTTACGGCAAAACTCTGTCCGTCTTGCAGTAGTTTCCAATAAAGCCGACTTCGGTGTGCAGACGCTATGCTGCCAATATTTTGATGGACTTCTTGATTTCGCAGTTGGTGAGCGGGAGGGAATCAGAAGAAAACCTGCGCCTGATTCCGTCAATGAAGTGCTCCGTGTACTGGGGATAGACCGCAAGGATGCGGTCTATGTGGGAGATTCCGATGTTGACATTGAAACCGCCCGTAATGCAGGAATGGACTGCATCAGTGTAACATGGGGCTTCCGCAGTGAAACTTTTCTGAAAGAACACGGAGCAGATATTCTGGTGAACCATCCGGCGGACATGCTGACGCTGGTTTAGAAATAATGCTGACCTGTTCACTGATCAGGAGAATAATAAGTACAATTTTATTTTTTAATGAAAAAAACATAAACTGTACTTATTAAAAAATACAAAATTGCATATTTAAAAACAGTCAGATATGGTGTATTATAATTTTGCCGGTAAATATAAAGAAAGAGAAATGGAAGTGACACCAATGACAAATATGAGAAGTAAAACTTTTGATCTTGTAATATGCGCTTTATTCATCGCATTAACCTATGTAGCAACCTGGCTGATTAATATCCGCCTGCCTCTTGTGGGAAGCGGAGGACTGATTCATCTGGGAAATGTACCACTGTTTGTAGGGGCTATGCTTTTCGGACGTAAAACCGGGGCAGCTGCAGGTGCTTTTGGAATGGGACTTTTTGATTTAATGAGCGGATGGACCGCATGGGCTCCGTTTACCTTTGTAATCGTGGGGGCTATGGGTTATGTAGTCGGTCTTATGGCAGAGAAAAAACCAATTCACAATACTGCTGTCAACAATATTGTATCCATTCTCCTGGCGCTGATTATCAAGATAGTCGGATATTATGCAGCAGAAGTGATTCTTTATGGAAACTGGGTGGCACCATTGGGTTCCATTCCGGGAAACGTGCTTCAGGTGGGTGTTGCCGGTATCATCGTACTTCTGTTTATCGAACGGCTGAGAAAGTACGTTAAGTTTATTTAAACACAGATTCTATCGTATACGAGGTGATCAAATGTATGAGATTATGACAGCAGGACCAACACAGGTCAGCGAAAGAGTAAGAATGGCAAGAAGCCTGGAATGCACCAATCCGGACATCGATCCGGCATTCTATGATTTCTATAAAGAAACCTGCGGGCTTTTTGAAAAAGCACTGCATACGCAGGCGCATCAGGCACTGGTGCTTTGCGGAGAGGGGATTCTGGGACTGGAAGCAGCCTGTGCGTCTCTGACTGAGCCGGGGGACCGGGTTCTGATTATTGACAACGGCGTGTTCGGAAAGGGATTTGCTGACTTTGTGAAGATTTATGGTGGTGAGCCGGTTGCTTTTGTATCCGACTATCACAAGCCTGTGGATCCGGCAGAGCTTGAACGTTTCCTGCAGCAGGACGACAACTTCAAGTATGCGACTGTGGTACACTGTGACACGCCAAGCGGTGTGCTCAACGATGTGGAAGCCCTCAGCAAAATCCTGGATGCCCACGGAATCATGACGGTAGCGGATTCTGTGGCCGGTCTGTTTGGCTGCAAACTGGATCTGTCAAACAGCTGTATTGATATTCTCTGCGGTGGTTCTCAGAAGGCTCTCTCCGCGCCTCCGGGACTGACCATGGTATGGGTCAGCGGCCGTGCATGGAAGTCCATGGAAAACAGAAATACGCCGATTGCCTCTTTCTACTGCAATCTTCTGAATTTCCGGGATTACTATGAAAACCAGTGGTTCCCTTACACCATGCCAATCAGCGACATTTATGGCCTGAGAGAAGCACTGGATGCATATTTCGAAATGAAGGACGAGATTTATGACCGCCATGACCGTATTGCAGCTGCAACCCGTGCAGCTGTGACGAAGGCTGGTCTCAAGCTGTATGTAACCGAAGGCTGGGCCCAGACGGTAACTGCTGTCTGTGTACCGGATGGTATTACAGATCATGATATTTTAGAAGCCATGAAGGCGGACCATAATATTATGATTTCCGGCTGCTTCGATGTACTGGCCGGTAAGGTGGTACGTATCGGTCACATGGGTGAAAATGCCCGGGAAGAAAAAGTTACAGCTACACTGGCAGCACTGCAGGCTTCCCTGGAAAAACTGGGTGTGACTATTGAGTGTGATATGGCACAGGAATTTTGTGCTGCACTTTAGAAATCTCATTTAAGGGGACTTATATCAAAAGGGGAAAATAAAATACAAAACTCCGTTTTCTGTAGCAGGAAAGCGGAGTTTTTTTGTGCAGATTGCTCCAGAATACCGGGAATGCGATATAATCCCATCCGGTTACTGGGTTCCTTATTAAAATATGCCAGAATTTCTGGAAATTACAGATCCAGTTTCTTCCCATCTGAAAAAGCTGTTCCGACCTTATCTCCCATAATGTGGTACCCGTGATGAACCGGGTCGTAGCTGATTGGTTTCAGTTTCATGATGTCAATTAAACCGTCTTCACCAAGCACACATTCGTCAGCGGAAACATTTACGATTTCCCCGATGAGAAGTTCAGAATCGTGATCATAACTTACCATCTGGCACTCCAGCGTCATGCGGTATTCTTCGAAAACAGGCGCATCGACGAACTCGCTCTTCACAGGAGTCAGGCCGGCACGGGAGATTTTGTCAGGGACATCGAAACAGGAAACGATGCCTACATAATCGGAAGGAATAACGTTTGTTTCATCTGCGATGGCCACGGTGAATGCCTTGCGGTTCAGGAAGTTTTCGGTGGTCTTATGATTCCGGTCCACGCAGATGGCGATTTTATTGGAGTTGGCGGTACCGCCCCAGGCTGCATTCATAGCATTCGGGGTGCCGTCTTCATTGTATGTACCGATGATGAATACCGGCATTGGATATAACCAGGTTTCAGCACCGAAATTCTTTTTCATGGGATTACCTCCGATTCTTTTCAATGATGGTTTTCAGTTCTTTTATAAGATGGCTGTGGCTGCAGAGCAGGTCATAAACTGCGTCTTCAGAGAGCACACCTCGCTTCAGGTCTGCAGGCAGTATTCCGGCTTCGTCCGCTTCAAAATCTTCCACCCACAGGGGACTGCTGTAGTATTCTGCCAGTTCCTGAAGGGAAGGCAGGAGTGCCTGGTATTGTTCCAGCGCAGATGCAAGAGCAGAGACTGCTTCCGATGAAGTATCAAGCACCTGTTCCATACGGCGGATTCGTTCTATCTGTTCCGTATTCATGGTTATTCCGCTCCTTTGGATGCAGCATATTCCATGGCAGTTTCAGTGAGTCCGGACTCCATGATGCGGATTGCCGTATTGATCTTTTCAAGCAGTTCTTTTTTCGTACCGCGGCCTGCAAAGCAGCAGTTGTAGAACCAGTCTATGTACTGATTCTTCAGTTCTTTGGTACGGAACTGCTCGTAATTATCAGTGATTTCTTCCATGAACTCTGTGAAAAACCATGCGCCTGCACGGTCAATTTCGGTTTTCATTTCTTCCACGCTGGTGATGGGCGGAAGGGTTGTATATGATTTTTTAGACATAGCGTTTACCTCGCAGTATAGATTGGTTTCAGTTTATCATAGATGGGTTATGATTTCAATATGGCCTGTT
>JAFYNS010000068.1 GCA_017556505.1 Bacillota bacterium | reverse complement strand
CTACGAAAAGCAGACATCCCGTGCCCTGTTTAAGTACCGCAAAGCCTTCATCCGCAACGACGGCGAACGTTACCAGAACTTTCTGCACAGAGCGGAATCCGGCGAAGCAGTACTGAAAGCAGATAATGTTTCCCCATACGAACTGGTGGGACCTTTCCTGACTTCCGGATGGTACAAGGACGACGGCAGCTATATGAGAACTGTAAGTGCAGAAGAAAAGGCGGCCCTCAATGCCACCTGGAATGCACTGCCTGATTTCGGCGGTGACGAAAACGCCCTGGCGGTCATCGATACCTCCGGATCCATGTACAGCTGCTTCAATCCTGCACCAGCCGCAGTGGCACTGTCCCTGGGATTATATTTTGCGGAGCGAAACAAGGGGGCGTTCCGAAATCACTTCATCGAGTTCTCCGAGCGCCCGCAGCTCATCGAAATCAAGGGAGAAACTTTTGCGGATAAGCTCCGCTATGTTGCATCCTTCGAGGAAGTAGCCAACACAAACCTGGAAGCTGTGTTCGACCTGATTTTAACCACCGCAGTGAAGAACCGCCTGCCACAGGAGGAACTGCCTGCCAAGCTGGTCATCATCTCCGACATGGAGTTTGACCGCTGCATGGCCAACTCTTCCGCCACCAATTTCAGAAGCGCAAAGATCAAGTTTGAGCGCGCCGGCTACAAACTGCCTGAAGTGGTGTTCTGGAACGTGGCCAGCAGAAACCGCCAGCAGCCGGTAAAAATGAACGAGCAGGGCGTAGCACTGGTATCTGGTGCGACACCAAGACTCTTCGAAATGATTGCGGGAGGGAACATCTCTCCATATGCATTCATGATGAAAGTTTTAGAAAATCCACGCTATGAAAACATAGCGGCTTAGATACGAAAGGAGGCCCGCCATGTTAGAAATCAAGGGCAAACTGAATACCGCCATCTGCTACGCCAAGGTGGTCGAGGACGAGGCCATCGAGCAGATCCGCAGAATGTGCGACTACCCACTGACCGAGGGCTGCCAGGTCCGCATTATGCCTGACGTTCACGCTGGCAAGGGCTGCACCGTCGGCACCACTATGACCATATCCGGCAAAGCATGTCCGAACATCGTCGGCGTCGATATCGGCTGCGGCATGTACACCGTGAAGCTGGCGGACCGTGAAATCGACTTCGAGAAAGTTGACGAAGCGGCACACTTTATCCCATCCGGCATGAACGTGTGGGAAGGCAGACTGGAACGTTTTGATCTGGAAAATCTCCGCTGCTACCGTCAGCTGAGAGATACCAGGAGACTGGAACGGTCCCTGGGGACTTTGGGCGGCGGCAACCACTTCATCGAAATCGAAGTGTCCAAAGACGGAACCTACTACCTGATCATCCACTCCGGAAGCCGGAACCTGGGCAAGCAGGTGGCAGAAATCTACCAGCAGCTGGCCATAGACTTACATATGGGCAAGGAAGATTTCTTCCGCCAGAGAGACGAAATTATCGAGACCTACAAGGCAGAAGGAAGACGCAGTGAAATTCAGAAGGCACTGAAGGAACTGCAGGATAATTATGAAACGCAGCAGCTGGAAGTACCGGCAGACATCTGCTGGCTCTACGGCTCCTTCCTGGAGGACTACCTCCACGACGTGGAAATCTGCCAGACCTTTGCCAGAAAGTCCAGAGAAAAGATGGCAGAAATCATTCTGCAGCGTACCGGAATGACTGCCGTGGAAGCCTTCCACACCATCCATAACTACATCGATACCGACGAAATGATTCTCCGCAAAGGCGCCATCGCAGCCCACAAAGGAGAAAAGGTGCTGATTCCGCTGAACATGCGCGACGGTTCCGTCATCGCAGTAGGCCGCGGAAATCCGGAATGGAACTTCTCCGCACCACACGGTGCCGGCCGCCTCATGTCCAGAACCAAAGCCAAAGAAGCCCTCTCCATGGAAGCCTACAAAGAAGCCATGGCAGGCATCTACACCACATCGGTAAGCGAAAAGACCCTGGACGAAGCCCCAATGGCCTACAAGTCCATCGATGCCATCATCGACGTCATCGCAGACACCGTGGACATCATCGACATCATGAAGCCAGTTTACAACTTCAAGGCAAGCGATGATGAGAAACCGTGGAAGAAGAAATAGGCAAATTGTCGAAAAATGTTGAAATTTGAATGTCTTTGTCGGAAATTTGTCTGAAAAAAATCTGAAACTGTACTGAAAATAAATTTTGTTTGTGCTACCATATTCTTACATTTTCCATACAAGAAGGAGGACTGTATGAGCAAACAAACAGATGAGCAGAATATTCTGCAAAGAAATTATAAAGACAGCGTCTTTCGGCTGGTTTTCGGGGAACCGGAGAAGATGATTGAACTGTATAATGCGATTTTTGATACGGACTATCCGCCGGACACGGAGATTGATATTAATACCATTGAAGAGGTGTTTCATAAGACTCAGAAGAACGATATTTCCTTTACACTGGCGGGCAAGTACGTGGTCCTTTCGGAGCACCAGTCCACGGTGAACCCCAATATGCCGCTGCGGGATCTGATGTATATCAAAGAAATCTGGTAGGGGATGTTTGAAGCGGATGCTGTTTACAAGGAACGACTGGTAAAACTTCCACGGCCGGCATTTATCGTGCTGTATAATGGGTTGGCCCCGTTGCCTCCGGTTACCAGACTGGAACTTTCAGATTGTTTCCTTGGTGAAGGAGAATCGCTTTTAAATCTGTCCGTAATGGTGTATAATGTCAATGAGGGAGCAAACTGTGATTTGCTGGAGAAATCTCCGACACTAGCTCAGTACAGTCAGCTGGTTTCTCTCGTGAGAAGCTATCAGGCAAAAGGACCGGTGACTCACCGGGCAATGCAGGAGATTGTGGAAATCTGCCTGGAGAAAGGGATTCTGGTGGAACTGATGGAAAAGCACGGAAAAAGCATCATTGACATACTGCATTTCGAAATCACACAGGAAGAGGCCATCGAAATGTCCAGAGAGGACGGGTTCGAGGCAGGTCTGAGCCAGGGATTAAACCAGGGAACTGCGATTGGACAGGAACGGGTGAATACCCTGAACAAGAAGCTTCTGGAACTGAACCGTTTCGATGACCTGAAAAAATCGACTGCAGATGCGGAGTTTCAGGCGCAGCTGTTCGAAGAATTTGGAATTTAATATCTGACATCGTGATAAAACGTAATGAATACCGCTTCGGGTGACCGGGGCGGTATTTTTAGGTATGACGGGCATGCTGACAGTCTAAGGTGAAAGTCCTAAGGGGCGTAGCTTGCGACGAACCCGATAGCAATTTGCAAGGTTCACATCGTGAGGTGTGGGCGAGAAGAAGCAATAGCGAAATCGTAGCCTGACG
>JAFYNS010000067.1 GCA_017556505.1 Bacillota bacterium | reverse complement strand
CCCCGCCTTCTCAGGTTCAAGTCTTTCATCCCTTTTCTAAAACAAAAACAGCCACCCAGTGGGCGGCTGTTTTCATATGGTCGGGATGACAGGACTTGACCGCACGTTCCGTGCTGCCTCCTCGGCTGCTCATTCAGCCGCCTCAGACCGGGGCCGGTTCGAAAGCCCACTGGGCTTTCTCACTTTCGTCCCCGCCTTCTCAGGTTCAAGTCTTTCATCCCTTTTCTAAAACAAAAACAGCCACCCAGTGGGCGGCTGTTTTCATATGGTCGGGATGACAGGACTTGAACCTGCGGCCTCTTCGTCCCGAACGAAGCGCGCTACCAAGCTGCGCCACATCCCGTAAACAGTGTCTATTATAGCACTGTCATAAAATTATGCAAGGGGTTTCAGCTTTTTATGCTTCGCTGATTCCCAATGTCTTCAGAATACCATCTGCAATGGCTTCCGCCAGAATCTGCTGATAGCTGGCCCGGCAGAGTTTCTCCAGTTCTTCATCATTAGTCATGAATCCCATCTCTACCAGAGCTGCGGGCATATCGGTGAAACGCACCACATACATCATCTCTGTACGGAGTTCTCTGGTTTCTATCTTACCGGTGTCTGACGCAGCTTCCATAATGTTCGCCGCCAGTTCTTTGCCCTTGTCACCCTGCTTTTCATAGTAACATTCCAGTCCGCTGGCAGATGCATCCTCACTGGTATTGCAGTGGAGGCTGACAAAGAGATCCGCACCAGCTGCATTTGCAAACTTGGTCCTTTCCTTCAGGTCCATGTCCACATCTTCATCTCTGGTAAGAATCACTTCTATATTATCTCTTTCCAGCAGTACCTTTACCATTTCAGTAACAGCTGCATCGATATCCTTTTCAATGACTTCTACTCCTTCAAATTCTGCCACAGCACCGCCGTCACTGCCCCCATGACCCGGGTCCAGGATTACCGTAGCCAGAGGATCCATATCCACCTGCTGAGACACTGTCGGCAGAGTATCACCTCCGTCGCCGCCCCGGATTTTGCCGGTCAGAGCCACAACCCCCTTCACCGCAAACACAAGGGCTGCCACCAGCAGTGCAAGAATCAGCAGTCCGGCCGCAATTACCAGTGCCAGACGGAACTTGGCTTTTCTGGTCAAAGGTTTATATTTACGCTTTTTCGCCATATTATCGTCTTTTTCTCCCGTTAATGTTGTTTCGATGGGTGATATTATATCATAAATTGGTGTTAGTTACAACAAACGTTTCTGCGCATATTGACATATTAATAACAGGAGAGTATAATTTTTTGTACATTTATATGTAATAAGCGGGATTACCCAGACAGGAGGAATCATTATGGAAAAACGCTACGATGTGATCGTAGTCGGTGCCGGTAACGGAGGCCTGGCCGCTGCTGCCAACACCGCCAAAGAAGGACTGAAGACTCTGCTTTTGGAAAAACACAACATCCCCGGAGGATGTGCAACCAGTTTCAAACGCGGCCGCTTCGAATTTGAACCATCTCTCCATGAATTATGCAGTGTAGGTACTGCCGAAAAACCGGATAAGGTTTACCAGCTCTTTGAAGATCTGGGTGCCAAGCCTGAATGGTGTTATGAAACAGGTCATCTGCTTCGTGCCATTGTAAAGGGTGAAAATGGCTACGACGTGCGTCTTTCTGCAGGAATCGAAGGATTCTGCGACAGCATGGAAGCAGCCGTACCTGGCTGCCGTGAAGCCGTGAAAGCATTTATTATGCTGAAACCGAAACTGGATGCGGCAACCGACTATATCTATGCGACCAAAGGCAATCCTAACGGCCTGGTTATGCTTCTGAAGCATACGGACTTCATGCGTACTGCAGGCCACAGTGTAGAGGAAGTTATGACTGCCCTGGGAATCCCTGAAAAGGCACAGAACATCATGAATACTTACTGGGGCTACCTGGGTGTTCCTACCGATGAACTGAACGCAATGCATTATATCAACATGCTCTATGGCTATATGGTAGACGGTGCCGCCATGCCGAAGCACCGCAGCCACGAGCTCAGCTTATCCCTGATTGATGTGATTCAGAAACACGGCGGCGAAGTATGGTACAACAGTGAAGTTACCCAGTTCCTGTACAACGAAGACGGAAGTGTTGCCGGCGTTGTGGCAAACGGTGAAAAACTGTATGCAAGAGAAGTCATTTCCAATGTGATTCCGAACAACGTATTCAACATGAGCCCGCAGGAAGTCATTCCTGAGCAGAACCTGAAACTGGCCAATGCCAGAGAATTCGGCATCTCCGTAGCCACCATCTACCTGGGTCTGGACTGCACCAGAGAAGAACTGGGGCTGGATGACTATACGGTATTTATCATGGGTAATGAAGATCCGAGAACACAGTACAACACCCGTGCAGATGACGGTCTGTATATCGTAAACTGCCTGAACAACGTCATTCCGGACTCTTCTCCGGAAGGCACCTGTACCATGTTCTTCACCATGCCAATCTTCGGCGACGACGTTCCGAAGGATCTGAAGCCGGAAGAATACAAGAAGTATAAGAATGACCTGGCAAAGAAATACATCGAAGATGCTGAAAAGACTCTGGGCATTTCCATTATGCCGCACATCGAAGAAATCAGCGTAGCAACTCCGGTTACTTTCGCAAGATATCTGGGCACACCGGAAGGAACCATCTACGGTTACAAGCTTTCCGGCTGGGATAACTTGATGGCACGTATTGCAGGCGAAAAGACAGACTATGCAATTCCTGGCCTCAGCTTCTGCGGCGGTCACTACACCCGCGGCGACGGCTACAGCAGTGCATATATCATCGGTGACACCATCGGCAAGCGTGTCGCCAAGAGACTGAAAGGAGACGCTTAATTATGGCTAAACCGAATCTTCGTAAACTGAATCCTATGGATTTCACCAAGATGAATCCAACCCGCCAGGCTAAAATTGAAGCAGCTCCTGCTGCAGCTTTGCCTGATGCCGATTCCTATAAGCCAAATCAGCTGGCAAACGCACTCCATCCTGAAGTGCAGTATGTAAAGGTGGCACAGATTGATGAAATCAGTGCAGACGTGAAAACCTTCTGGCTGGAAGCTGACCCTGCCCGCGGCACTCAGTCCCTGGCATGGTTCTCCGCAGGCCAGTACCTGTCCGTTACTCTGGAAATCGGTAACATGAAAATGACCCGTCCTTATTCCCTCTCCTCTTCTCCAAGAGAAGCACTGGCAGGACGTTATGCTCTGACTGTCAAGCGCGTTGAAGGAGGGCTTGCTTCCAACTTCATTCTGGATAGCTGGACAGTTGGAACGGAAGTGACTGTATCTGCACCGCTGGGGGTATTCACCTACGAGCCTCTCCGTGATGCCAAGGTAATCATCGGCGTGGCAGGCGGCAGCGGCATCACACCGTTCCGTTCCCTGGCAAAATCCATCGCAGACGGCGATGAAGATGCACAGCTGATTCTACTGTACGGAAGCCGTACCATGGAGGAGGCAATCTTCCAGGAAGAATTCAAGGCGATGGAAGGACCTAAGTTCAAACTGGTAAACGTGCTTAGTGATGAAACTGCAGAGTGCTGCTGCGGCGGAGAAGGCTGCTGCTGTGAAAAGGGCTTCATTACTGCAGACCTGATTAAGAAGTATGCTCCGGCAGGCGACTACTCCATCTTCCTCTGCGGTCCTCAGGCAATGTACGATTTTGTCGACAAAGAAATTGCCTCCCTTGGCCTGCGTAAGAAGTTCATCCGCCATGAACTCTTCGGTGAATACTTCAATCCTGCAAAAGAAGCAGATTACCCTGCAGATGTGGCTCCGCAGTTTGAAATTACTGTACGGATTGCAGGTCACGAACAGACCATCACCGCATCTTCTGACGTATCCATTCTCCGCTCTCTGGAAGCTGCAGGCATCGCAGCGCCGGCACACTGCCGAAGCGGCGAATGTGGCTGGTGTCACTCCAGACTGGTTTCCGGTGACGTTTACACACCAAAGAGCGTAGACGGCCGCAGAGAGGCTGACTACATTTATGGTTACATTCATCCTTGCTGCAGCTTCCCGCTCAGCAACCTGGTTATTGAAGTATCTCCTGCGAAGTAATAATCCTGATTATAAAAATCCCGGTTCGGAGCACGAACCGGGATTCTATCTTTATGTATGTGTTTTATTTTTTAGCATAACCTTCTTCGAAGTCCACTTCATTTACCAGCTGCTGTCCGTTGACGAAACGGCGGAAGTTTTCAGCAGAAATATCCGCAATCTTATCAAGGGTATACTGCAGAGTGAATCCACCGGTCACATGCGGTGTAATGATGGTATTCGGTGCATCCCAAAGCGGATGATCTTCCGGCAGAGGTTCCGGCTCGAATACATCCAGACATGCGCCGGCCAGGCGGCCTTCTTCCAGCATCTTTGCCAGCGCCAGATTATCTACTGTATTTCCACGTCCTGTATTGAGTACGATAGCATCTTTCTTCAGTATGCCCAGTCTTTCCTCATCGAACATATGGTAGGTCTTCGGTGTTTCCGGAAGAACCAGAGCCAGCACATCAGCACGCGGAAGCAGGCTGTCCACTTCTTCAATGGTATACAGTTCATCCACCCACTCCGGCTTCTCACCGGCAGTACGCTTTACTCCGATGGTGTAAGCACCTAATGCTTTGCACCGCTTCAGGAATTCACCGCCGATTTCCCCCATACCCACGCAGAGTACAGTGGCACCGTAAACAGACCCTACCATGCCTTCTTTCTTCCACAGATGCTTTTTCTGGTTATCCATGTACAGCAGCATCTTTTTCTGCAGCATGAGCATTCCTGCCAGCATGCACTCGGAAATAGCCAGGCCATAGGCACCTGTAGCACAGGCCAAGGCCGCACCTTCCGGCAGTGCTCCTCCGATGTAAGGTTTTACTCCTGCGCTGTCAAGCTGAAGGAACTTCAGGCGGCGGCAGTGCTGCAGCATGGCAGGAGGCACGCAGCCCAGAATCACATCGGTCTTTTCCAGATGTTCTTCTGTCAGTTTTGTCTTCTCATCTCCCACAAAATGTCCTGCAAGATAGGTATATTCTGCATCTGGGGCTGTGGATTCAATTGCTTTTCGTTTTTCATCTGTTACAGGGAAGGTAATTAACACGTTCATATTTTTCATCGCCTTTCTCCGGGTATTAAACAGGCCGGTATCCAGAAAACAGACACCGGCCATATGCAAATATTGCCTTGTATATTTATTTGTTTCTTACTGCTGCCTGTGCTGCTGCCAGTCTTGCGATTGGTACTCTGTAAGGGGAGCAGGAAACATAGGACAGGCCTACTCTGTGGCAGAAATCAATAGTCTTAGGGTTTCCGCCGTGTTCGCCGCAGATACCCAGCTTGATGTTTGGTCTGGTCTGTCTGCCCAGGGTGCATGCCATACCTACCAGCTTGCCCACACCCTTTTCGTCGATTACCTGGAACGGATCTTCCGGCAGGATTTCCTTGTCCACATAGGACTGGAGCAGCTTACCGGTATCGTCACGGGAGAAACCGAAGGTCATCTGAGTCAGGTCATTAGTACCGAAGGAGAAGAATTCAGCTTCTTCTGCGATTTCGTCAGCAGTCAGAGCTGCTCTTGGAATTTCAATCATGGTACCTACCATGTAATCCATTTCAATATCAGATTCCTTAATCAGACGGTCAGCAGCTTCCACTACAACCTTCTTTACGTACTTCAGTTCTTCAACTTCGCCTACCAGCGGAATCATGATTTCCGGAATGATGTCCTTGCCGGATTCCTTCTTCACTTCCAGAGCAGCGCTGATGATAGCTTCAGTCTGCATCTTTGCGATTTCAGGATAAGTAACAGCCAGACGGCATCCTCTGTGACCCAGCATAGGGTTCTGTTCGTGGAGTTCAATTACCTTCGCGGACAGCTTTTCAGCAGTTACATCCATCATTTCAGCCAGTGCCTTGATTTCTTCTTCTGTGTGAGGCAGGAATTCATGTAATGGTGGGTCCAGCAGACGGATTGTTACAGGCAGTTCACCCATTACTTCGAAGATTGCCTTGAAGTCACCCTGCTGGTAAGGACGCAGTGCATCCAGTGCTGCAACTCTTTCTTCCAGAGTGTCAGCCAGAATCATTCTTCTGATTGCAGGGATTCTTTCTTCTTCAAAGAACATGTGCTCAGTTCTGCACAGGCCGATACCCTGTGCACCGAATTCCAGAGCCTGCTTAGCATCTCTCGGATTATCAGCATTGGTTCTTACCTTCAGTTCTCTGATTTCATCAGCCCATTCCATGATGGTGCCGAAGTCACCGGACATTTCAGGTTCCACTGTCTTGATAACGCCTTCGTATACGTTTCCATCACCGCCGTTGATGGAGATAAAGTCACCTTCTACATAAGTTTCATCGCCAACCTTCATGGTCTTTGCTTCTTCATCAACCAGGATTGCGGAACAGCCTGCTACGCAGCACTTACCCATACCTCTGGCTACTACTGCAGCGTGGGAAGTCATACCACCTCTTGCAGTCAGAATACCTTCTGCAGCAACCATACCTGCCAGGTCTTCCGGAGAAGTTTCTTCACGAACCAGAATTACCTTTACGCCAGTTTCTGCAGCAGCTGCAGCGTCTGCAGCAGTGAAGTAAATCTGTCCGCAGGCAGCACCTGGGGATGCAGGCAGACCCTTTGCGATGGATGCTGCTGCAGCCAGTTCCTTCTTATCAAACATAGGATGCAGCAGCTGGTCAATCTGCTCAGGTTCCAGTCTGGTAACTGCGGTTGCCTTGTCAATCAGCTGATCCTTCACCATGTCTACAGCAATCTTAACTGCTGCATGTGCAGTTCTCTTACCATTTCTGGTCTGCAGCATGTACAGCTTGCCTCTTTCCACGGTAAATTCCATATCCTGCATATCTTTATAGTGCTTTTCCAGTACGGAAGAAATCTTGGTGAAATCTTCAAATGCCTTAGGGAAAGCTTCTTCCATCATTTCGATGTTCATTGGCGTTCTTACACCGGCTACTACGTCTTCGCCCTGTGCATTGACCAGGAATTCACCGAAAAGCTTGTTCTCGCCGGTTGCAGGGTTTCTGGTAAATGCTACACCGGTACCGGAGGTGTCACCCATGTTACCGAATACCATGGACTGTACGTTTACAGCAGTACCCAGGTTGTGAGCAATGCCATTCAGATTTCTGTACAGGATTGCTCTGTCGTTGTTCCAGGAACGGAATACAGCCAGAACTGCTTCAATCAGCTGTTCTTTTGGTTCCTGAGGGAAGTCGCGGCCGGTTTCTGCCTTTACGATTTCCTTGTAGCCAACAATTACTTCAGCCAGATCATCTGCAGTCAGTTCCACGTCGAACTGTACACCCTTTGCAGCCTTCTGACCATCAAATACTTTATCAAACTTGGACTTTGGAATTTCCAGTACTACGTCACCGAACATCTGAATGAAACGGCGGTAGCTGTCCATAGCAAATCTTCTGTTTTCGGTCAGCGCAGCCAGACCCTCTACAGACTGGTCATTCAGACCCAGATTCAGTACAGTATCCATCATACCCGGCATGGAGATTACAGCACCGGAACGAACGGAAACCAGAAGCGGATTTTCAGTACTGCCGAATTTCTTTCCGGTCACTTCTTCCAGTTCTGCCACCTTTTCGTAGATGGAATCGATCAGATCCTGACCGATAGTCTTATTTTCCTCATAATAACGGTTGCAGGCTTCTGTAGTAATGGTAAAACCGAAAGGTACAGGCAGACCAATCTTGGTCATTTCTGCCAGGTTTGCACCCTTACCGCCCAGCAGTCCCTTCATTTCCTTGGAACCTTCATTAAAGGAATAAACATACTTCTTCATCATAACACTTCTCCATTTCTGTCATATTCATGACACTTTGTTTTCCGTTTCCCACTCTCTGAGTAAAAAACAAGCCGGACAGCTTAATACCGCCCGGCTGATAATGCTTTGCGGGATTAGGCCTTAGAATGCTAATCTTTCTTCGATGTAAGCACGCACTTCGGAAACAGGGATTCTTACCTGTTCCATAGTGTCACGGTCACGTACGGTTACGCAGCCGTCTTCTTCAGTCTCGAAGTCTACGCAAATGCAGAATGGAGTTCCAATTTCGTCTTCTCTTCTATATCTCTTACCGATTGAACCCGCTGCATCATAGTCTACCATGAAATACTTGGACAGTTCTTCATGAATAGGCTCTGCGACATGTGATAACTTCTTAGCCAGAGGCAGCACTGCAGCTTTGAATGGAGCCAGAGCAGGGTGGAACTTCATTACCACACGGGTATCTTCCTTGCCGTTGGCATCAGTCAGTACTTCTTCTGTATATGCATCAACCAGGAATGCCAGAGCAACTCTGTCAGCACCCAGTGATGGTTCAATTACATAAGGGACATATCTTTCGTTTGTTTCCGGATCGATGTAGGAGAGGTCCTGACCGGAAGTGTTGATGTGCTGAGTCAGGTCAAAGTCAGTTCTGTCAGCAATGCCCCATAATTCACCCCAACCGAATGGGAACAGATATTCAATATCGGTAGTTGCGTTGCTGTAGTGGGACAGTTCTTCCTGTTCATGGTCACGGGTTCTGATGCATTCCATATCCATGTTCAGGCTCTTCAGGAAGTTCACACAGTATTCTTTCCAGTATGCGAACCATTCCAGGTCAGTACCAGGCTTACAGAAGAATTCCAGTTCCATCTGTTCGAATTCTCTGGTACGGAAAGTGAAGTTACCTGGAGTAATTTCATTACGGAAGGACTTACCAATCTGTGCAATACCGAAAGGAACCTTCTTTCTTGCGGATCTCTGCACATTCTTGAAGTTTACGAAAATACCCTGTGCAGTTTCAGGTCTTAAGAAGATTTCAGCCTTGGAGTCTTCTGTTACACCCTGGAAAGTCTTGAACATCAGGTTAAACTGTCTGATACCGGTGAAGTTGGACTTGCCGCACTCAGGACATGCAATCTGCTTTTCTGCAATGTAGCTTTCCATCTTTTCGTTGGACCAGCCGTCAACTACCATTTCAATACCCTGTTCATGATGATATTCATCAATCAGCTTGTCAGCTCTGTGTCTGGACTTACATTCCTTACAGTCAATCAGTGGGTCGGAGAATCCGCCTACGTGACCGGAAGCTACCCATGTCTTAGGGTTCATCAGGATTGCTGCGTCCAGGCCCACATTGTACTTGGATTCCTGAACGAACTTTCTCCACCATGCCTTCTTCACGTTGTTCTTGAATTCAACACCCAGAGGACCGTAGTCCCATGTGTTCGCCAGACCGCCGTAAATTTCAGAGCCCGGGAAAATAAATCCTCTGTTCTTCGCCAGGGCTACAATTTTTTCCATTGTTACTTCTCTGCTCATTTTAATATCTGTCTCCTAAAGTATAAATTATAAACTGTTTTTTATAAACCGGTTTCCCGGAAGACCTTCTTTCTTTAATAAAATCAAGAGTTAACTTAACTAAATAAAGTTTACCGGTCCAAATTATTCTTCGCCTTCTTCGCAGCACAGTTCTTCCGCTGCTGCTTCAGCCTTTTCAGCCAGATCTTCCAGCTTTTCTTCCAGATCATCCAGAATTACTTCCGCTTCGATATCCAGATCATCCTTCTTGTTCTTCAGCTCTGTAATTTTTTCTGTTGCAGCTTCCTTAATGCTGTTGTATGCTTCAGTACCTTTTGCAACCACATCATCCACTACAACAGAGCTCTTTTCCTTAACTTCCTTACCCAGTTCTTCTGCTCTCTGGGAAATATCCACGATGGTACCGTCATCCTTCTGCAGTTCGATCTGGCACTTGAAACCGAATGCTGCAATGATGCCTGCGATTACACCCCATGGTGCCAGCAGCGCGCCTACCAGACCTGCATTCAGAGGCAGGTTCAGCAGAACTTCTTCATCCTTTCTGATGGTAATCTTGGAGATATTGCCCTTCTTAACCATGTCCTTAATTTTATCAACTGTTTCGTTGGCAGCTTCATTTACCTTCTTTGCAGGTTTTTCATCAACGGTGTCTTCAATTGCAATAATCGCATCTACTACGCTGCCTTCCGCTGCTTCCAGAGCATCCTTTGCTTCCTTATAAGATACGCCTGTTCTGTCCTTAACCAGTTCAATCTTTTCTAATGTGATTTCCATTGTCATACCTCCTGTATTATAATCCATCCCTGAAAAAACCTTCGCTTTTCAGTTCTTTTACATCCAGATGATACGCCAGGTACTGCTTCATAATCTTCTGCAGTTTCTCCAGCGTCTTTTCCTCCAGCGCCAGTTTCCGGAAAGCGGAAAGCGGGTGCTTTTGAAAATACCCTAATATATCTACTATAGCAAAATTTGTCTCATAAATCAATGGGCGGCTGTCTTCTTCCTTCAGGTTTTCTCCACATTTTCTGCAGATCATGCCCCCTTCTTTCACGGAAAACAGGTTCAGATGTTCCTCCGTACTCCCGCAGCATACGCACCCCCTGATCTGCGGCATGCTTCCCAGGATATCCAGAGCCTTTATCATGTAAGCCATGACCAGGGTTTCATGCTTTTTTCCCCTGTTTTCCAGTTCCTCCATGAACTCCAGCAGCAGATTGTAGAGTTTCATCTGGGGCATTTCATCCGGCAAAATTTTTTCGGTCAGCTCCAGCACGTAGCTGGCTGCCATGTATTTATCCAGATCTTCACCGATTCCATAAAAACTCTGCAGTACCTGTGCATGGTTCAGGTTATAGCTTTCTCTTCCTTTGAAGAGCTCATACCTGCCATTGGTGAATGGGCGCACTGCCAGGGCGGATTTGTTCTTTCCGCCTTCATTGAGACTGGTTCCCACACTGATTTTGCCAAACTTCCTGCTGAAAAGCAGAATCATCCTTCGGCCGCCTACGGTTCTGGTCTGCCGGAGAACAATTGCTTCCGTATCGGTAACCATGTCCGGCTCCTTTCTACAGATCCTTATAGCCGAAGTTTCCGAGGGCGAAGTCGGAGTCTCTCCAGTTTTCCTTCACCTTTACCCACAGTTCCAGGAACACCTTGGTACCAATCAGCGCTTCAATTTCCATACGTGCGCTCTTGCCGATACCCTTCAGCTTCTTGCCCTGCTTGCCGATGATGATGCCCTTATGGGATTTGCGTTCACAGTAAATGACCGCACCGATTTTCGTAATGGTCGGTTCTTCACTGTAGCTTTCAATTTCAATGGCTACACCGTGAGGCACTTCATCCTCCAGATACAGCAGCACCTTTTCACGGATGATTTCGCTTACGATGAAACGTTCCGGATGGTCGGTAACCATATCAGAAGGGAAGTACTGCGGGCCGTCTTCCAGAAATTCTTCAATCTTATCCAGCAGCTGCGGTACATTCTTACCTTCCAGAGCAGAGGTTCCGTAGATTGCATCGAAGATGTTCATGTTTTCGTATTCTTCGAAAATTTCGCGGAATTCTTCCGGATTCATCTTATCAATCTTATTAATCACCAGGATCTTCGGAGTGTCGATGTCCTTGATCATATCCAGAATGTACTTATCTCCCGGACCCTTGTCAATCTTGCCGTCAACCAGGAACAGAATCACGTCCACTTCCTTAAAGGTAGTGATGGCAGTGTCTGTCATGAAGTTGCCCAGCTTGGTACGCGGCTTATGAATCCCCGGTGTATCCAGGAAAATCATCTGACAGCCTTCATCGGTGTCCGTTTCTTCACGGGTATAAATTCCGCGGATGGTATTTCTGGTGGTCTGCGGCTTGTCTGTAGTGATGGCAATCTTTTCTCCAAGCACTGCATTCAGTAAAGTGGACTTGCCTACGTTCGGGCGTCCGATAATTCCAATAAAACCTGTTTTCAAATCTTTTCTCCTATGTTCCTACAACCGGAATCCTTCCGGTAAAATTTCATTCATTGTCATATATCTCATGGTCTCTTCGCCGGTTCCGGTGATGATAACGAAGTCATCATCACAGAATTCCTTCATGAACTGGCGGCAGATGCCGCAGGGCCATGCTTCCACAAAGGCTTCCTCCGCTCCTTCTTCCGGTACGGGACATGCTGTAATGGCAATCTTCTCAAACTCTCTGCAGCCTTCGGAAACTGCCTTCACGAAGGCTGTACGTTCTGCACAGATTGTGCCTCCAAAAGAGGAGTTTTCCACGTTGCATCCGGTGTACACGGTTCCGTCTTTTGCCAGCAGTGCAGCCCCTACCCGGAATTTTGAGAATGGAGCATAGGACCGGCGGGTCATTTCCATGGCTGCACGGAACAATTCTCTGTCTGTCATTATACATCCCCCCTTGTGATACCCAGTTCTGTCATAACTTCTTCTTCACGGCGGCGCATGATTTTCTTTTCATCTTCATCCATGTGGTCATATCCCAGAAGATGGAGCACACTGTGCACGAACAGGTACATGATTTCTCTTTCGAAAGAATGGCCGAATTCTTCCGCCTGTTCTTCTGCTTTCTGCTTACAGATGACTACATCACCCAGTGCAATTTCTCCGTCTTCCGGCAGATCGTTGAGATCATCAAACTGCGGGAAGGAAAGCACGTCAGTCGGGCTGTCCACTCCACGGTAGTCCAGATTCAGCTGGTGGATTTCTTCCATATCCACGAAAGTCACGCTGATTTCGCTGCGCTCCACATCGATGTTTTCTGCATCGATACAGATTTCTGCTGCCTTCATCATGGTATCCAGTATCTCCCGGGTTACCACATGCTCCTCTTCAAAATAAATCTTCATAAGCGTCTCCTATTCTTCCAGTTCGTCCGGATACTTCTTATAGTACTGATCGTAGGCGCAGATAATCTTTCTTACCAGTTCATGGCGCACAACGTCCACATCGGTTAAATAGCAGAAGTCGATATCACGCACATTTTTCAGTACGCGGGTGGCTTCCACCAGACCGGATTTCTTTCCTCTCGGCAGGTCAATCTGGGTAATATCCCCGGTAATGACCATCTTGGAGCCAAAGCCCATACGGGTCAGGAACATCTTCATCTGTTCCCTTGTAGTATTCTGTGCTTCATCCAGGATAATAAAGGAGTTATCCAGCGTACGGCCTCGCATGTATGCCAGCGGCACCACTTCGATGACTTCCTTCTCTTTCAGACGAAGCGCAGCTTCTCTGCCCAGTACATCGTACAGAGCATCGTACAGCGGACGCAGATATGGATCCACCTTATCCTGCAGGTCCCCCGGCAGGAATCCCAGCCGTTCTCCGGCTTCCACCGCAGGGCGGGCCAGAATAATCTTCTGCACTTCCTTGTTCTTATATGCGTTAATGGCCATTGCTACTGCGATATAGGTCTTACCAGTACCGGCAGGCCCTACACCGAAAACAATATCCCTGTTTCTGATGCTGTTTACATAGTTTTTCTGTCCTACGGTCTTCGGCTTCAGAGGTTTGCCTTTATGTGTAAAGCAGATTACATCTCTGCTCACATTGCTGTCGCTGTAGGAAAGGCCCTCCTGCTTCAGTCCGATGATATATGCTGTTTTCTGTTTGTCCAGCGGTTCCTTTTTCTGCAGCACTGCAGCCAGTTCGGCCAGAATGCCTTCTGCCAGATCCAGGTTTTCTCCCTTCAGAATCAGACCGTCATCCCGCTGAAAAATATCCACGCCGGTGGCCTGCCTGATTGCTTCCAGGTTGCTGTCCAGATTTCCGAACAGTTCGATTCTGTCAATTGTTTCTGGTATTGTTATCTTCCGTTCCAATGAATTCCTCCTGAGGACTTGCGATTTGCTGGCGTACTTCTAACAGGACGCTCACTTCTATTATATTTCCATCCGGGAAAAATTTCAAACTTTTATTGATAATTTCTGCCCTTTCCGGGAGATTTTCTTTCGCCCAGAGGCGGATTTGCTGTTCTGTCTTCCGCTCCGCCTGTGCCTGTGTCTTTTCTGCACGGCTCAGAGTTACCGGCTCCTCCGGATCTGCAGGTTCCCCCCACAGATACCGTTCCTGATTAAAGGACAGCCGGTACGGCACCTTCGCCCAGACTTCGCCCTTTGCCTGAACAAAATATTCCGTTTTCTGCTCTCCTTCCGGGGCAAAGGTGGTGGGTTCCAGCGGAATGCACCCGCTGATCAGCACCTGTCCTTTCTCCACATAGTCACCCTCAGACACCATAGCTTCTCCGTACCATGGCTGGACGGTTTCCACATAGCCTGCAGCTTCTGCAACCAGGTTCGTATAGGTTTTCTGTTTCTGCGGCAGTCCGAAATCCTGCTTATCTTTTTCATATATTTCATGTTCGGTTTCTGATATGCTCAAAACCACCATCCTGCCGTCATAGGCCAGATGCAGCCAGCTGATTTCCGGAAATCTCTGGTATATAGTCTTCTCCGCAGCTGCCCAGTCTATACCGGGACGCCACACGCCTCTGCGGATGCCCTGTTCCTCCAGGCACTGAAGCAGCTCACTTTCCGGAATCCCCCGGTACCCGTTTATTACAACCGTTTCCACCACGAAAGACTGAAGAATCACTATCACCAATGCCAGAAGACAGCCTGCTGCCAGGACTGGGCGCCGGAAAAAAGAACGCACTTCAAAGCCTGCCCCCTTTTCAGAAAGAACCGTGATGCGGTATGCAGATTTTGCCAGGCGGCGAAGTACTTTCAAGTCACCGGCACTGACCCAGCAGACAGCTTCTGTATCGCTGATTATACGAAGACTTCTGACATTCAGTCCCTGATTCAGAGCACTGTCCAGCAGACGGTCCAGCCGTATGCCCTCAATTCTAATGTGTATCCGGTGGCTGAAAAAACTCAGCTCGCTGTATTTTGCCGCCAATGAGAAGCCTCCCTTCACAGATTTCCCGAATCACCAGGTTCGTTCCTGTTATCGTGGTGTAAACCGAAGGGGCTTTCCCGGTGAGCCTCCTGGCCGCGGCACCGATAAGCCCGTGGCTTACTGTGACAGATGTTTCACTCAGCATGATAATATTAGCTACATTTTCAAGTACTGCCATTTCGTCTGTCAGGATAATCCGGGGACAACGCAAGTCCATTGTCTGCATCATTTCATCAAAAAATCCCATAGTTTCCCTCCTCCCGGATTCTGTCTCTGTTATATATATGATTGATTTCCTTCAATTATTCAAAAAAAAGGCCGCATCTCTGCGTCCCTTTATCCGTATGCACAAATAAAAACAACCTGACCGAAGCCAGGTTGTCCATTGTTACGTATGTTACGTATTCAGGTTTAGCCCAGGAATTCCTGAACTACTTTTTTCACTGCGTTACCATCAGCCAGGCCTTTCACCTTAGCCATTACTGGTCCCATCAGCTTACCCATATTCTGCTTACCGCCTTCGATACCGAGGCCGGCAGCAACTTCCGCAACGATTTCTCTCAGCTTATCTTCTGACAGCTGTTCCGGAAGGTATCTGGACAGAATTTCAATTTCAGCGTTATAGGATTCCACCAGATCGGTTCTACCAGCTTTTTCAAAATCAGCAAGGGCGTCTTTTCTCATTTTTACCTGCTTCGCCAGAATCGCAATGATTCCTGCATCGTCAAGTTCTTCTCTGTTATCAACTTCGTACTGCTTTACAGCAGCTCTTGCAAAGCTGATTGTGTTCTTCGCCACTTCGTCTTTTGCTTTCATGGCTTCCTTAAAGTCAGCCATTAACTGTTCTTTTAAAGTCATTAAAAAATCATCACCTTAATTAGTTTTTTTTAATTAGTACTTCTTAGCTTTCTTTCTAGCCGCTTCAGATTTTTTCTTTCTCTTTACGCTTGGCTTTTCATAGTGCTCTCTCTTTCTCAGTTCAGACATTACGCCGTCTCTTGCGCAAGATCTCTTGAATCTCTTCAGAGCGCTTTCTAAGCTTTCATTTTCTCTTACGATAACCTGTGCCATATTCCAATTCACCTCCTGCCTTACATGAAATCTCTAGGTAAGAACATTTTCTTACAGATGAACATAGCATCCCCGTAAGCCTATAACAGAGCTATTATACTATTTTTGTTTTTGGAAAGCAAGAAGTTTTTTGTGATATTGACAAAAAATACGTTCCAATTTTTTCGCCTTGTCTTTTTTCAGTAATTCCATTAAAATACTGCCAAGGAGGTATGCAAATGAAATTCGATCTGCACTGCCATACAAAAGCGGGATCCATCGATGCCAAGGTGCCTCTTTCCCGCTATATAGAGCTTCTGAAAGCACAGGGTTTCAGCGGTATGCTGGTCACAGACCATGATTCCTATAAAGGTTACCGTCAGTGGAAGGAAGAAGAAAATTCCGTCCCGGATTTTGTTGTGCTGGAAGGTGTGGAATATGATACCAAAGATGCCGGACACATTCTGGTCATTCTGCCGGACGGCATTCAGCTGGATGTTCTGCAGGTCCGCGGACTGAAGCTGGAAACACTGATTGACCTGGTTCACCACTTCGGCGGCATTCTGGGTCCATCCCATCCCTTTGGCAGCAAGAGCAGCAGCCTGATGCATTTCCGCAAAATCCGCCGTTTTCCTCACCTTCTGAAAGAATTTGACTTTATCGAAGGTTTCAACGCCTGCGACAATCATGCCAGCAACTATCTGGCCCAGAAAATGGCCGAGTTTCTGAACAAGCCATGCACGGGCGGCTCCGACTCCCATTCCGAAGATTGTGTAGGAAGTGCATTTACAGATTTTGATGCAGAAATCACCTGCAATAACGATCTCATCGAAGCAATCCTCCGGCGCCGCATCATCGAAACCGGCGGTACCGAAAGAAGCGATTCACTCCGCAGCCGCATTAAAAATCATACCATTCCGGTGTGGCTCTTCCGTACCTATAACCGTCTTGTAGGCATCAGCCTTACACTGCGCCGCCGCAGCCGGCTCAGCCAGCTGCCAATCCGCCTGCCTCACTCTTCCAAAGACGAGGAAGAAGAATGTTCTGCAGAAACTCTATAACCGGGCCTGCGTCAAGTCCGCCGTCAGGCCCGTCCATGGTAAAAATCAGCTGTCCCGGCATCAGAATTCCGTTGCTGTGATATTCATGGAGTTTTTTGGCATTACGTTTCACATATTTTTCTTTATTTAACAACCCAAGATGTTCTATAAAAAACCATTCATCTTCCAGAGGAATGCTGAAATCCGGATAAACGATTTTGACCTTTCCATCATCATCAAACAACTCCAACCGCATTTCATATCGAAACGGGATTCCAAGCTTATACAGCAGCTCGGCAATCTCCATCTCCCCCTTCGTCCTTGTCTTCAGTCCAAAACTTGTAGTATGTATCAGTTCCTCCGGATAAAGAGGATTCTCCGACTGTGTAAAAAGCGGAATGTTATTCCTCCAATTTACACCAGCTGCCGGAACGAACGCTCCCTTGTAAACGTCATTCAATTCACCGTTAATGGTATCATAGTCTGTTTTTTTATAACCCGAAATCATGCGCTCCATCAGCTTCTGATTTTCTTCCAGACATTTTATTTCCTTTTCCAGGTACTTTTTCAATCGAATCCGGTCCATTCTCGGCCGTAAATCAGCATTCACATAAATACGGCTGTCTTTTTCCCGAATATAATATTTCATTGTTCCATCTTTTCGTTTGCTGTAGTGCAATCCCCCTTTTTCATGGCACAAAGCAGCATATATCTTTCTATGTGCTGTCAATTTTTCCTGCTCATTCTTCTTCTGGAGCTTCAGTAATTCTAAAAAATCCATATCTCCCTCCTTTTACATCCATATTGTATAATTTTTGTAATATTTTTACAAGCAATATTTGTAATTTATTCTGCCCAACACGCAAAATTGGAGTTTACATCACGCACATGCGTGCCAGCTTCGCTTATTTTGCGTACCGAACATCATTATATTCACAAAAAAAGCTTGACATTTATATCGCACTGCGATATACTCAAGTCACAGTATATATCGCACCTCGATATATCGAACCTCATAAAGGAGTATGAAATGGACGAAAAAATCAAAAGAGTCTATATCCCCATGACCGAAACCGGTTTTTATATTCTTTTCTGTCTGCAGGAAGAGAACCACGGATACGGAATCACCCAGAAGGTGCGCCAGATGACAGGCGGGGAGATTTTGATCAGTCCCGGAACCATGTACGGCAGCCTTTCCAAGATGGAAAAAGACGGATTGATTGCCTTTACCCGGGAGGAAGAAAAACGAAAGCTCTATCAGATCACAGAACTTGGAACTGAAATATTAAAGACGGAACTGGCCCGCATCGAGCGGCTGTACCGAAACAGTAAAGGAGTGTCAGTCAATGGATAGAAACACTTTAACAGAAAGACAGGTTTTTTATATCGCCGAATTTAACGAAGAGGCCGCATGGCTTTCCTTCATGCACGCAGAAGGCTGGAAACTGGTCAAAACCACCGGCTTTAAATACCACTTTGAGTCCTGCCCGCAGGAAGAATGGATTTATCAGCTCGATTTCCGCGACGGAAATCTGGATGAAACAAGCTACATTCAGATGTATGCTGATTATGGCTGGGAATTCGTAACCCGCTTCCGCCACTGGTACTATTTCCGCAAAATCCGCACCGCCGGCGATGACATGTCTATCTTCAGCGACAATGAATCGAAAATTGAAATGTGCCGCAAGGTTATCGGCCATCATGTAATGATTCTGGCAGCATACTACCTCTTCATCCTGGCGCTGTTTGCCTTCATGATGTGCGGAAATTCCTTTGCTGCACCTGACAGTTTTCTGAACGGTTTCTTCGAAGGTGCTGCAGTGGGATGCATCCTGGGCGGACTGATTGGGCTTTTCTTTGTGGGCAATCAGCTGCATCGCCTCCGCCGCAAAATCCGCCAGCTGCAGAATCCGCTGTAATGACTGACGGGTTCGAGCCTTATTTCATTGAACAACATAAAAATACCCGGAGCCAATGACTCCGGGTATTTTCATATTGGTGCGGCCAACGGGACTCGAACCCGTACGACCTTCGGACACAAGCACCTCAAGCTTGCCTGTCTACCAATTCCAGCACAGCCGCACATGAATATTCAGTAATACTCAACATTGATATTGTACTGAAAAAATCCTGTTTTGTCAATCCTTATTTCGCATCATGCGGGTAAATTCCTTCACCCGTCGAATACTGTCGCATTCCATCGAAAAATGTGTTATGCTGAAAACAGTAAACCACGGGAGGTATTACCGATGAAGCATAAAACATACAGAATTAAGAAACTTACCGCTCTGCTGCTGAGCTGCATCCTGATTATCACTGCAGTTCCCCTGCTGTCCGGCTGCAGTACACCAGTTAGAACCAGCCCTGCTGCAGATAATATCGGGTTCCAAAACGATGTTTCCGGTATTGAGATTGCTGCAGATGAACTGGAAGGCTCTGATGCGGAGCCGGGCAGCTG
>JAFYNS010000066.1 GCA_017556505.1 Bacillota bacterium | reverse complement strand
GGACCGGGATGGACGCAGCTCTGGTGCACCAGTTGTTCTGCCAAGAGCATAGCTGGGTAGCTACCTGCGGACGGGATAAGCGCTGAAAGCATCTAAGTGCGAAGCCCCCCACAAGATAAGATTTCCTCCTTTAAAGGTAAGACCCGTGGAAGACTACCACGTTGATAGGTCGGAGGTGTAAGTGCAGTAATGCATTGAGCTGACCGATACTAATAGGTCGAACACTTGACCAATGGTTTTTAAAGCGAAAACACAGAAGATATATTCAGTTTTGAAGGTACACCTTCAATAGATAAATCCGGTGACAATAGCGGGGAGGCCACACCTGTTCCCATCTCGAACACAGAAGTTAAGCTCCTTAGCGCCGATGATACTTGGTGGGAAGCTGCCTGGGAAAGTAGGACGTTGCCGGTTTTTTATTTCCATTAAAACATATGATGGTATAAAAAACTGCGCAGAGTGCGAAGCACTGGCGCCTTTTTTTATTGCACACAGCGTTGCTGTGTGTTTTTTATTTGGTAAGTTTTACAGGGTGTATTGTGCCCTGTAATTTTTCCGGTTTTATGGTATAATTGTTCTGGAAAATAGAACGAAAGGTAAACGGAAAGATTATGCGTTTGTCGAAAAAGGATAAAATACTGCTTTTGGTGGCAGCCGGATTTGCAGCTGTTTCGGTGGTTTTGCTGGCACTGGCCAATTACATAACTGGTTTCGCACAATGGTATACGGTTCATCTGTACGATAAGGCTGTAAATACCATGGGGAGGTTCTTTGGGCTGCTGCCGTTTTCGGCTTCAGAGGTTCTGCTGTATGCAGCAGTTATCAGTCTGGCGGTGTGCATAGCTGCAGTGATTCGCAGGAAACTTTCAGTTATGAGAGCTGCAGCAGGTCTTATTCTGGCGGCATCATTGTTATTCTTCCTTTATACATCCAATTGCGGCGTAAACTATCACCGGACAAGCTTTGCGGAGTCTTCGGGAATTGCTGCCGGGGATTACAGCGTCAATGAGCTGGCTGAAGTCTGTCTTATGCTCACAGAAGAGGTAAATCAGACTTCTGCGCTGGTACATCGGAATGAGCAGCATGTGATGCATCACGACGCGGACGTAGAAAACCGTGCGGCAGAAGTTATGCGGGAACTGTCACAGAGCTGGCCGGAACTTGAGGGATATTATCCGCGGGCCAAGGGACTTCTCAATCCGTGGATTTTGTCCATACAGAAAAACACAGGAATTTATTCTCCCTTCACCATTGAGGCCAATGTGAATACAGGCATGACGGATTATAATATTCCGTTTACGGCCTGTCATGAACTGTCACACCTGAGAGGATTCATGCAGGAAGAAGAGGCAAACTTTATTGCCTGGCTGGCATGCAGAGAAGCTGATGACCCGGATTTCCGATACAGCGGAAGTCTGCGCGGATGGATCAGCTGCATGAATGTGCTGTACAGGGCTGACCAGGAGCGTTGGGCTGAAATACGTGTTTTGCTGAGTCCTGCTGTGGAGCCGGATCTGGCGGCTAACCGCGCCTACTGGGCAAAATACGAAGGCAAAATCGCTCAAATCGCTGAGACCGTTAACGATAATTATCTGAAAGCCAACGGCCAGTCTGACGGCGTTCAGAGCTACGGGCGGATGGCGGATCTGATCGTAGCATATTACATAAATGATACGGAACACACCGATTAGCCGGTGTGTTTTTTTATATGGTTGGAAGATTCGGGAAGGTTTTGCTTCCGGGATGGAATGATATTCATCATTGGGTCTGGAAGATATAATAAAATAAATAAATTTTAAGCATTTCGGGAGGAAAACAACATGGAATATACACAGAACATTGACAGCGTTTTAGCTTTAACGGATGAATTAAACAGACTGCATATTGAAAACGAGAATCTGCGCCGCATTGTCCGGGAGGGGCAGGAACCGGTAAAACACAGAACCTTTCTGAAGGGCCTGGGAGCAGGTGTGGCCATCACGCCCGCCTTCCTATGGCTTTGCTGGAAGCTGATGGAACTGGTGAGTCTGGCAGCAGACTGCATACAGGTGCCTCCTATACTTTTCGGTACCCTATGTGTGTGTATTGGTACCGGTCTGGCTTTATTCGCACATTCAGCAGCGGTGTGTCATGGTGCACAGTGTCTGCTGAATGGGCTGCTGGACTGCATGCTGGATGATGAGGATGAAAAGGAGAATGAAAAGGCATGAAACTGAATGAGAAACTGATTTATGCACCTGGGTTTGCAGATCTTCACGTACACAGCAGCCGGAGTGATGCTCTGAGCTGCTGGAACCCGGAAGAAGTGATTCATATGGCACAGCACTGTGGAATTGCCCACATCGCTATTTCTGATCACAATATGCTCAATGAGGATTGGCAGAAGCAGTCCGAGCATTTCGGCATCGACGTAATCAGCTCCACGGAAATGAGCAGCGCATATACTGCTGGCGGAAGACTGGTGGAGCCCCACATCGTGGGATTCCGCGTGGATCCAGAGGGACCTGCAGTCCAGTGCATTGCGGCGGCACATCAGCAATCCCGGGAGGGGTATCTGCGTGCTATGCTGGATGGTCTGCGGGCGGACCCGGAACCCATCGATATTTCCTATGAGGAACTGACTGCACGGAATCCGCAGTCAAAACATATCGGTCGGGTGGCCATCGGTGAGATTATCATCGAGAGAGGTTTTGCAAAGAACATGGATGAAGTCTACCGCCGACGCCTGGGGCGTGAGTCCGGGGCACCGTCTTTCGTGGAAAGTACGGAGTATCTGAAGTATGAGCCGGTGGAAATGGTTATCCGTGCCATCATGGACAGCGGCGGGCTGCCGATTCTGGCTCATCTGCCGTACTATAATCTGACAGAAAAACAGGAACTGGAGCTTCTGGCGCTGGTAAAAGAAGTGGCAGGGGATCAGGCGTGCATGGAGACCGAATACACCGGGTACGACCGGAAGACGGTGGAGCGGCTGAAACACCTGGCAAAATATTTTGGCATGGCGGAGTCTACCGGCAGTGACTTTCACGGGTATGAGGGCCACGAACTGAAGCTGGGGCGCTTCGAAATTTACAGTAAACTGCAGGAGAAATGGGAGAAATATTATGGCTGAAAGAATATATCTGATTAACGAAGACACCGGCAAGGGTGTGGATTTCGAGGTGCTGGACCGTATTCGAGTAGGAAGAAAGCAGTATATCGTTCTGCTTCCGCTGACTGCAGAAGACGTGGAAATCTGCAGTTCTATGATGGAGCCGCTTGAGGGAACCGATATGGAGGATATGGATGACTGCACAGACGTATGCATTTTGGAAATTGGGAAAAGTCAGAATGGCAGTACACAGTTTCTGCGGGTAGAAGATGACGTATTGGACTGTGTATTCAAACTGTTCCGCGACAGAAATGAAGACCGGTTTCAATTTGTATGATGGGCGGCGAAGTCTTGTAAATTTTAAAAGAGGTATTTATAATATAAGACAAGAGGTCCAGGAGGAAGAAATGGTATGAACGAAAGAGAATACATAGAGCAAGTTAAAAATATGAGCAATACCAGTGAACCGTCAGCCAAACGTTATGCAGCGCAGCTGCGTGCAGGCAGTAAACTGACTGTACAGCTTCAGACTGACGGTATCCTAAGTCCAGGAACAGGCCTGCTGGATTTAAGCCAGGAGGATTACTGTGTGCTGAAAAAGCTGAATCGGTGGCAGGCTCTGCAGAATCTGGACTCCAGACAGCGTGCAGCAATCAAACTGCTTCTGGAAATACTGGACGAGGTGCCTTTAAAAAAAGAAGAGGCAATACGTATCGAGCAGGCTGAAGCGAGGGCGTTTGCGGAGATTGCAGATGAAAGCGATGATACACAGGGTTTTCCTGCTGTACACGGCGTACAGACGCTGAAAAAGCCAAGGCTCATAGAAGCGCCCGGAACGGATAAACGAGTCGAGCCACCGGTTTCTCTGTATGGCCTGTTATTGGAATTGAATCGCAGAGGTACCAGAAAACAGAGGTCTGCATCTGCGTATACCGATATGATGCGGGCACTGCTGCAGGACCATTCCTATACCTGGAGCAGTGACCAGACCGAAAGCGATCTGCGGCGCTGGGGCCGCCGCTATAACGATATCGTGAAGATGATTCGGAGCAATCTGCAGGATGCGGAGCAGAGGCAGTATATTATAGAAGATATGTCCTATGCACTGAAGCAGTTAACGGAGTATGAGGATCAGATTTCATCTCCTTTATCCTGTACGATTGCTGCGGCCTGCATAAAGGTAGAAGAGACGGCTGCAGAGTGGTACAAAGATTATCCGATGCTGGCAGCTGCCTATTCAAGGAGCAGAGCAAGAGTTCTACTGCGGCAGCTTGCCTCTATGGACACAGGTATCGGAAAACATCTGTACAGTGGAATGTCAGACGAGGATTTGTCGGCCAAGCTTGTGGATCTGTTTGAAGCAGCCATGGATGTGGCGGAGGACGGTTATCCGGAAGCGGTGAATTTGAAGGAACAGGTCGACGTACTGAATCCGGAGGCGGCGGATCTGCTTGCCGTGTTAGGCAGTGGGTTTCCGATACAATCAAGTATGCTGGAAGATATGGAGTTGAAAGAACTCCTGCTGCAGCTGACAGAACCGGGAATACTGATACCGTGGAAAAAAAGTCTGCTATTGGCGGAAGGTCTGGAGGATATGCCTCTGACCAGGCTGGCTGACGGAAACGGACAGATGAAAGAAGGCGCTGCTGCAGAACTTTTCTGGAAACTTCTGAGAAAAACATATGTCGTTGAAACCGTAGATGCTGCAGGCGAGGATGTTCTGCGGCACCTCGAGGAACTGGCTGACTGCCTGCAGGATGGGCTGGAACGTCAGGAGATACTGGAATATATAGTGAAATATTACTGGACACCTCTTGATACATATAATCAGAAAAAAGAAATCGTTCTGCTGGAACATCTGCTGAAATGGTGGGAAAAGTATCCTGACACTTTGGGACGTGTTCTCTGTGGTCTGATCAGTAAGGATGGCTTTAATGAAGAGCTGCTGATCCTGCTGGATTTTGAAGAGGAACTGTTCGAAGGTGTGCTCCAGAGCCGGCTGGCGCAGACCTGTCTTGAACTGGCGCAGAGCAGTGGCGACCACACTGGTTACTGGTCATCCTGTGCGGCCAATGAGGCAAGAAAGGCACTGACTCTGCTGGAAACGTCTGAAGAACCAGGGTATCGTGTGCGGACACAGCTGATCCTGGCACTGGCCCTGGCACTGCAGGGTAATCAGGAGGCAGAACGGGATGCCGGAACGTGGCCGTATACTGCGAAAACATTGGCAGAAGAGTATCTCCTTCCTTGTCTGATACTGCTGAATGAGGCCGAAGCAGAGCTGAAGGAATGCTGGCTGACAGGAGAAGCGAGGACAGCGCTGGAAGAAATTTTTGCAGAGAAAGCGCAGGAATGCCACAAGCTTCTCACCGGGGAAGATTCCGCACTGGCTCGCTGCCTGCGTGAGCAGGATCATGATTTTTCAGCAGAAAACTGGTGCAGTCCGGACTGGGTGGCAAGTGAAGGACTGCAGCGCCTGACAGAACACGACCTGTTTCAGGTGATGCATCGTCAGTCTGAACCGGCAAAACTTTTCCTGCCGTGGTACTGCAATACCTTTGATTCAACGCTGGCCTGCGGACCGGAATGTACGCAGGAGCTCACAGAAGCCAGCTTTCTGAATATTTTGCTTAGCGGGCAGAAAGTGGTTCTGGCGGCGAATCAGATGACGGATAACGAAAAACTGTGGAACATGGCAGAAATCCCTGCATTTCTCTGGTGTCTTAAGAATGGCTATGTATCTGCAAGCCTGTTCGGATCTCTGAAGAGTCTGGGGGATTATGTTTCGGGGCGGATGAAGGCCGATTCCAACTTTATCTGGAGCAGTCTGCCTGAGGAGTTTCAGAAACCGGAACTGCGTGATGGAGCCGGACGTTTCCTGACTGGTCAGATTCCGGCATCCTATCTGCCGGAAGAGCACAGAGAAAAACTGACCCGAATGCGGGATGCAATCCGTCTGATGGATGAAAACATGCCTGCTACATGGATGAACTATTATCATCAGCAGAATGATGCATATACACGGCAGCGCCGGATTCCGGCCATGATACCGCTGGAGCAGAGAATTGCGGATTACTACAGTAAAGACCGTGAAATCAGCCATTATGATGAAATGCGACAGCTGAATGCGATTTTGATACGCAGCCGCAGAGGACTGAACCGAAGCGACTACCGCAAGATGCTGTGGGCAATTCGGGATGAAGACTTCGCCGGACTGGAAGGCTGGAGCCTGTCGCCTGCAGAGCTTGAACAAGCCGGACTGGATGTATCTTATCTGGCCTCTGAGCGGAAGGACATGCTGCAGGAGATGATTTACGTTATCGATGACTGTCAGAACCGTATGCTGGGTGAGCGGATCAGCACAAACCAGTACTATGTTTACAGTGAAGCGGCGGCACATATCGTGCCGGAATGGCAGTCCGGCCCAGTGAACAGCGGCGGCCGTGCACTGTACCGTCAGGCGGAAAAGAACATCAGAAGTCAGGGCGGACTGCTGGGATGGGAACAGATTCCGGAACGTATGACAGAAATTCAGCGGCTTGCGGATGAAAATCCGAATATGGACGCAGAAAAGCTCTGCAGACGGCTGGCTGTCAGAGGCCTCTATGAATATGATATCTTTGGCATGAACAGCGGAATGCGTTTGAAGAATCTCAGCTTCAGAGCAAGCACAGGCAAGGCTGTCAGCCGTGAATATACCGAAGGGGAAGGTAACCTGCATCAGGTGGAAAGAGATTTAACCGTGGATAAATAAAGGGGGATAAAATATGAAGGAATGGATTCTGGATTTCGAGTGGACAGAAGAAGGTTATGAAGCAGATGTTAATGAAGAGGTGCGCGGCCTGCTGGAGACACACCGGTATCTGGGGATTTCTCTGGAAGAGGGGAATGCATTGCAGCTGTTCTCCGCTGAACAGGCGGAAGCACTTCATGAGAAGTTGAGGGGAATGGCATCTTCTGATTTCAGCAAAGCACTTGCTGCCAGGACTATCCGGATCATCTTCAGTACTATGCATGAAGTGAATCTGTCAGATGGGGAAGCCCTGCTGGTTCCTCACAGACTGGCCAGCTTTATCGGCATGGATGAGTGGAAGGTGCGCATGGGGATTCTCAAGGAGAGAGAAGGTGTTGTTCTTCTGAAGGACAGCGGGTTTGAATTTTAACAGCAGAAAATGAGTAAAAAGTGGAAGATTCGGGAAGCATTGAGCAGCCGGTTCTTCCGCTTTTTATTTTTTATGAGAAATCATATAATCAACTCATAAGAAAACGAATTCCGGAGAAAAAGAGAAAGGAAGAAAACATGAAAAGAAAAAGAAAGTACAGAAAATTACTCGCAGCGATACTCACCATCTGCATGGTGATGACAGCCACAGGCGGCGCATTCGCCGCATCCAAGGTAACCTTTGGAGAACAGCAGGTAACCGTAGATACCTTCAATGGTGTGCCGGCCTACTACAAGATTGGGAACCACAACGAAGACAGCACTTACAGCTGTGCAGCATACGTAAAACGTTATTACAGCCATAAGTATGGTGTAAGTGTGTACAACCTGCTGACCGGCTGCACTCCCAAGTCTGAAACTACAGGATACAGCTTCAAACAAGTAAATGCATCCCAGGTAAAGCCGGGCGATATCGGTTATCAGACCAACAGCAAAGACAAGGGTCACTGGTTTATCATTAAGACAGTAAGCGGTAAATCCATGACCATCATTGAGCAGAACTGGAAGGGAAAAGATAATACCGCTCCCGTAGACAGAATCGTTACCTTCGGTGTTACAAAGAACCTGAAAGTCTTTCGCCTGTATAAGAACGGGGCAGATGCCAACAACGGCGGAAGCGGCAGCCCGGTGGTTGCACCGGCAGCAAACCAGCTGATTCCAAACGGCCGTTACGCAATCATGGTCAATGGCAGCTATTGCCTGAACGTGCAGTTCGCAAGCAAAACATCCGGATCTGCCAAGCTTTGCATAGACGGATACAACGGCGAGTCCAACGAACTCTTTGATATCACATACATTAACGGTTACTACCGCATCAGCCCGGTGCATGCACCGAATCTGGCTCTCAACTGTCTCTACGGTAAGGACGGCAAGGCAGGACAGCAGCTGGTTTGCCACACCTGGAGCAACGGCGATTCAGCCAGCCTCTGGAGCGTGGAAAAATACAGTGACGGCTACCGTTTCAGAAACAAGGCCAATCCAAACCTGTACATCGACGTAGCGAACAACAAGAAGAGTACCGTAGGCAACCGCATCAATATGTGGACCAAGGTTAACGGAAGCCAGCAGACCCTGTATCTGAAGAGTGCAGGCGGAGGCAGCAACGGTGGAAACACCAGTGCAAATACATCCGCTGCGAAGGACTGGTCCGGAACCTGGGCGATTAAGGCCAACAGCCGCTACTGCCTGAATGTACAGTACGCAAGCAAGATATCTGATCTGGCAAAGTGTGTGATTGACCCGTACAACGGGGAGTCCAATGAACGATTCAAGTTCACAAAATACGGAAACTATTACCGTATCAGCCCGCTGCACGCGCCGAACCTGGCCCTGAATGCACAGTACGGTAAGGATGCCAAGGCAGGCCAGCAGCTTTCCCTGCACACATGGCGTGACGGCGATGCGGCAAGCCTCTGGTCCATCGAAGACTATGGCAGTGGGGTACGCTTCCGCAATAAAGCCAATCCGAACCTGATTATCGACGTGACCAATGCACAGAAAAGTACAACCGGCTGCAAGATCATCCTGTGGAAACAGAATGGTGACGAAGCACAGAGATTCTACCTGGAAAGAGCGTAATATATCTCCTGATGTTGTACCAGATAAATTTTAGAGAAAAGTCTGCAGAAATGCAGACTTTTTTCTAGAAATATTTTTTGTAAAACCTGCGAAAAAAGCTTGCATTTTCAACGGTTTGGTTATATAATAGTTTCGCACTGTGTGTGCAGGGGCGCAGGATGGGAATCCGTCCGGGACCCCAAACTAATAAGATTTAGTATATCGAACCAGATTTTGCTGTCCGCAAGCAGTGAAATCCCAGTAGACAAGGCCGAACCAGTTCCAAGAGAGAACCCAGTAGGTAGAAGAAAGGGAAAAGACGAATGAAATCATTTATCGCAAAACCTGCAGAAGTAGAACGTAAGTGGTACGTTGTAGATGCAGAAGGCAAGACTTTAGGTAGACTTGCATCCGAAGTTGCTTCCATTCTGAGAGGCAAGAAGAAGCCAATTTACACTCCTCACGTTGACTGTGGTGACTACGTAATCGTAATCAACGCTGAAAAGGTAGAAGTAACTGGTAAGAAGAGAAAAGAAAAGATCTACAAGAGACACACTGGTTACCCAGGTGGTCTGAGAGAAGTTACTTTCGAAAAGCTGCAGGCTGCTAAGCCAGAAGAAATCATCAGACATGCTGTAAAGGGTATGTTACCTGATGGTAAGCTGGGCAGACAGATGTTTAAGAAGTTACATGTATACGCTGGTCCTGAACACGCACATGCTGCTCAGAAGCCAGAAGCATGGGAAATTTAAGGAAAGGGAGGAATAAGCAATGGCAAAGATTCAGTATCAGGGAACAGGCAGAAGAAAGAGTTCCGTGGCCAGAGTTAGATTAATCCCTGGTAACGGTAACATCGTTGTTAACGGTAAGTCCTTAGAAGAATACTTCGGTATGGAAATCGTAAGAAGAGAAGTAAAGAGACCTTTCGAAGTTGCTGGCTGTGAAGGCAAGTTCGACGTAATCGCTAACGTATTCGGCGGCGGTTTCACTGGTCAGGCTGGTGCACTGAGACACGGTATCTCCAGAGCACTGTGCGTAGCTGACAAGGAAGCTTTCAGAGCTCCTCTGAAGGCAGCTGGCTTCTTAACTAGAGACTCCAGAATGAAGGAAAGAAAGAAGTACGGTCTGAAGAAGGCAAGAAGAGCATCCCAGTTCTCCAAGAGATAATTGGTGCCCTTTGGTACAATTTCAAAATTCAAAAAAGAAATCAACCCTCGGAATTATTCCGAGGGTTTTCTTTATATCCAAACGGCAGACGAAAACCCCTGCTTCATTACGAATGCAGGGGTTGCTTTTTTTAAAACCGCAGGGACAGGCAGGTCAGGCTGCCATCGATTTTGCGGAATTCACCGGTGTCAACCAGCTTCACAGGGTAGCCCAGATTCTGGATGATTTTCAGGGTCTTCGGATAGCCTTCCGGCACCAGAACAGTACCGTTGATGTACAGGCTGTTGATAGCATAGAGCTCGTCGGCATCGATAACAAGACGGTTGAAATCTGCGAAGGCCGGTGCCTCGTTCATGACAGCAGTCACCAGCAGATTCCCCTTGTCCAGGTATACTGCAAAGTCCTTCAGGTGAAGGCCTTCGGTAACAGGGACGGCGGTCACTTCATAGCCGAACTGGCCAACGATTTCTGCAAACTGGCGTACACCTTCTTCGTTGGTGCGGTCGGAAAGACCCACGTAGAAGTGCTTGTCCACCTGCATTACATCGCCGCCTTCCATGGTTCCCGGTGCTTCAATGTGAAAAATATGTGCATCATCATAGAACTTCCGGATGGCCGGCAGGATTTCGTGTTTCTCGCCGTTTCTGGAATCTCTGGCAGGGTTGGTAATCACGGCACATTCCGCCATAACCACAGCTGGATCTTCCACGAAGCAGGAGTCAGGATAGCGTTCATCGCCTTCCAGGTCTGTCACTTCCAGGCCCAGTTCTCTTAATGTGGCCACATATTTATCATGCTGCTTCACTGCGTCCTCATAGACCGGAGTACCTTCTCCGAACTGGGATGTGGTGATGCCATCGATCAGAGCGCGGCAGGGTTTTTTCGTAATTGCTTTTGTGAACATAACGTTTCCTCCAATATTATTCTTCCACTTTCTTTATGACACGGCATGGGTTTCCGGCTGCAAACACTCCAGATGGAATATCGCGGGTTACCACACTGCCTGCACCGATGACTGTATTGCTGCCGATGGATACCCCGGGCAGTACATTCACACCGGAGCCAAACCAGACATTATCGCCCACGTGGATGGATTTATGAATCTGCCAGCCTTCCAGGCGTTTTTGCGGGTCAACCGGATGGTGCGGCGTGGAGAAGGTACAGTCAGGACCGATGCGTACATTGTCTCCGAATACGACTTCGCCTCCGTCCAGGATTTTGCAGTTGTAATTGGCAAAGAACCGGTCGCCGATGGTGATGCGGATGCCGTAGTCACAGTAAAACGGAGAGTTGATGGTGAAGCTGCCTTTGACGGTGCCGATGAGCTGACGGAGTATCTCCTGTCTTTTGGGTTCGTCGGCAGGGCTGATCTGATTGAGCTCCCAGCAAAGCACCTTGGCCCGGTCTCTTTCGGCCCTCAGCCGAGGATCTCCCTGTATAAACCATTCGCCCCGGAGTGCTTTATCGTACTGTGGTTCCTGTTTCATACCGCCAATCTCCTTTTCTTGTGTTTCTTCTTTATGATATACAAAGTGTATCATAAGGCGGTAGGGAAATCAACCGATTGAAAATAACCTCGCAATTCAGTATAATAAGGAAAGAGTAAAAAGAAGGAGTGTGTCATGTATAATGAATCATCTGACAGATAAATATGAAGGAGGCAGCTGCAGTCTGAGC
>JAFYNS010000065.1 GCA_017556505.1 Bacillota bacterium | reverse complement strand
GATCGCTCATCTTGAAATCAGCGTGCTTTAAGATGCTGTCGATGAAGATAGTTTCGATATCGTGGTCGGAGCTGATGATGCCGTACAGGAAACCAATGTATTCGTCACTGTTTGTTACGTGTTCGAAATCTTCCATGCAGATAACTCTGATTCTGTACTTCAGATCGTACATCAGTCTCTGGTTCTTATTGATAAAAATAGTGCTGCCCTTGCTGTTTTCAACCATTTCGTTAGCCAGGTCAATCATCTTCTTAGTCTTTCCGCTTCCTTTATGTCCTACTAATAATTTCACCATAGTAAATCGCCTCCTAAAAATGTTTGCTCCCTGTTTTATGGAGCATTTTTTTCATTATATAATAAATTCCTGCCGAATTCAACGGGAATTTCACACGAAATGCACAAAATCTTTTCTATTTTCGACGGTTTGTCAGCCTCAGCTGTCCGCATGCCCCGTCGATGTCATCCCCCAGCTCGCGGCGGATGGTTGCCGGAATGCCTTTTGACTCCAGAAGTGCCTGGAATGCCTGTGCATCTTTCTTCGCAGTGGTATCGAATCCGCTTTCCTTAACAGTGTTCAGCGGTATCAGGTTCACATGGCAAAGCATGCCCCTCAGGCGCTGCACCAGTTCCTCTGCATGTTCCTTCTGATCGTTTACGCCCTTAATCAGGGTGTATTCGAAGGTAACACGGCGGCCGGTCTTTTCTGCATACTCTCTGCAGGCAGCCAGAAGCTCCGGCATCGGATATGCTTTGCTCACCGGCATGGTGCGGCACCGAATCTCATCATTTGGTGCATGAAGAGAAATAGCCAGGTTCACCTGAGGGAAATCCTCAGCAAACTTCTTAATGCCAGGTACCAGTCCGCAGGTGGATACTGTAATATTCCGCAGGCTCAGATTGAGTCCGTTTGGATCGTGAAGCAGGCGGAGGAAACCGGACAGGTTGTCATAGTTATCGAAAGGTTCTCCCGTTCCCATGACTACCACGTGATTGATTCTCTCACCGGTATCCTTTTCCGCTGCCAGAATCTGTCCGATAATTTCACCCGGAGTCAGATCCCGAACCAGTCCATCCATACCGGATGCGCAGAATTTACAGCCCATACGGCACCCCGCCTGCGAAGAAACGCAGATGGAGTTGCCGTACTTATATTTCATGAATACAGACTCGATGGCGTTGCCGTCCTGAAGTTCGAAGAGATACTTTCTGGTGCCGTCCAGTTTGGACTTCTGAACCTGCAGCATCTTCAAAATGCCCAGATCAGCTTCCTCAGCCAGTTTTTCCCGCAGTGCCTTGGGCACATTGGTCATCTGGTCCCACTCTGTCACGCCGCCGTCCTTATACAGCCACTGAAATACCTGCTTTGCACGGAATTTAGGCTGTCCCAGCTCCTTTATGAAATTTTCCAGCTCTGCAAGCTGCAGATCTTTTAAATTCAACATGGATTAATTATACTCTTTCTACTGCAATACCGGTCTTGTGGCCGTTCAGGTCGAACTTTTCACTGGCTTCTGCTTCAGCAATCGCTACTGCCAGAGTTTCCTTCTGAATGTATTCAGCATGCTTTGCTACTGCAGCCTTAACTGCATCGTCCGCTTCGATGGTGATGGTAATATTGTCCATCATTTCGAAGTCCTTCTGCTTACGCATCTGCTGAACCTTGGAAATCAGTTCTCTTGCCAGACCTTCGTCAATCAGATCGTCAGTCAGAGTTGTGTCTACGATAGTAAAGATGTTGTTTTCCATTGCAACTGCAAAACCTTCCTTTGCAGCGATTCTGATGTCTACCAGTTCTCTGGTAATTTCGAATGTTTCGCCGTCCAGGTCGATTGCAACCTTGCCTTCTGCTTCCATCTGTGCTACGAATTCAGCTGCGTTAACCTTAGCCATAGCACCGCCGAATGCCTTCACCTTGCTGCCGAATACAGGACCTGCAGCTCTGAAGTTTGGCTTCAGGGAGAAGTTCATGTACTTGTCCAGTTCCTTTTCGAAAACAACTTCCTTAACGTTCAGTTCTTCCCTGATCAGGTCGGTCAGGTCGCTGATGATTGCTTCATACTTACCGTCAACCAGTACGCTGCCCAGAGGCTGTCTAACCTTAATCTTTTCCTTTTCTCTGGTTCCGCGGCCCAGGGTTACCAGTGCACGTACCAGGTCCATTCTTTCTTCTACACCCTTGTCGATCAGAGTTTCATCTGCCTTAGGGAAGTATGCAACGTGAACGGTTTCTTCGCCGGTCAGGTTAGTGTAGATTTCATCAGACAGGAATGGAGCGAACGGAGCAATCAGCTTCGCTACGCCTACCAGTACTTCGTAAGTGGTTGCGTATGCACTCTTCTTGTCTGCAGTCAGTTCTTCCGCAAAGAATCTTCTTCTTGCTCTTCTGATGTACCAGTTGGACAGGTCTTCTGCCACGAAGTCAGTCATAGCACGAACGGACTTCATGTGGTCGTAAGAATCCATGTATTCAGTTACATCCTTAACCAGCTGGTTGTACTTGGACAGAATCCAGCGGTCCAGTTCAGGACGGTTTTCGTATGGAACGTCCAGTGCAGCCGGATCCATATCGTCCTGGTTGGAGTACAGTACGAAGAAGTTGTATACGTTCTTCAGAGTACCGAAGAACTTGGATACTACGTCAATCAGGCCGTCTTCGTCAAACTTTGTTGGGGACCATGCAGGAGATACGCTCAGCAGGTACCATCTGGTTGCGTCAGCACCGTACTTGTCGAAGAGTTCGAATGGAGATACAGTGTTGCCTCTGGACTTGGACATCTTCTTGCCTTCCTTGTCCAGAATCAGGTCGTTAACCAGTACGTTCTTATATGGGGACTTGCCCATGATGAAGGTTGCGATAGCCATCAGGGAGTAGAACCATCCTCTGGTCTGGTCGATACCTTCACAGATGAAGTCTGCAGGGAACAGCTTGGTTTCTACAGCTTCCTTGTTTTCAAATGGATAGTGCCACTGTGCGAAAGGCATAGCACCGGAGTCGAACCAGCAGTCCATAACTTCTGTTACTCTGGTCATTGGCTTACCGCATTCAGGGCATGCAATATGAACATCGTCCACATATGGTCTGTGGAGTTCGATGGATTCATCGATATCTTCAATTGCGTCTTCTACCAGCTGCTGTCTGGAACCTACGCAGTGCAGGTGACCGCATTCACATCTCCAGATTGGAATTGGAGTACCCCAGTATCTGGATCTGGAAATAGCCCAGTCCTTAACTTCTGCCAGCCAGTTGCCGAAACGCTTTTCACCTACGAAGTCAGGATACCAGTTTACAGTTGCGTTGTTTGCAACCAGTTCGTCCTTCAGCTTGGACATTTCGATGTACCAGGAAGGTTTTGCATAGTAAACCAGCGGAGTACCGCATCTCCAGCAGTGCGGATAGTTGTGTTCCATCTTTTCCTTCTTGAAGATCTTGTTGTCTTCGGCCAGGTACTTGATGATGTCAACGTCCAGACCGTCTTCCATTACGAAACGGCCAACCCATGGAGTTGCAGTGTAGCAGCCCTGTTCGTCTACAGGCTGCAGTACAGGCAGGTCATACTTACGGCCGCAGTTATAGTCGTCTTCACCGAATGCAGGAGCGGTGTGAACGATACCGGTACCGTCTTCAACGGATACATAGTCCATGCAGGTCATGAAGAATGCCTTCTTTTCAGCCTTTACGAACGGCATCAGCTGTTCGTATTCCATGTATTCCAGAGCAGAACCCTTCATTTCTTCCACGATTTCATACTTGCCAGCACCCAGAACCTTGTCAGCCAGAGCCTTAGCCACATAGAAGATGTTGCCTTCGTCGTCGCCTTCAGTCATCTTAGCCTTGATGTAGTCAATGTCAGGACCGCAGGTCAGTGCTACGTTGGACGCCAGAGTCCAAGGAGTAGTAGTCCATGCCAGGAAGTATTCGTTTTCTGCGCCAACCTTCTTGAACTTACAGATCAGAGTGTTAACCTTTACTTCCTTATAGCCCTGTGCTACTTCGTGGGATGCCAGACCGGTACCGCAGCGAGGGCAGTAAGGCAGAATCTTGTGTCCTTCGTAAATCATTCCTGCATCGAAGAACTTCTTCAGAATCCACCATCCGGTTTCGATATAGTTGTTATCCAGAGTGATGTATGGATCATCCAGGTCTACCAGGTAACCCATTCTTTCAGTCATGTCTCTCCACATATCAGTATATGTGAAAACAGATTCCTTACACTTCTGGTTGAATTCCTTAATACCGTACTTTTCGATATCCTGCTTGCCGCTCATTCCCAGCTGCTTTTCTACTTCGATTTCTACAGGCAGACCGTGAGTATCCCAACCGGCCTTTCTGTTGACCTGGTAGCCCTGCATGGTCTTATAACGGCATACGGAGTCCTTTAAGGTTCTGGCCATAACATGGTGAATGCCTGGCTTACCATTTGCTGTTGGAGGTCCTTCGTAGAATACGAACGGAGTTGCTCCTTCTCTTGCTGTAACGCACTTTGTCAGCAGGTCTTCTTCTTTCCACTTAGCGACCTGCGCGTTCTGCACCTCTGCGATAGGTGCATCGGACAGTTTCTTAAACATGTTTTTCCTTTCTCCTTTCTGATTGCTCAGGGGATTATTCGCTTCATAATACAAAAACGTCCCCAAGCACAATGCTTAGGGACGATTAATTCTTAACCGCGGTACCACCCTAGTTGCTGCCTCCATCAAGGCGCCTCTCATTAGTGTGTCAGACTCCGGAGTGATATTCGCTTAAGCTTTACCACCGCCCTCTCAGCCAAGGGGCAGCTCTCTGTAAGGACTTCATACCTTAAGTTACTGGTTCCTTCAACGTCTGGATATTTAATTCATACGTGAAAAACGTACTGTAATATTTTACTCCGCAAAATCTGTAATGTCAAGCGGTTTCGCTCGATTTCACGCACAAAATTCAACCGAAATTCTTTCAAAATTCTTTACGTCGCACTTCACCGTGCTGGCTGAAACTGATTTCATCCAAATCACCGTTTTTTTCAGCAAAAGGTATGTAAAATTCCCAGAAAACACCTGTGAAATGGTCAAAAAACCACATTTTTCACCTCAATTTACATACCTTTTCACGGATTTTTCGGTCAAAAGGATGAAACGTCTCCGTTCTTTTCCCCATGACCCAAAATTTTTCCTTTAAAATCTGTCCTCTTAAATTTATAGGTGTCTCAAAGCCAGATCATTTAATTCATCTACCAGTTTTTGCATCCCGGTTTTCTGGGCAATCGGAAGGATTTCTTCCAGGGTTTCCTTTGCTTTGATGTACCGTTTGCTATCTTCCATAAACTCAAGAGTCCGCATATTATGAAGCCTTTCGGCAAGCTTGATTAGGACCACTTCATCATCTAAATTTTCATCTAAATTTTTACCAGCAGCATACGCTTTTTCAATATACTTTACGGTTTTATCAGGTAAATTCTCTCTTAACCACTCGACATTCACCGATGTTTTTTGCAGGACATCACAAAACAGGCCTGCATAAATTGCCTCTAAAAAAGCTTCCATCCGCAAACGGTCTTTTAAGTTCTGAAACAACGTCTCTTTCGTAGCATGAATATCTGTACTTTTCAAAAAAATGTGTTCCATGGCACTGCCTCCTAAATCAGTTATTTGCATCTTAATTCCTTTCAGGAGTGCCGGATAAAAACCAAATTCGTTTTTAAAGGATTTCGTAAAGCCACTGTGTGTCTGCCACCCGCATTGAAGTGCATAGCCATTACTCCTGCATCCTTATGATGGATATAGTATAGCACCTGGTTTATTGAAAAGCTTTTCCTGCTCTGCTGTTTTTTAATCACCTTTCACGTATACGATACACGGTTCCGTGTCCGAATATCAATTCCTGCCTTCCTGGCCTGGCTGCACAGGTCCTTCGTCTTCAGTTTATACTTTTTTCCGTCTTTGATAAAATGGGTGCCCAGCTGACGGAACTCGAAATCAACATTCTTTCTGATGCACTGCTGGCGAATATCCAGTACCCATTCATAGTCAAGGGGCCGCGCACGATAATCAGACTCAGCCGTGCTGCCGGCTTCCCAAAATCCGCGGTCTTCACAATCCGGCTGGTATCCACACCGCGTTTGGCATCACCTTTATGAATATAGCAGTGCAGGCAGCCATCGCTGCATTTTCTGCACCCTCTCCATGGATTCCACATTGCCATAGATTAAATACCTCACAATTCTGACATAATCATTTCCAGTACCCTTGCTTCCCGTTCTATCATCAGAGCATACATATCGTCATCGTTCTTTTCGCCATGATCTGCGTACCGGTTGGTGCTGACTGCATGTTCAGGGAAAACATACTCTAACGTGAAACCTTCCTCAGATTCATAGTCATCCAGGTTCTGGCCCGTGTTTCCATCATGCACTTCGCAGAAATAATAAAAATTGTCCTGAACGAAAACCGTTCCCGCCTTCTTTCCTTTCTGTATGCGGCGGACCATTCCATATTCCCTTATGGTCGAAGAAATTACCGTCAGTCCGGCTTCTTCTTTCACTTCCCGAATCAGGGTAGTAATATGGTCTTCTTCGCCCTCAATTCCGCTGCCGGGGAATTTGTAGTAATCATATTTCAGGCTGTGAATCATGGCGAGCCTGCCATCTTTCTCAATGATTGCCCGAACCGATGGTCTGAAATACTTCTCATCATCTTCACTGTAGTCTTTTTTATCTAATTGCAATAACATTCTCATCTGTCAATTTCTTTCCTTATATAACATCCGAAATCCCAAGCCGTTCCCGTAGAGCTTCCTGCAGTACTGCAGAGAAGTTATTTCCCTTCGCATTAGCTTCGATATTCAGTCATTCATGAATTGTCAATCGCCGAAGGAACCTGGTGTCTGTGCAGTTCCCATTCGCAAAGCATCGCAGGTTCCTTGTTTCATCTTTCCTTTATGCTCTGATGTTTTCATTTGTACTCTCTTTCTTATACACGAATAAAGCACGTATGTAAATAGTTTGCAAGAAAAAACCTCAAGCACAGTCGTACCCGAGGTTTCGCTCCGTTTGGATATATTTATTTACTATACAGTTTTCCTTGCATCTTCTTCTGGTAATACACGTAGGAAATTCCGCCCGGTATCCCAATCCATGCAAGCATCACCGCCAGGGTAACGCCTTCGAAATCATCGATGGTCAGACCGCAGGCAACATAAATCAGCGCCAGCGGCAGAGCAGTATACCCAAGAACCCGGTGGCATACATTCCAGGTATCCTCATCCCGCACGGTCCACGGAAGGCGCAGTCCCGTATGCCGGGTGAACGGCAGCTTCGGTGAAAGCAGTCCGGAGAAGACCATCACGCAGAAGATTACTGCCATGGCAAACATCTTTTCCCCATGTTCCGTCATCGTGATTAGATCCAGTCCAGTCAAAACCGCCATCCCGATGCCAAGAAGAAGCAGCACCACGCTGCACACGGTGGTCATTTTCAAGGCCCGCATTCCATTGCCGCCGGCAGCTTCCCCGCTGAGCAAGGCAAGATTCCGATAAAGAATCCCTGCCGCCGCAAGCATCCACGCACCGGCCAGCACCGCCGACACCATTTCATTATCCGCAAACAGAGCTGCGGCAAGAGCCCCGAAAGAACAGAACAGAATCAGGTTCCGCTTCTCATTTCCCCTGGCGGCAATCCGCCCCACCTCGACGCTACGCGCCAGTTCTTCATTGAGACGGGCCAGTTCCTCTGCCAGCTTTTCCGGATCCAACACACCTGCATCCATCGTTTCATTGTACGGATGCCCATCGCCGGCGCCAAGGATTTTGCTGACCGGAACCTCCAGTATGTCCGCCATTCGGATCAAAACATCTGCGTCCGGGACCGATAGTCCTTTCTCCCATTTTGACACGGTCTGGCGTACTACGTAGAGCCGCACCGCCAGTTCCTCCTGGCTCAAGCCTTTTGCTTTTCGATACTGTTTTATATTTTCACTTAACATTCTTCACAGCCTCCTTTTCATATTGCTCCGGAGCCTGTCTTTATTCTATCGTTTTCCCCCTGTAATAACAAGCAACAGGAGTTAACATTTCAGTGATTTCTTCCGATTTCGGCATGGATTCCGCCCATAGAGAAAAAGGGCTGAAATCTCAGCCCCCTTACTATCTTATTTCTTATTCTTATCGTAGATAATCTTCATGCCCTTGAAAGCCAGATCCGGATCATACAAGTCAATCATATCTGTTTCGTTGTAAATCACACGGCCCAGACCACCGGTCGCATAAACCTTGATATCATCGCGGCCGATTTCTTCTTTCATCTTGGAAATGATATACTCGGTACTTCCGATGTAGCCATATACTACGCCGGCACGCATGCTGGTGTCGGTGTTCTTTGCCAGGATGCTTGCAGGCTTCACGATTTCGATTTCAGGCAGTTTTGCAGCCTGCTGCCACAGAGCCTGTGCACTGATTTCCAGACCAGGCAGGATAACATTGTACAGAAACTCACCCTTTTCATTTATGTAGTCAAAAGTGGTCGCTGTACCGAAGTCCACGACGATGGCATTGCCGCCGTAGAGGTAGTAAACTGCTGCTGCATCGACAATCTTGTCTGCACCAACTTCCTTCGGGAAGTCAGTCTTGATGCTTATGCCTGTCTTGATGCCAGGACCCACAATAATCGGCTCTTTCTTAATGTATTTGCGGATGGAGTTATTGAAGGAGTGCATTACCTTCGGCACTACACTGGAGATGATAACATCCTTGATTTCTTCTACGGTTACCTTACTCATGCGGCAGAACTCCATCAGAGTCATACCGAATTCATCGCTGGTACGCTTTGCCTTGGTGGTCACACGGAAGGTTCCCTTAATGTTGTTTTCCTGGTCGATGAGGGCCATTGTAATATTTGTATTTCCAATATCTACTGTCAGTAACATAACTAGTCAATTCCTTTCTCTGCACGGATTTTTAAAAGCTGTTCCCAGATTACGTAAGCCAGGTCTTCCTTCGTCTGAAGGGGATTTTCAACCAGACCTTCCTTCAGGATGAATGTGGCTACATTGGTGTCTGTAGCAAATCCGGCGCCTGCCACCTTCAGATTATTAGCCACAATCATATCGGCATTCTTGCCCACCAGTTTCTTTCTGGCATTTTCCAGCAGGTTCTGCGTTTCCATGGCGAATCCGCAAAGCACCTGATTCGCAGGCTTTCTTTCTCCCAGGGTCTTCAGAATATCTTTGGTTCTCACCAGTGCGATGGACAGGTCATCATCCTTCTTCTTCATCTTTTCATCAGCAGTCACTGCCGGAGTGTAGTCGGCCACTGCTGCTGCCATAACGATAAAGTCGCATTCATCGCTGCGGCTGGTTACGGCCTCAAACATATCCTGTGCACTGCGCACGTCGATTGTTTCGATGGCATAAGGCTTTTTCAGGGCAGTCTTACCGCTTACCAGAATAACCTCAGCGCCCAGATTTCTTGCTGCCTGTGCAACTTCGTAACCCATCTTGCCGGAGGAGTGGTTGGTGATGTAGCGTACAGGGTCCATGCTTTCCATAGTAGGACCTGCAGTTACCAGCACCTTCTTTCCGGCCAGAGGTTTTTCTTTATATAAAGCCATTTCAATAGCTTCTTCAATCACATCAATATCAGCCATTTTTCCCTTGCCGGTATCTCCGCATGCCAGGAAACCGCTTGCTGCATCCACCAGATGCATCCCCAGAAAACGGAGCTTGTCCATGTTTTCCTGTGTTACAGGGTTTTCGTACATGTTAGTATTCATGGCAGGTGCAATTACCTTCGGTGCCCTGCACGCCAGGAATGTGGTCGTCAGCATATCATCTGCGATGCCATGGGCAAATTTTGCAATCACATTGGCGGTAGCAGGTGCTACTACGAAAACATCAGCCCACTTGGCCACACTGATGTGTTCTACTTCATAGTTAAAGTTCCGGTCAAATGTGTCAATCAGGCACTTTCTGCCAGTAAGTGTTTCAAAAGTTAATGGATGTACGAAGTTGGTGGCATTCTCTGTCATGATTACCTGAACTTCATACTTCTTGGATAAATCGCTGACCAGCTGGCACGTCTTAAATGCCGCGATGCCTCCGGTAACTCCCACAACGATATGTTTCATTGTTCGCTTTTCCTTTCATTGAATCTGTATTCAGCCTTCATTTCAGCCGCTCTGAAAGCGTGCCCGATGACGGCACAGTATTACAAAATACATTTTAATCCTGTTTGAAGAAAAAGTCAAATTATGTTTGAACTTTGTATTCTATGATGATATAATTAATTGTTAAAAATTTCATACATGGAGGAAAACATGAACAGAAAACAAAAGTATGGTCAGATTCGAAAGGAAGCCATCGCCTGTTTCTGGGCACTTGTGGCTGTCATTGTATTCTGGACCATCGCAGGGATCGGCGTAAGCCGGCTGAATATCACCATCTTCCACACACCATTGTGGGCCATTACGGGATGTATCGGTACCTGGATTTTCTCCGTGGCTTTGGTGATATGGTTAGTCAAGCATGTCTTTCAGGATTTCAGTCTGGAAGACGAAGGCGAATCATTAAGAATGGAGGGCGCAGATGAACAGTAATTTTTTAGCACTGCTACCCGTATTCCTTTTTATGGTTACCATGCTTGCAGTAAGTGTTATTTTAAGGAAGTCAAATTCCAGAAAAGAATCGCAGGGATTCGTGAAAGAATATTTCATCGGATCCAGAAGCCTTGGCGGCTTCGTTCTGGCTATGACAACGGTTGCAACTTACAGCTCTGTAAGTTCCTTCGTTGGAGGACCGGGACAGGCCTGGAGTATAGGCTTCGGGTGGATTTACATGTCCGTGGTACAGGTAACGGCACTCTTCCTGGTTCTGGGTGTACTGGGTAAGAAGATGGCCATTGTCGGCCGTAAAATCGATGCAGTCACTGTTATCGATATTATACGTCACCGTTATCAGTCTGATGCCATCGCCATGATATCCGCAGTAATCATCGTCCTGTTCTTCTCAGCAACGATGGTGGCTCAGTTCGTAGGAGGTGCCAAGCTTTTTGAAGCTGTAACCGGTTACTCCTATCTGACAGGGCTTTGTGTATTCGGTCTCGTTGTAGTACTGTACACTACAGTGGGCGGTTTCCGCGGTGTAGCGGTAACAGATACTATCTGTTCCATCGTTATGCTGGCGGGCATGTTCCTGCTGCTGGCCGGTGTACTGAAGCAGGGAGGCGGATACGAAAACATTATGAATCATATTGCGGCAAACAAACCGGAAATGCTGGAACCATTCTCCGGCGGAAATATGCCGCTTACCTTGTACATTTCCCAGTGGATGCTGGTTGGTATCTTTACCATCGGACTTCCTCAGTCCGTGGTAAGAAACCTGAGCTATAAGGACACAAAATCTCTCCACCGTGCCATCATCATCGGTACCATCGTGGTTGGAGCCATGAACATCGGTATGAACTTTATCGGCGTGCTGTCTCAGGGTATTCTGCCGGAAGGTCTGGATGCTTACGGAAACAGTGTGGACAACATCATCCCGCTTGCGATTGCACGGTCTCTGCCGCCTCTGCTGGCTGGCATTACCATCATCGGACCGATTGCAGCGTCCATCTCCACCATTTCATCTCTTCTCCTGTCAGCGACATCGTCCATCATTAAGGACGTTTATCTCTACGAGAAGGAAAAACGTGGTGCGGCGCTTCCCGAATCCCGTGCAAAATCTTTCAGTCAGCTGTGCAACCTGATTCTGGGGCTCGCGATTTTCGCCATCTCCATCAATCCGCCAAGCGTTATCTGGAAGATTAACATGTTCGCTTTTGGAGGTCTGGAAAGTGCATTCGTATGGATTTTCCTGCTGGGACTCTTCTGGAAGAAAGCCAATAAGACCGGAGCCATCTGGTCCATGGTATGCGGCACTCTGGTGTACTGTCTGACCATGCTGGTTGGCTTTAAAATTGCGGGTATTCACCAGATTCTCATCGGTGTGACTGTAGCCCTGATTGCGATGGTTGCAGGTTCCCACTTTGGCAAAAAGACGGACGATGAAATCCTGGATATCTATTTCTAATTAAATATTCCGCAGAAAAAACTGCATTATAAAGGGGCTGAAAAAATCAGCCCTTTTTCTTTACCTTATTATTTCAAGTTTACAGTCCTACTGCCAGTCCGTCTCTCCGCGGGTCTGCAACTCCCTGGAAGGTTCCGTCCGGCAGAATCATACAGCTGTTGACGCTTCCCATGATTCGGTTCCAGTCATCATAACCATAGGTCGGATGTCCCATCTCTTCCAGTTTGGAGATGGTTTCTTCCGGAATTCTGCTTTCATAAATGATCAGATCCGTCTGGTCATCTCCGATTCTCGGAGCTCCCACAGCATCCTCCAGATTCATGCCGAAATCAATCAGATTTACAATCACCTGCACCACAGAAGATATAATTCTGGTGCCGCCCGGGCTTCCCAGTACAGCAAATGGCTTTCCATCCTTCATCAAGATAGTCGGCGACATGCAGGAAAGCGGAATCTTACCTCCTGCCACTGCATTGGCAGAAGACGGATCGAGTGTGAAATCTTCCATTTCATCATTCAGAAGGAAACCGGTTCCTTCCGGCACCGCACAGGATCCGAAGAAGTGATTAATGGTACGGGTTACTGCTACCAGATTTCCATCACTGTCCGCAATAGAAAAATGGGTAGTCGAAATACTTTCATGTTTGAACGGATTGCCTTCAGCCGGCTTGTGAGCCTTCGTCATATCGATACGCTCAGCCAGCTCTTTCGCATATTCCTTACTCAGGAGGCCTTCCAGAGGAACCGGAACAAAATTCGGATCCCCCATATATGCACTTCGATCTGCATAGCAGATTTTGAACACTTCAGAGAGAAGATGCAGGTATTCTGCACTGTCCGGCTTCATGGATGCCACATCAAAATTTTCCAGCACATTGAGTATCTGTGCGATATGTACGCCTCCGGATGATGGAGGCGGTGATGAAAGAAGTTCATAACCACGGTAAGAAGCTCGAACAGGCTCCAGGACACGAACCTTGAAGCTTTTCAGGTCATCCCGGGTCAGAATGCCGCCGTCCTTTGCTATCAGATCCATGATGCGGTCTGCAATTTCCCCTTCATAAAAGACTGCCTTCCCGCCTTTCGCAACCTTATCCAGAGTATCTGCCAGATCCGGATTTTTCAGCATACTGCCCACAGGCCATGGTTTTCCATCATTCAAGTATATCTTCCAACCATCCCCATATTTTTTCAGCTGTTCCTGATGTTCTCTAATATCCTGATGAAGCAGCGGTGTAACCACAAACCCTTCCCTTGCCAGGGCTGCAGCAGGTGAAATTACCTGTTCCGGCTTCATGGTGCCGTAATGTTCCAGTGCATACAGCAGACCTGCCACATCGCCCGGAACGCCGGATGCTTTGCTGCTGTACACATTCCCCATGTCTTTATCATAATTGCTGCCTGGTTCTGCCGGAGTATACATATCCGGAGTGGCTGCTGCAGGCGCATTTTCACGAAAATCCAGAAATACACTGTCTCCTGTCTTTCCATTCCTCAGCAGCATGAAACCGCCTCCGCCGATACCGCTTGCATTAGGTTCACATACGCCCAGTGCAAAGGCAACCGCTACTGCCGCATCTACTGCATTCCCTCCCTGTGCCAGAATGTCATGGCCAATTTCTGCTGCTTCCGCACGTCCTGCGGATACCACACCCTGGCTGCAGGTGCAGGTACGGCCTGTACGTATCATATTTCCCTTTTCGTCAAATGGTCTGAATTCTGTCATCGTCGTCACCGTTTCACTTTCATAAGTTTTTATGCCTTCACTATACCACGCTTTGAAAAAAAATTCAAACCGGTTGAAAAATATCTGCCACCTGATGGATAATACAAGTGAGAAGCTTTTCACGAAGGAGATAATGCAATGCTGGATACCGGACAGTTTGATATACTGGCAGCGAAATATATGGATACGATTTACCGGCTGGCCTTCAGCTGGCTGAAATCCCCGGCTGACGCAGACGATGTGACCCAGGAGGTTCTGCTCCGTCTGTACCGTACAGACCGGGAGTTCGAAAACGAAGAACATGTCAGAAACTGGCTCATGAAGGTAACGGTAAACGAATGCCGCAAGATTTGGAGACGCCCCTTCCGAACTCATGAGAACATTGAAGACTACGTGGAAACCCTGGTCTTCGAAGACTCCAATTACCGTGACCTCTTTGAGGCTGTTCTGCACCTGGACAAGGTGAAACGGCTGACTGTGGTTCTCTACTATATCGAGGGGTACTCCCTAAAAGAAATCGCTGAAATTCTGGGAATTCCTGCCGCCACGGCAGGTACCCGGCTGTCACGGGCACGGAAAGAACTGGCCCGGTATCTGAAAGAAGAGGATTCGAAATGAGTGATAAGGATATGATTTCAAAGGCCTTTGCAAGCCTTAAAGCTCCGGAGGATACTCTGGAAAGGATACATGATAAAATGAATCAGAAACACTCAAGGAGTAAATTACGACATAAAAGAATGGTACTGATACTGGCGGCCTGTCTGGTGCTGGCACTGGGTACTATGGGTGTTTACGCTGCCGGCGGATTCCGCCTTGACAAAATTTTCGCCTCCGGCAAAATCCTGGATGCAGACGGTAACGTGGTTCTGGAGCAGGATGGCTCCGCGGGTGCTGAAACGGAAGAATTCATCATCAGTGCACCGTTTGCAGCTGAAAATCCACTGACCCAGGTGCATCACGACGGTATCGACTTCGTTGCTGATGCCGGCACACCGGTACTGGCTGCAGCAGCCGGGGAAGTCGTGACTGCAGATTTTGATGTACAGAAAGGCTATCACGTCATCCTCCGGCACGAAGGCGGATACACCACCCTGTACGCCCACCTGGATGAACTGTGGGTGGAAAACGGTGACACAGTGGAAACTGGCACCGAAATCGGAACCGTCGGAAACACCGGCCAGTCCACCGGTCCGCACCTTCATCTGGAACTGCAGAAAGACGGAATTCCGGTAAATCCTGCAGATTATTGGGAGCTGCCATAAACAGAATAAAAAAAGGGGGGCGAACCATCGGTTCCCCCTCTTATTCACTCTGCCCTTCCAGAATCAGGTACTCTGTATACATTTCCAGACTCTTCAGGAAACTTTCCATGCTCTGCTGCTCGTTTTCCATGTGTGCGCAATCCGGATCCCATGGGAACACCGGTCCCCAGCCCACGAAATTTGGCATACACTTGGCATAACTGCACCCCGGAGCGAAAAGACATTTCGCATCCATTCCATATTCTGCAGTTACCTGCTGCATCCGCTGTATCCACGGCTGGTTGTCATCCACCCAGATTGGCTCCATGTTTTCTTTCAGAATAATGCGGCAGTCATATGCTTCTTCCAGAAATTTCAGACCTTCTATGATATTCTTTCCCGGAATATCACAGCACTGCCTTACATTGAAATTGATATAGATTCGGGTTCCCTCCTGACGAAGGGTTGTCGGTACCATGGTCAGGTCGCCTTTCTCACTCAGGCTTCCGTCCCGTTTCCGGAAACGGATATTGGTTTCATACGTTCCTTCCGGGAAATACTGGTTTACCGCAGAAGCAAACCGCAGGCCGTATTCTGCGCCGACGTTTTCGCACAGCAGATTGATCGCATTGATGCCCAGCTCCGGTGCGGAGCTGTGAGCTGCTTTCCCAACAAACTCCACCTTCTTCCCATCCTTTCTGTAGCATGCAAAGGACGGGATGGAATTGGGCGCACTTCCGCCTTCGAAGCCTTCCAAGCCACCTGTCAGTTCCTCTTCAAAGCACAGTTCCACGTCCATATACCCGTTTTCCTGATTGTATATCGGGAAGTTCCCGTCAGGAGAATATCCGTAGTCCGGCACACCGAACTCATCCATGTAGTGTTCCATATCGGTCCAGTGAATCTCTTCACTGGTGCCGATAATCAGGCGAATCTTCTTTTTCAGAGGTATGTTATCATCCTTCATCTTCTTCATGGCATACAGGCTGGCAATAACAGGACCCTTATCGTCCACGATTCCCCGGCCGTAAAGGATTCCGTCTTTTTCCGTCAGCTGATACGGTTCGAAATCCCACAGGTCCGGATTTCCTTCCGCTACCACATCTACATGTACCAGTATTCCTATGGTCTCAGAGCCTTCTCCCAGATCCACAATTCCCACATCACCATGGCGTCCGGTTTTCGTTTCGAAACCGAAGCTTTCTGCCAGATCCATGACATATTTCAGTGCTGCTCTGCAGCATTCCCTGTCTTCACTGATACTCTGAAATTCCATCAGCTCACCCAGGTGTTTTAATATTTCCATAGCAGTCTCCTTATTCTGCCCCAGCTGTATACTTGTGGCACATCACGAAATGTCCCGGAGATACTTCCTTATTCTCAGGTTCCACCTGACCGCAGATTTCCATAGCCACAGGACATCTTCCGCAGAATTTACAGCCGCGTACTTCCGTCCCTGCATTGGGCGTTTCACCCTCCAGAATTCTGCGCTTTTCTGTCAGGACTTTGCCGGGCACCGGCATAATGTCCAGAAGTGCCTGGGTGTATGGATGCTTCGGATTCTTTATGATTTCGTGTGCAGTGCCGATTTCCATGATTTTGCCAAGATACATGATGGCAATACGGTCAGAAATGAGCCAGGCCAGAGAAAGATCATGGGTAATGAAAAGGTATGCCACGCCTTTTTTATCCCTCTGTTCCAGCATCATCTTCACAATACCGGTCCGGATGCTGGCATCCAGCATGGATACCGGTTCATCCGCCACAACAAATTCAGGCTTCATAATCAGAGAACCGGCAATTGCTGCACGCTGCCGCTGACCTCCCGAAAGTTCAAATGGACGTCTGTACAGATAGTCATCTGCTGGTGTCAGTCCCGCACTTTCCAGTGCTTCACGGATTCTTTCATTCCGTTCTTCCTGTGTTGTCACCAGTCCATTCACGTCAAGAGGTTCTCCTACAATATCGGAGATGTACTGACGCGGATTCAGTGACTGGTACGGATCCTGATAAATCATCTGTGCCTTTTTTCGAAATTCAGACAGGTCTTTTTTCCCGGCTATTTCTTCTCCATCGAAGAGAATACTTCCGCCACTGGCCGGTGCCAGCTGAAGAATTGCCTTCCCGGTCGTCGTCTTGCCGGAGCCGGATTCCCCTACCAGAGAAAGAATTTCACCCCTGTCAATATGAAAGCTGACTCCATCCACGGCTCTCAGCACCTGCGGTTTGCCGAAAAAGGTCTGAGCCAAGCCTTTCTTTATTTCATAATATACTTTTAAGTCTTTCACTTCCAGCATTTTTTCAGCCATTCTGCTCACCGCCCTCTTTACACAAGTGACAGGACACGAAATGCTCCGGTCCTACCTGCAAAAACTCCGGTTCCTCACTGCCGCACAGTTCCATCGATTCTGCACATCTCGGACAGAACCGACAGCCCTCCGGCGGGTCAATCAGGTTGGGTGGATAACCCGGAATACCGTCCGGAATTACACGTTCCTCACTGTTGATATTTGGGAAGCACGCCAGCAGACGCTTTGTGTACGGATGCACCGGGTGGTTGAAAATATCGTCCACAGTTCCAAGTTCGGCAATTTTACCTGCATACATGACTGCAATTTTATCGCATGTCTCACTTAAAATAGACAGGTCATGGGTAATCAGAATCATGCCCATGTTCAGTTCCTTCCGCAGCTTTTCCAGAAGTTCCAGAATCTGTGCCTGAATCATCACATCCAGTGCGGTGGTCGGCTCATCGCCGATAATCAGTTTCGGACTGCAGGCAAGGGCCATGGCAATCATAGCACGCTGCTTCATACCGCCGGAAAACTCGTGAGGATACTGGGACACACGTTCTCTTGCAATGCCAACCATCTCAAAAAGGTCACCGGCCCGTTCCCAGGCTTGTTCCTTCGTCAGATTCTGATGGTGCATACAGGCTTCGGCAATCTGCCAGCCCACCTTCTTAACCGGATTGAACGCATTCATGGCTCCCTGGAAAATAATTGACACATCTGCCCAGCGGTGCTTCATGATTTCTGTCTCTGTCATGGAGGCATAGTCCACACCTTCCAGCAAAATCTGCCCGTCCTCTACTTTTCCTTCCTTCGGCAGAAGCTGACAAATAGAAAGCGCTGTGGTTGTTTTTCCGCAGCCGGACTCTCCCACAAGTCCAAGACACTGACCGTAGTCCAGAGAAAAGGACACACCGTCTACTGCTTTAGTTTTCCCTTTGGAGGTAGTAAAATATGTTTTTAAGTCTTTTACTTCTAATAAACTCATATCGACCCCTCCTATCTTTCTTTCAGCTTCGGATTGAGGATTTCATCGAAGGCATAACCCATCAGGGTAAATCCCAGTGCAACCAGGATCACACACAATCCAGGCGTAATGAAGTACCACCAGGCACCAACGGTCATGGCACCGGTAGAATATGCATCATTGAGCATGGTACCCCAGCTTGGACTGGTTGGATCCCCCAGTCCCAGGAATGCCAGAGAAGTTTCCGTCAGAATAGAGGAAGATACAATCAGTATTGCTTCCGAAAATACCAGAGGAAATACATTTGGCAGGATATGTTTCATCATGATATGCCATCTTCCTGCACCGATAGACTGAGTCCGTTCCACATACTGCTGCTCCTTTACAGAAAGAGTCTGCGCACGTATGATTCGTGCCGTACTGGCCCAGCCGGTCAGCCCGATTACAAGAATAATATTCCAGATGCTGTTCCCCAGAATTGCCGCCAGCACCATACAGAATGGAAGCCACGGAAGTACCAGGAAAAAGTCTGTAATGCGCATGAGCAGATTATCCACCCAGCTTCCGATGTAACCTGCCGTAATTCCAATAAGCGTTCCCAGCACCATGGAAATCACCGTCGCAACCAGTCCCACGAACAGAGAACTTCTGGCACCGTTCACCAGATATGCCAGTACATCTCTTCCCTGGTTGTCAGTTCCCAGCCAGTGCTCCGCAGATGGCGGATTAAAGACCATGTCCCTGGAAGATGCAATATCTGTCGTCTTAAATGGCATGATGATCGGACCAAAGATTGCCATCAGTACGAAAAATCCTATCATAATAACGCCTACGCGGGCCATCTTGTTTGCCCACACTTCCCGGAAGAACTGCCTGGTCTTCATCTTCTGAAGTTCTTTCTTCAGCCGCTCTGTTTCATATTTCTGCACTCGATTCAGCATACAGCAGTCCTCCTTTCTAACTCTTTACACGGGGATCGATGAATCCGTAAATGGTGTCCATGATAAAGTTTACGAGAATGACAGCCACCGTAGATACAAAGAAACATCCCTGCAGAACAGGATAGTCTCTCCGGTTCAGTGCCTCATACATGAGCTGCCCCAGTCCCTGCCAGCTAAACAGCGTTTCCAGCTGAATAGCACCGCCCAGAATCGCTGCAATATTCAGTGCGATGATGGTCGCCATCGGCACCATAGCGTTGGGGATAGCATGGTGAAGGAGAATATATTTTGCGGAGAACCCCTTAGCCCGGGCCGTATTGATATAGTCCTCCGTCAAAATATTCATCATGGTGCTTCTCATGGTCACGGCATAGACACCAATCATCAGCAGCCCCATGCAGATCATCGGCAGAATCATGTGGTGCAGATAGTCCTGAATATGCATCCAGCCCTGATAGTTGGTTCCCGGCGTTGTTATACCGCCGGTCGGAAAAATCCGGAATGTGACGCAGAACAGGAAAATCAGCAGCATGGCGAACCAGAAGGTCGGCATGGAATACATGACAAGGGAGCCGGAAAGCAGTCCCGTATCCAGTTTGCTTCCCCTCTTCTGAGCACAGATGACACCAACCAGAAGACCCAGTACAATGGCCACCGCTTCCGCACAGAGCAGAAGAATCACCGTATTAGGCAAACGGCCTGCAATAATAGTCAGTACATCGGAACTGCCGTCATAGTTATAAAATGCTTCCCCAAAATCTCCGGTCAGCAGGTTTTTCAGGTAAATGCCAAACTGAGTCAGAAGGGGCTGGTCCAGACCAGCCTCGGCTAAAAGTCTTGCCTTTACTGCTTCTGATGTGTTTGCCTTGGCAATGATGGTTTCCACATTGCCCGGCATGACTCTGAACAGGAAAAAGTTAAAAGCGATTACGAAAAATATCGTAACACAGGAAAAGAAAAATCTCTTTAGTGTACGTATTGCCAATTCTTTTTCCTCCTTTCATTGTTTTCCGATACAGGCAGAGGGGCAGAAACTGCCCCCCTTAATGATTCAGAATATTATTTATTGTGCTGGTGCGATGTGGCAGTAGTTATATACCATTTCATTGCCGAACAGTCCGTGAGAAGTCGCCTTATAGCCGGTCCACTTCGCAGAATTTACGGCCTGTACGCTCTGGTCGAAGCACAGGAAGGTATAAGGACAGTCTTCGTACAGAATTTCCTGGCATGCTTCAATATACGCAGCTCTCTGTGTCGGATCCGCAGTGGAAGATACCAGGTCATATGCCGCATCAAATTCTGCGTTCTGGTAAGCAACACCTGCGTAACCTGCCACTTCATAGTCCAGGAAGATGCACATGACAGCACCTGGGTCTGCATCTCCGCCCCAGCCATCGATTGTCAGCTGCCAGTCAGGATTTCCGTCATAGCAGGTATCCCACATTGCGGTCTTATCCATTGGCACCCATACGATTTCAATACCTGCCTGCTGGCAGTTGGTAATGAGCATATTTACAGTTGCACTCTGCCAGGATGATCTGTCGGATGCAGTCAGCAGTTCCAGACTGATCTTCTTTCCGTTCATTTCACGGATGCCGTCACCGTCAGTATCCTTATATCCTGCTTCATCCAGGATTTCGTTAGCCTTATCGATATTCAGGTCTCTTGCTTCAGCAGGAGTATATGCAAAACCTTCATTGCTTACAGGACCATATGCAGGCACTGCCAGGCCGCCGTAGCTCATTTCAATTGCCAGATTCTTGTCTGTGCAGTAATCAATGGCATGTCTGATGGTCTTATCTGCACAGAGTTCATCCAGCATATTGTATCCCAGATATTCGAAACCATAGGAATCATACGCACCGGCTTCAATGCCTTCGGTGGCCTGAAGTGTTTCCAGCTGGGACTTTTCCAGGGTATAGCAGGCATCCACTTCACCCAGCTTCAGAGCCTGTGCCATGGCATCAGCGTTATCATATTCTGTGAATACCAGAACATCGATGACAGGAACATCGCCCCAGTAGTTTTCATTCTTTACGAATGCAGTGCTTCCGCTGCCGCTTCTTTCTGCACTGTAGATGAATGGTCCGGAGCCAATCAGTTCGGTTGGTTCATAGCTGAATACATCTTCCACTGCACCCCAGATATGTTCCGGTAAAATTGGAATAATCTGATAGAGCATGTCAGGCTTTGCAGTGGCACAGGTAAATACTACGGTGAAATCATCCGGACAATCGATGGATTCGAATCCGTCAGCATGGGTGGAGTACATATAGCTGTCCAGCGCATGTTCATAAGTCCATTTTACGTCAGCAGAGGTCAGCTGTTCTCCATCAGAGAAATAAATGTCATCTCTCAGATGGAACGTCCATACATTGCCGTCCGCTTCCCAGCTGGATGCTGCTCTTGGAATTGCGTTATAGTTTTCATCATACGCAATCAATGAGTCATAGGACATATTGAACCAGTCGTAAACCAGTGCACTTTCAGTGTTGAAGAAACTGAAAGTGTCATATCCGCCAGTGGTTGCCATATTGAATATTACTTCGCCGTCTTCGTCGGTGGTTCCGCCGCCTCCTCCGCAGGCTGCCATTGAGAAAATCATCATAACCGCAAGCATCATTGCGAACATCTTCTTTAAACTCTTTTTCATCTGTTTTTCCTCCTTCGCAGTATATTGCTGTTTTCATGCAATTTCATCCCCTTATATTACGCCAGCTTCCAGTATAGTAAATGTCTTGTTATCAGCGTCCAAGCGTGCCATTGCGCCCAGCGGCAGTGTGGCAAGATCGTCCCCGTGCCCCATCGGAAGACCATACAGTGCAGGTTTTTTCAGTGGTTCCAGATAATAGTCCAGTACATCCTCCAGGGTTATATCGCATAAAAATCCCGGTTTATAATCATAAGGCTCACAATTTTCACAGTGACCTATCATAAATCCTGCCGCATCCTCCAGTTTGCCGGCATTCCGCAGATGACACAGCGCATGGTCCATCATCCAGGGTTCCGTATCCACATCTTCGAAAAACAGGATCTTATCCTTACAGTCGATTTCGTACGATGTACCCAGACTGGAACAGAGCAGTGTCAGACATCCCCCAACCACAGGTGCTTCACAGACACCGCCGCTGACCCTATGAATCCATTTTTTCGGGTCGGCTTTTTTGATTTCTCCTGCAGGTTCCGCAGTTCCCAGGGTCCGGAAGAAGCTTTCCTTCGTGTAGTCGCTTAAATCTTCTTCATTAAACCGGGCCATTCCCGGACTGTAGAAAGTTACCAGGCCGCTGAACTTCTGTATGGCCAGATGAAGGGAAGTAATATCACTGAATCCGGTGAAAATCTTCGGGTGCTTTTTTATCAGTTCATAGTCAATTTTGTCAATCAGCTGCGCAGAACCATATCCTCCCTGGGTTGAAAACACGGCATCAATATCATCTCTTGCGAACATTTCATTAATATCATCTGCTCTGTCCTGCTCACTTGCAGCCGTAAATCCTTTCGTCCGGTTTACATTTTTTCCGATAACGACATGGTATCCCATGGCTTCCAGGTACTCTTTCGCCCGGATGATTTCACTGCGGTTCCAGGAAGGGCTGGCCGGAGATACAACACCGATGGTGTCTCCCTTTTCCAAATGTTTTGCTTTTATCATTTCAGTTTTCTCCCTCCTCCGCTTTCTGAATCCGTTTTCTCTGGCTGAATCGGATACACAGTATGGTGAAGGCAGCCCCGCCAAGGAATGCGCATACACCGATTACAATATACGGTTCTTCACTGTTATGAAGAAGTATGGAACCATACTCACCCTGCATCGTAAATATGCCAGGATTCTGCTTCATGCTGAGCAAGTATCCAATACCGCTGATTAGCCCAAGACAAAGCATCCCCATACTTCCAATCATCCGTTTTTCAAACCGGCTTCGGTACCTCGATACGCGTTTATGAATCAGCTCCATCCTTTTTCTGGTCTCAATCAAGGCTTCTCCCTCCTCTCCAGCTCTTTAATATAGAAAAGTCAAAAAATAAAAAAAACTTCCACCCTCAGATGAAAGTTTTTAAAAATATTTTATATTTTATTCGAGATGGATATCCACTTTCGGCAGCAGAAGCCGAAGAATGAAAATACAGAAAATCAAAACCGATGGGAATAGATACCCGATAGTCTGCCACACACCGTCTGCCGTAACCAGAAGATTATATATGGCATGGAATACGATGCAGGCTCCCAGAATTCCAACGGTTCCCGTTACGGCAAGCCATCGCTGACGGAATACATAGGCAATACCATATCCTACTGCAATTCCACAGAGAATATGGATGGCACCGGCAGAAAGACCCCGGATCAGCAGAAAGCTGAAGTTTCCCGCCCCATTGGCAGACAGGTAGCATACATTCTCGAAAGTTGCAAACCCAGCTGCAATGGAAATGGCTGCAGGTGTGATTTCTTTCGGCTTCGGTTCAAATATCAGAATATAGAAAATCAGTGGCACCATCTTCAGAATTTCTTCGCATACCGGAGAAATTTCGATGGCTGCAGTCACTCCATCCACCTGGTAGAGCATCATGAAGAAACTGTTTACATAAGCAGAAATCATGCAGATGGTCATTCCCAAACAGAGAAACAGAGTGAATTTACGCTGACTCCCTTTGATAAAAAGCAGGGACAGCATCAGCGGCACCGCAATACAAATAAATATATTTTCGATATAGGTCATGGCTGCTGCACCTCCTTTTTCAGGAACGGAAGCAGACTGCACAGGGTCAGTGTCAGCAGGATATCCGCTGCAAAATACACGTTGAACCGAGTATAATCTGTAACATATTCTGACAGGAAATAAACCAGATTCTGAAAAATCACTATCGCAACCATGGCAATATCAAATGGCGAAGGCACTGTTCTCTGCGATTTTGCCCGGTGAATCCTCACTGCAGAGATATATACGATGAAGCCGGCAATCACACCGAAGGTCAGAGAGAGCAGAAGAGAACCACCCATCACCTCATTATATACCGCTGCTGCAACCGTCAGTACCGCCAGGACTGCCGGAACTGCTTTGATACAGAGATTTTGCCGGTCTTCCCGCAGCGTCATCAGGAACAGGAAAAACAGATAGCCTGCCAGCCAGGAACTTTCTGACACGTAAAATACCCTTGGAATATCTCCGATAATCGCCAGGTGCAGCATGTAAAACAGCAGTCCCAGAATGAAACTTCCATAACCGCAGGCCAGAACCACCAGTTTCCGGCTCTGCAGTTTCATTCCCCAGCCCCCTGCTGCAAGCAGCATAATTGTCAGTGCTGAAAGCTGAAACAGATTGTCAAAGGTTTCGAAATTATTCATCCTGTCCAGACTCCTTTTTCCGGCGCTGTTCTCTGCGGTGCAGAACATGGAGAAGTACAGTCACGCAGACACCAAGGAAAAACGACAGAATTCCCATCATAACATATCCAAGTACGCCACTGTCTGTAAGCATAGTAGCGGTACCGGATGGATGAATTGCCATATTGCCCTGAAACCGCACGGCTGCCTGCGGCAGAATCGCCGCCAGTTCAATGAGAATAGCAAGACATACCGCTGTGCAGCCTCCGCCAAGCAGCCCCATCTTTATTCTGTATTTTTTTCGTGCTTCTTCTGCCTTCAGTTCCGCCGTACGCTGCCGAATCAGCGCTGCACGTTCTTCCTTATTCCTCATAAGTAAATCCTTCTTTCTCAAGAATGGTTTTCAGGCTCTGCTTGCCCCTGAAAATCAGCTTCGTCACCTGGTTCTCCGTCTTCCCCATAACAGAGGCCGCCTGACGGTAACTCATATCTTCGAAATATACCAGATACAGAGATTCCCGGTAATCTTCCTTCAGCCTGGACATGGCGTCATAAAGCTGCTTCTTTCGCTCCTCATAATATAGCTGAGTCTCTGCCAGCACATCGCTTTTCGGTTCGAAAACCAGTTCCTCCAGACTGATCAGCTGCAGCACATGTTTCTTTCTGTGCCGTGATGCCAGATTACGTCCAATTTTAAACAGGTAGCCTTTGAATGTTCCCGGTTCACTGACTGGCCGGGGCTTGGCAAACATCAGAGAAAATGCCTCTATCATCAAATCTTCTGCATCCTGTACATTACTCGTAAACCCATATATATAGATTGTAAGTGCATCACCATGCCGTTCCACAAGGATGTCGGCGGCAGTTTCATCGCCCGCCAGGTACTGGTGATACAATTTTTCATCATCTTTCACAGTTCTTACCTTCTTCCGACAATAAGTATACAAATTATACGCCTCTCCAAGGTTTCTCTGCAAGAAAAATTTTGAACCGGTTGAAAAAATCCCTCTTATCTGGAATGTCATAAAAAAGCCCCTCTTCACTTCCGATCTGTGAAGAGGGGCTTCCTTCATTTTACGCTTCTTACGCCTCAATTAAAATTTCCGGACAGGTTCTGTCCACTACGAACTTTTCGCAGGTACCTCCCAATTCGGTTTCAATGAGAGTTTTCAATTCTTCCAGTGCCGGTTCCAGACGGGCTGCGCCGTCTGCATCGATGCTTTCAATAATCATAAAAGCATTCTTTGTGTGGTCCTGCAGCATGGTCCGCACGGCTTCTCTCCAGTTAAAGCATCTGCAGATGGCACCGGCATCGTCCTTATAAACCACTTCCCCTTCATACGGAGGCTCACTCTTGTCACTGCCGTAGGTGATGAAATCTTCACCGCCTTCCGCCACGGCCAGACGAATGTTTCCTTCGATTACATCCAGATCTTCACCACCGATAGGAACCCCATATTTCAGAGAAAGGCCGTTATACAGATCCACCAGCGGCAGAATGGTTCCGATGGTATCACCCTTGGCAACCCTCTTCAGAAGAGCTTCGATAGAGCAGCGGGCACCCTTTTTGGTCTTAAACTTATAGAAGCCGTCACGCCAGGTACGGACCACCGGATTCTGTGTAAATTCCACTTCTTTGATATGCTCCTGGGCCAGAACCTGTGCATTGGACAGATAGTCAGCATACCGTTCTTTATCCTTCACCGTATTATCAATACCGCGGCACACAAGCACACCAATCTTTACTTCCGGAAAAATTTCAAAAATCGGCTCTTCGATGATAAATTTCTTCATGATATGTTTCTTCCTTTCCAATAGAGGCTCCTTCGCTGCGAAGGAGCCCCGTCTTGTTTCTGTCTGTTTAGAAAATCTGTCCAGGGAGTCTTAATTTCTCTTTCGGTACAAACTGCCGGTCAAATTCCTCCGCTGCCTCTTCATCCACGAAATACCCCTGTGGTGGCGCGTACACCCCGGTAATCCCATCGAGAAAGCCTGGCTTTAATTCTTTGCAGAGAAAGAAGGACGCATCAGCCCCCTCCGGCAGGCCATGATACCGGATGCCGAATTTGCTGGCATAGGTAAATCCGCTTTTGCCATAAAAATCAATGTTTCCCTCAAAGCACACAGCTCCGCAGCCACATTCTGCCGCCTTCTCCAACGAGTAATCCAGCAAAATCTTCCCGTAGCCCTGTCTCTTTAGTTCCGGGCTGATACAGATGGGCCCCATGGTCATGATTGGCAGACTTCTGCCGTCGTCGGCCTGTATTTCGGCATACATAAACATATTCTGCCCGATGATCTGCCCGTCTTTTTCCATGACGAAATTAAGCTCCGGTATAAACGCTTCATCATCCCGCAGCTGGTTGATTACGTAGTGCTCCAGACAACCCGGACGGTACACATTCCAGAATGCCTCCCTTATAAGGATTTCCACTTGGCGCTGTTCTTCTTTTCTTTCCAAACGGATGGTATAGTCATTTTTATTCATTGTTTTTTCCTCCTGATGATTGTTGACTGCAATGCTGGGAGGTTTGTGCGAGACTGATTTACACGAACCTCCCGGTTACGCCACAATCTCCAGTGTTCTGCCTGTTTTTCTCAAAAAGCACGCTCCTGTAATTTAATAATATAGAATCAGGTCCTCTGGCCGGCTAACCAAGAATCATTTTCGCCGCAGCTTCCAGCTGCCGTCTCTCCCCGGCATCGTCATAAGAACCTGGTCTTCCATGTACTGATTTTATCACATTTATGGAAAACAATCCATCCCGGTTGCAGTAAAATAAAATCTTCTTTACACCGCGGGTTGGGAATCTGGCCTCTGCTGCTCCTTCCGGATAGAGTTTCACCATCTGCACCCGATCCGGTGAAAGGGCCGCGATGAAGGAAATATAATGTTCCTTGGTCATATCATGTTCAATTCGGACATAGTAATCGTCTTCCACCCCTTCGATGAAAATCTTATGGTGTTCGTCGGTTTCCTCCGGCTGTGACGGCATCAGCTGCACCCCGTGGCAGTGAATCACCGCTTCACCCATGCAGTGGAAGCTGTTTCCGCAGACCGGACAGACATAAAACTTCGAACGGAGCATATTGGCGGAAACATTGCCGTTGCTCACTGCATTTCCAGAGAGAAGTTCGCTGACGGAAATATTAAAGGCTTTGGCCAGAGGTTCCAGCAGGGAAATATCCGGATAGCCCTTGGCAGTTTCCCACTTGGAAATGGTCTTGTCGGAAACGCACAGTTTCTCCGCCAGTTCCGCCTGGGTCAGATGATGCTTTTCCCGCAGGGTCTTTATGGTTGTTCCTGTTACATATTGGTTCATTCTTCATTACCTCCTGTGAGATTATGATACCGTAAAATCAGGGGAAATGCACCCTGCGAAGCGTAGAGTCCAATTCTTCCCCAACTTGGGGCACATTTACTCCACGCTCCGCAGCAGTTCTTCTGCAGAAATTCCGAACAGCTTCGCCAGAGCCAGCAGGTTGGAAGTGCTCGGATCTGAGGTTCCGTTCTCCCACTTGGATACGGCCTGACGGCTCACCCCAAGGCTTTCCGCCACAAACTCCTGGGTCATATTACAGCGTACACGATGCTCCCGGATGGCTTCACCAAGAGACTTCTTCATGGCAGACTTTTCAGCCTTCACCTCGGCAGAAGACCCATGGGATTTCAGATATTTATTCAGTGCCCTGACTACCAGTATCGTCAGATATGCTGACAGAATGATGACTGGAATCATAATAACGAACACAAAAATAATAAAGTTCATTGTAAACCGCATGGCACATACCTCCTTCACTTCACTCGTATTATACAAAATGAAGGTACAATCGTCCACCAACTATGGCGCAACTTTCAGTTGACAGTACCTATCTGTTTAATTCCTTCTCAATTTCTTCATTTGGCTATATTCATTTGATGATATCATTATAACATGTTGAAATTTAGATTTCAGTACAGTTTTAATCTTTTTACTATTTTCACATTACTGTTTCTGCAGTTTCCGCACCGCCACGCAGACCGCGATAGTAGCTGCCATATCCGGCAAAGTGTTACCTACCGGGATATCAATACCCATGAGAATCCGGTACAGAATGAATCCAAAGAGCCATACCGCCAGTGCTGCCCAGTCGAAGGAAGCTTTGCTGCTGTCCCGCTTCATGATAAAGAAGTCGGCAATCTGAACTGCAATCATAGGTGCGAATACAGATCCAATCAGATACAGGAAGTCGGTGATGTTATAAATCGGCAGAAGCATGGCTGCCGCAATTCCTGCAATTGTCACCAGAACTGCCACAGGCTTTGCTTTTCCGGCAAGTTTTCCGCTGATGGATTCAGAAGAAATCCCTGCAGACCAGGCATCCAGGAATGTAGTCGTGACCGTAGACAGAACAATAATCAGAAGTCCGGCTGCACCCAGACCTGCAGAAATCATAATCTGCGCAATATCGTATTCCCCTGTCACGATGCTGGCACCCATACCGATGACATACATCCAGCAGCTGACCAGTCCGTAGACAAGTGCACTTGCTGCTGCACTCTTCACCGGTTTTTCCGCTTCGCGGGTGTAGTCGCTGATCAGAGGCAGCCAGGATAATGGCATGGCCACAGAAAGTTCCACTGCCGCACCGAAGGACATGGAATCCTCCAAACTGCCCGCCATAAGACCATCCCCGGCAAAGAGGATTTTGCTGAGAAACAGGGTCAGGATAAACAGAGCACCCATAGCCACCGTGTTGATACGGCCAAGGTTGGTGATGCCCACCAGAATCCAGAGCACAATCAGTCCGCCGATGACCAGGCACCAGATACAGTGGCCCAGGTTAAACATACCGCCGGCTGCCAGTGCACCATCGTAAATCATGATGGCCGTCCAGCCCACCAGCTGCATCACATTGAGCACAGAAAACAGCAGGCTGCCTTTCTGGCCGAAACTCATCTTCACTGTTTCCATGGAGCTTTTGCGGGTCTGCCCACCGATGACCCCTGCCAGAAACAGCAGGATGCATCCAATGACATGCCCCAGCAGGATTGCCGCCAGCCCCTTTTGAAACCCCAATGGAGCCAGGTAAGTCCCGGTGAGGATTTCTGCGATGGAAACTGCAGCACCAAACCAGATCAAACTGTTTTCAAAGACGGAGGTCCGTTTTTCTATGGAATTGTTCATGGCCTGCCTCCTACTCTGCTTCCTGCGCAGAATGTACTGCAAACCGGCCAGTCATGTCGAAACCGTGATCCATAGGACCGCTGCCTTTTCCCAGATCCAGCATGGCTGCAAGCGCACCAGAGATATAGTCTTTTGCCAGTTCCACCGCCGTATTCAGGTCATAACCTCTCGCTAAATTGGATGCGATGGCACTGGAAAGGGTACATCCGGTTCCGTGGGTGTTCGGATTATCGATGCGCTTACCGCGGAACCACTTGTATTCCCCGTCCGGCCGGTACAGCAGGTCGTTGGCATCGTTCACACTGTGACCGCCCTTCAGCAGGACTGCACAATCGTAGGTTTCACTGATGTGCTTGGCTGCCCGAATCATGTCATCTTCTGTCGAAATCGTACCTGCATCCATTCCGCAAAGCACTTCCGCTTCCGGGATGTTGGGTGTCACAACGGATGCCAGAGGCAGAAGTTTGGCAGTTAAAGTCTTGATGGCGTCTTCGCCGATGAGCCGTGCCCCGCTGGTAGCCACCATGACCGGATCCACTACCACATTTTCTGCTTTATAACAGGTGAGCCGGTCTGCAATGGTCTCAATGAGGCCGCTGCTTGCCACCATGCCGATTTTTACTGCATCCGGACGGATATCGGTAAATACGTTGTCGAGCTGTTCTTTCAAAAATTCCGGAGTTGCCTCCATAATTGCTGTCACGCCGGTTGTATTCTGCGCAGTCAAAGCCGTGATTGCACTCATGGCGTACACGCCATTGGCCATCATGGTCTTGATATCTGCCTGGATGCCGGCGCCTCCGCTGGAGTCACTTCCAGCGATTGTTAATGCTGTTCTCATTTTCATCTTCCTTTCATATACTGAACAATTGCACTAATTTTTCTTACGCGATCCAAGGTGGTGCCCCCAATGAACCGCGGGGAAAAAGCAGGCCCTTTATTTCCCTGCTTTTTCCCAAAACATATCAAACTGACTTAAATCTCTTACGGCCAGCACTGCGGTCTGCTGAATTTCTTCCCAATCCGCCTCACTGGATTGGTCATAAACCCCCAGTACGGGAAATCCTGCTTTCACCGCAGTCTTCATGGCATACAGACCATCTTCAATGACCCAGGTCTCCGCTGGCTCTGTCCCCAGCAGAGCCGCTGCCTCATAAAAAATCTTCGGATCATGTTTTCCAATCCCCACCTCATTACAGGTAAAAATATGCCGGAAGCAGTGGGCAATCCCAAGACGGGTAAGTGCCGCTTCAATGTATTCTTTCTTACTGGAACTTGCGATAGCCATAGGAATTCCCCTCTCTGCCAGCTGATTTATGAAGTCCGCTGCCCCTTCTTTCAACGTTGCTTCATAAAGATAAAAGTCCTCTACTGCCTGCACTACCCCAGCCTGAATTTCCTCTGCAGACTGTGTCAGATGGTACCTTTCTTTCATGTAAGCAGCTCCTTCATCCAGTGACATTTCGAAGAGCCTGCGCCCCAGACCTTCTTCCGCAGAAATGCCGATGGACGCCAAATACCGGGCTCCTGTATCAGCCCAGGCTGCAGATGAATCCAGCAGGGTTCCGTCCACATCGAAGACAGCCCCTCGAATCATGTGAGAGGACACCATGCTTTCGGCAGATTTTTTCAGATTTTCAGCTGCTGAGACGATATCCGGCTGACCGAAGATGGCACTGATCACGGCAATGCCTGCCAGTCCCCTTCCGGCAAGCAGATGCACATTGTTCCGGCTGATTCCGCCGATGGCCACCACCGGGATATCTACCGCTTCACAGATAGCCTGCAGCATATCATGACTGACATTCTCGGCATCGTCTTTGGATCCGGTAGGAAATACCGCTCCTACCCCAAGATAATCTGCGCCTCGCTCCTGCGCCAGAAGTGCCTGTTCCACGGTCTGTGCTGACACGCCGAGGATTTTTGACGGTCCGATTTTTCTGCGGACGTCCCCTGCTTCCATGTCATCCTGTCCCACATGAACTCCATCCGCATCCACTGCCATGGCAATTTCCACGTTGTCATTTACAACAAATGGTACACCGTACTGTCTGCACAGGATCTTCAGCTGTCTGGCTTCTTCCAGGAATGCATCCTCATCCAGATGTTTCTCCCGAAGCTGCACGAAAGTAGTGCCGCCTTTTAGTGCCGCTTCCACGGCCTGGTCCAGGGTTTCCCCCGGTCCAAGCCAGGTACGGTCGGTCACTGCATAAAGCAGCAAATCGTCCTTATCGAATCTCATACTTCGCGCCCCTCTCCAGTGTTTCGGAATCCATGTTATAAATGGCGTCGATAATCCGGTTACGGTAAGTGGAATTTCCATCCCCCTCTTCCATCCGGCTCCATGCAATTTCCCCTGCCAGACCCATGCACGCAACTGCCGCTGCTGCTGCTTCCAGCTTATCCGGATGTGCTGCGACGAAAGCCGCCATTATACCAGAAAGCTGGCATCCGGTACCTGTTACCTGGCCCATTTCCTTTCGTCCATTTCGAATCACGTAACAAGTTTCTCCGTCAGAAACCAGATCAATGGCACCCGTTACTGCTGCGATACAGTCTGCCTGCCGCGCAAAATCTTTTACGAAAGAGACTGCGGCAGAGAGATTTTGCTCGGTGACTGCATCACTCACATCTGCATCGACGCCCCTGGTGGTACCGCTGCCCAGGGCAAGGGTTTTGATTTCAGACATGTTGCCACGGATGACGTCAAATTTTAACTCCTGCATAAGTTTCAGAGCGGTTTCTGTCCGCAGTTTGCTGGCTCCTGCTCCCACCGGATCCAGTACCAGAATATGTCCAAGTTCCTGTGCTCTGTGTCCGGCTGCGAACATGGCCTCAATGGTCCGCTTGTTCAGCGTACCGATGTTGATGTTCAGTCCGCTGCAGATTGTGGTGATTTCTGCAGCATCCTCCGGTTCATCAGCCATAATAGGGCTGCCTCCGCAGGCCAGAAGTACATTGGCCACATCGTTTACCGTCACATAGTTGGTGATGTTGTGGATGAGTGGTGTGTGTGTTCTTACGTTGTCGATTGCTTTTCCCAGCATGATTTACCTCCCTTTCTGAAGAGAAAATAAAAATGCACCCCAGCGATGGAGTGCATATGCAAAATCTGCTTTCTTATTTCCCTACGCTGGCATTATCCAAATCAGGTTATATGGGTCGAGACTAAATATTCTCCTCTCAGCCTGCTTCAGCAAGCTCCCCGTTGTTATATTTTATTATAATGTATTGTAATCCCAAGCAGAAGTTTTGTCAACCGTACCGCGTCTTTTTATCGATGTTCCACGATTTCTTCTTCCTTCACCTGCGGCTCTCCAATCCAGGCAAATGCCTCGTCCCAGTCGAAGGTTTTCAGCCCGTCTTCTCTTACAAACAACGGAATACCGATGGTATGTTCTTCTCTGATTTCGGCATACAGGGGGTCCTCATCTCGAATTTCCAGAAACTCCTTCATATTAGATGTGCTCTCAGTAATGTCGATATACTCCGCTTTGAATCCGCGGCTTTTCTGAATCGCTTTATAGTTTCTGCAGTCCATGCAGATGTCAGTTCCGTATACTTTCATCATGGTTAAAATCCTTTCCTTTTCGTCATATTTTATGGTACAATCATTCTATCATATATATTTACATTGTAAAGAGTAAAGGAGCCCATATGTTCGACATCAACTCTCTGGAAATGCAGTTCCGCAGTCTTTATCAGAAGGCAATGACCAGCGGTGATCCTGAACTGAACCGTATGATCCTGCAGGTACAGGCTGCACTGGATTCCATGAAACACAACTGCTGTGACAGCTGCGTGGAATCTGCAGGTTACAATGTAGTGGAACTGCTTCATGACATCGAAAAAAAGCTGAAGGAACGCTAAGGTTCTTTCAGCTTTTTACATTGCATTTTTTTAAACATCCCGTTCAAACGTCACTTTATAGGTTCCAAGTACCTGCCGGCATGGGATTTTTGCGGCATTTTCCACGGTAAATTTTTCTTTCGAATATACCGTCTTTACTTCCGTTGGATATGCAGGAAGCGTCTGGCCGCAGAGAAACAAAATCCTCTGGCAAAATTGCCCGGAGCCGGTCCTGTTCCGCTTCGTACGCCATAACAAACTGTTCCACTTTCAGGATCTATCTTCCCTCTTTCATAACCTGCAGGTATGCAAACAGTTCTTCGAAACCTCCCTGCGGAATATGGCTCACATCACGGCCATCCCGGTTAATCAGGTCATCTGTCATGAGGAACACCCTCATCCCAAGCTCTGTCAAATTCCTTTTCGTAATATTCATAAAAGAGAGGGATGTCCTTCTCGATTTCCGGCCCGTAGATTCCGCGCATCCTCTCAAAATATGTTTCCTCGTTGGTCTTGCTGCCGTCATTGGCGCACATGGCATGAATGCCGCTCCACTAAGCTACTCCCAGCTTTTCCGGGTCGTAGCCGTGGGCCGCCATCTTCTCACAGAACAGCCGGCCGCTGGTGAGCTGAAACTTTTTCAGATCCATAGGCAGCAGGGTTCCGTCCAGGTCAAATAAAACTGCGTTTATACTCATATTGTACCGTTCTGCTGCTTCGCGATAAATTCTCTCAGCTTGAGAACCTTCTCTTCAATCCTCTTCATGGTTTCCAGGAACACTTCATCAGGCTGACCGGTCGGGTCTTCCAGCCCCCAGTCCATATGAACCTTTCCAGGCATGGATGGGCATACCACATTGCATCCCATGGATACCACAATGTCCGGCTCCGGTATTTCTTCCAGAAGCTTGGAATACTGCTCCTTCTCCATATCGATATCATGGATCTGCTTCATAAGCCGCACTGCATCCTGATTGATTTCCGGTCTGGTTTCCGTTCCGGCAGAATAGCAGTCACAGATGTCGGACAGATACTTTTTCCCAAAAGCTTCTGCCATCTGGCTGCGGCAGAAATTATGTACACAGAGGAAGGCCACACGAGGCTTTTTCTGATGGAACGGGCACTTAGCTCCGATGCACTGATTATTCATGCCGGACCGTCTGCAGTGAATTTCCCCCACTTCCATTGTCACATTGAAGTGCTCCTTCGTAAACCGAACTGCCTCCTGTACAGCCAGATAAGAGTCGCGCTTGCAGCACCGCGGACCACCGTGAGCGCCGATTGATGCCAAGGCTCTTGATGTCATCTGATTTGCCATGCCCCAGCTTTCTCCTGCAAGCGGCGTTGCTCCCGTAATCACTGACATATAAATGCCTGTGCTTACGCCGGCTCCGCAGGCACCCCAAAATCCGCAGGCACCTCCCGGAACTTCCATCCCCCTGCTCTGCACCTGCTGCAGGGCTTTTTCCAGGTCTATGTCTCCGCCTGCATTCCGGTAAGCAGTCAGCAGAGCCGCTGCCACCATAACGTGATGCTCCGGACCATGCATATGACAGAATGGAAGGCTCATCATTTTCTCCAGAATTTCCACCGGATTCCGTCCCTTTTCCTTCAGGCAGACAGCCAGAATCTGGTCCATACCGCTGGTATGACAGGTATCACACACAAAATGGCCCGCTTCACAGCAGGCTCTGCTTTTTACTTTTTTATGGCAGACTGCGCACTCCATCCACTGTTCCTCTTCCAGGTAAACCAGCGGCGCACCGCAGATTAAACACTCTTCCTTCATTTCGATTCTCCCCGAAATAGTTGCTGCCTTCATTATATCACATTCCGCAGGAATCCGCATACCATAATTCCAAGGAGGTGATGCCATGGACTTAGCAAACTTTTCTGCCCGCCAGATTGACCGTGCCCTTCGTGACGCACCGGTCATCCTGACTTCTGACCATCCCAAAATCGTCCTCTTCAGTGACTGCCACCGGGGTATAGGTACCGCAGCCGACAGTTTTCTCCCCAATAAAAGCCTCTATATGGCTGCCCTTTCCTATTACTATAATGCCGGCTTCACCTACATCGAGCTGGGAGACGGCGACGAACTCTGGGAAAACCGCGGGTGGCGTGACATCTGCCACATGCACAGTGACGTGTTTCAGAAGCTGACCGAGTTTCAGCTTGCAGGACGTTTATACATGCTCTGGGGCAATCACGACCGCGCAAAATCTTCCCGCCGCTTTCTCTCCGCTTCACCGGAGTGTTTTCCCTTCCTCATGCCTGTGTTTACGGAAGGGCTGATTCTGGCTGGCAATGACGGATGTCCTGACCTGCACCTGATTCACGGCCATCAGGGTGATATACTCAATGACACCCTCTGGCAAGGTGCCCGATGGATGGTTCGGTATCTCTGGAAACCTCTGGAACTGGCTGGATTCCGAGATCCCACCAGTGCCGCGAAAAACTACACAAGGAAAGAGAATGCAGAATGGAGGATGCAATCCTGGGTGGACGCACGCCAGTCCTCTCTGGTAGCCGGCCACACCCACCGCCCTCACCTGACCATGGAGCGCGGACCCTCCTACTACAACACCGGCTCCTGCGTCCATCCCGGTGCCATCACCTGCCTGGAACTGGTCTACGGCCAGCTGACTCTGGTGAAGTGGACCACCTGCGTGGATGAAAGGCGGTATATGTACGTGTGCAGAGAAGAGATCAGTGGGAAGAAAAATTTGTGCCAGCCATGATGAATCTGAGAAAAATTCCCGATTTCCCTTGACTTTCCCGCCCTCTTCGTGTATCATATCCAAGTTGAGAAATTTTCTCAAATTAATCATGATAACCTGCATTTTTCAAGGAAAAGAAAGGTCATTTTATGGCGACATATAATACAAATCAGAAAAAAGAACTGCTCCAGTTCCTGGAGCAGCATAAGGATCAGGCTTTCACCATCGATGAGATGATGTCGGGTATGGACCGGGATCCTGCCTTTCTGGTGAAGCCGGGAAAGAGCACCTTATACCGTCTGCTCCCTGCTTTGACAGAGGCTGGTACCGTTCACCGTTTCACCCGTGAAAGTGACAGAAAGACGGTTTACCAGATTGTGGGTGGTCAGGGCTGTCACGGTCACATGCACATGAAGTGCAACGGCTGCGGCAAGGTTCTCCACATGAGCGACGGGGCTTCCCGGGAGCTGATGGCGCAGATTGAGCAGCTGAACCAGTTTTACCTTGATCTGTCCCACACCCTGCTCTACGGTACCTGCGGCACCTGTGCCGCCAGAGTTAGCGGAGAAAACACAATGGGAGGACTGGCCCATGAATAGAAAACTGATTCTGACATTCCTTCTGGCTCTGCTTCTGGTTCTGTCCAGCTGCAGCTCTTCAGAGGTTTTGGAAGATTCCGATAAGCCATCCATCGTCTGTACCGCATTTCCGCAGTACGACTGGACGCTGCAGATTTTGGGGGACCGGGCGGAGGACTTCAAGGTAACCCTGCTGAACCATCAGGGTACGGACATGCACAGTTTCCAGCCAACAGCGGCAAACATGGTCAGCATGGCGAATTGTGACCTCTTCATCCACATCGGCGGCTACTCCGAAGGATGGGTTCCTGCGGCGCTGGAGTCTGCAGGCAACGACCACGCTCAGGTTCTGACTCTGCTGGACCATGTGGAAGCAAGAGCAGAAGAATTCACCGAAGGCATGGAACACAATCATGACCACGATCACGGCCACGAAGCGGCCGCCGATCACGCAGGCGAGGCAGATGAAGCTGACGATGCCGACAGCCACGAAGGGCACGACCACGAAGAGGATGCCCATGCAGAAGAACTGGACGAGCACCTGTGGCTCTCCCTGCGGTGTGCACAGGATGCCTGCGATGCGATTACGAAGGCCATCTGCCAGTTGGATCCTGCCAATGCGAATGTTTACCAGGCAAACGCTGCAGCATACAAGGAGCAGCTCCACCACCTGGATCATGCGTTCGAAGAAGCGGTTCATGAAGCAGGTACCAATGTGGTCCTCTTTGCAGACCGGTTTCCCTTCCGCTACCTGACCGATGACTATCACATTGAATATCTGGCTGCATTCCCGGGCTGTTCTGCAGAGACAGAAGCCAGCTTCGAGACGATTCTCTATCTCTCCGAAGAAATGGAAGCACACCAGCTGACCTGCGCTGTGATTCTGGAAGGCAGCAAAGAAGATTTTGCAAAGACCGTGGTGAATAACACCCACGTGGAGAATCCGCGGATTTTGACACTGAACTCCATGCAGTCGGTAAACCAGCGCCACATTGATGCCGGTGTGACTTACCTGGGCATTATGGAAGAGAATTTAACCGTGCTGAAAGAAGCACTGAGATAACGCGGACGGCCTGCCGCCCGCCAATAGATTGGAGAAATTATGGCACAACTGAAAGCAGAAAACCTGACCCTGGGTTTTGAGGGACAGGTTGTGACCGGAAACCTGAATTTCGAAGTGAACCGGGGTGACTACCTCTGTATCGTAGGCGAAAACGGTTCCGGCAAATCCACATTGATGAAAACCATTCTCAAACTGAGAAATCCTGTAATGAGCGGCTCCATCACCACCGGTGACGGGCTGACTGCAACGGAAATCGGCTATCTGCCCCAGCAGACGGAGGTGCAGAAGGACTTCCCTGCTTCCGTCCGCGAAGTGGTGATTTCCGGCTGCCTGGGACGCAAAGGCTGGCGCCCCTTCTACACGAAGGCCGATCATGCCCGCGCCGACCGCAACATGGCACGTCTGGGCATCTCCCACCTGGCCAAAGAGTCCTACCGCTATCTTTCCGGCGGGCAGCAGCAGAGAGTTCTGCTGGCCCGTGCGCTTTGTGCGACTGAATCCATGCTGCTTCTGGACGAACCGGTAGCTGGTCTGGACCCGGCTGCAACAGCGGAAATGTACGACATCATCGGCCGTCTGAACAAAGAAGAAGGCATCACCATCATCATGGTCTCCCACGATATTACCCAGGCTTTGGGACAGGCGTCCCACATTCTGCACCTGGCCAAAGAGCCACTCTTCTTCGGTACCAAGGATGCTTACCTGAAGAGCTCCATCGGTCAGGCCTTTGCGACCATCATGATTGCAGGAGCGGGAGGTGACGATGATGAATAACATGTTTACCTTATTAGCAGAATACCTGAGCTATCCATTCGTACAGTACGCACTGATCACCGGCGTACTCATTGCCCTGTGCTCCTCCCTGCTGGGGGTGACACTGGTACTGAAACGGTATTCCTTCATGGGGGACGGGCTTTCTCACGTCGCTTTCGGTGCTATGGCAGTGGCTGCCGTGCTGAATATTGTCAGTGAAATGGTGGTTGTTCTTCCGGTGACCATTCTCTGTGCCATTCTGCTGCTGAAGACCGGCCAGAACGCAAAGATCAAGGGCGACGCTGCCCTTGCCATGGTTTCAGTTGGTGCTATGGCTTTCGGCTACCTCCTGCTGAACCTGTACTCCCCGTCTTCCAACGTATCCGGGGATGTATGCAGCAGCCTCTTCGGCTCCACCTCCATCCTGACCCTGTCCGGCAGCGATGTGGGCGTCTGCATCGTGATGTCTCTGGTGGTGCTGGCAGTCGTGGTGCTGTTTTACAACAAAATCTTTGCTCTCACCTTCGACGAAACCTTCGCGAAGGCTACCGGCGTAAATACCGGTTTCTATAACCTGATTGTGGCGGCAGTCACCGCAGTGATTATCGTGCTGGCCATGAATCTGGTAGGTGCCCTGCTGACCTCTGCCCTGATTATCTTCCCGGCACTGTCCGCCATGCGGGTCTTCCGCAGCTTTAAAAGCGTCATCCTCTGCTCTGCGGTGATTTCTGTGGTATGCGCCACCCTGGGGATCTTTATCTCCATTCTGGCATCCACCCCGGTAGGTGCAACCATTGTCATCGTGGATCTGGTATGTTTCTGTGGATTTGCCGCAGCAGGAAGCGCTATGGGGCGTTAAAAAAGCAGGAAGATTTCCTCTTAGAAATCTCCTGCTTCAGGAACAGAAAAAACATATCCTCCCCGTACGGTGCGGATGCATGCCGAATTACTGCTGCCATCTCCAAGTTTTTTCCGTAAATTGGAGATGGTATTGGCAACCACCTTTATCGTATCTTCACTGTCACGGCCCCAAACGGCACAGAACAGTTCTTCTTTGGAAAGAACGATGCCAGGATTGTATGCGAAAAACAGCAGCAGCTGAAACTCAATCCTGGTCAGCGATATTTCCCTGCCGGTGCGAAAGACCTGCCGTGTTCTCCCGTCTATGGTCAGAGCAGGTGTATCCAATTTATATTGGGAGCTGAAAGAAAACTGTTCTGCCGCAATCTTTTCCTGCTTTAAGATTTCCAGGATCCGTTCTTCCAGCTCATGCTCCGATTCTTTCGATTGAATAATAATCATAACCGATGCCTGTACGGAAGATTATTCCGCATCCAATTCATGAATCAGATTCACCATTTCAATTGCACTGACCGCACAGTCATAGCCCTTATTTCCGGCTTTCGTGCCTGCCCGTTCAATGGCCTGTTCGATATTTTCTGTTGTCAGAACGCCGAAAAGGATTGGAACGCCGGTCTCCAGAGATACCGCTGCAATTCCCTTGGAAACCTCATTGCAGACATAATCATAATGGCTGGTAGCCCCGCGGATTACAGCTCCAAGACAAATTACGGCATCATATTTCCCGCTCTTTGCCATTTTGGATGCAATCAACGGGATTTCGAAAGCCCCCGGAACCCAGGCTACGTGAACATCTTCTTCCTTCACATCATGACGAAGAAGACCGTCCATGGCACCGCCGAGAAGTTTTGCAGTGATAAATTCATTAAAACGGGCTGCTACAATGCCCACTCTGATATTTTTAGAAATCAGCTTTCCTTCAAATGTTTTCATAGTATTTCTTCCTTTCTCCATCCATTAATATTTCAGAATATGTCCCATACGTTCCTGCTTTGTCTGCAGATAGAACCGGTCATATGGAGTTGCGTCCATCTGAATCGGCACACGCTGGGAGATTTCCAGTCCAAACTCTGAGAGCTGATATACCTTATCCGGATTGTTCGTCAGCAGACGCAGGCTCTTCACACCCAATTCTCTTAAAATCTGTGCTCCAAGGAAATATTCCCGTTCGTCTCCGTGGAAACCCAGTGCCAGGTTTGCTTCCAACGTATCCATGCCCTGCTCCTGCAGCTCGTAAGCACGCAGCTTATTGATCAGCCCGATGCCTCTGCCTTCCTGACGCATATAGAGAAGAACGCCGCGTCCTTCCTGTTCAATCTGGGTCATGGCTGCTGCCAGCTGCTGCCCACAGTCACAGCGCAGAGATCCAAAGGTGTCACCGGTCAGACACTCGGAATGAACACGGACCAGTACATCTTTTCCGTCACCAATCTCTCCCTTAACCAGGGCCACATGGTGTTCTCCGTTCAGACGGCTGACGAAACCATAAGCTCGGAAATTGCCGTACTTCGTAGGCATCTCCACAGCAGTCACCTGATCCACCAGTTTTTCATGACATTTTCTGTACGCCTGCAGATCACGAATGGTGATAAACTTGAGCTGAAATTGTTCAGCCATCTGTGCAAGCTCGGCAGTCCGCATCATGGTGCCGTCTTCACGCATAATTTCGCAGCACAGACCGCACTCTTTCAGTCCCGCCAGGCGGCACAGGTCTACGGTAGCCTCTGTATGGCCATTTCGTTCCAGTACGCCGTTCTTCTTTGCCAGAAGAGGGAACATATGGCCCGGCCGGCGGAAATCTTCCGCCTTCGCATGATCATCCACGCAGGCCAGTGCGGTAATGGAACGTTCCGCAGCAGAAATTCCTGTCGAGGTCGAAACATGATCGATGGACACGGTAAAGGCCGTTTCATGATTGTCCGTATTGTGCTGCACCATCTGCGGGAATTTCAGTTTTTTTACAATGGATTCTGCCATAGGCATGCAGATCAGACCTTTTCCATAGGTTGCCATAAAGTTAATGTTTTCTGTAGTCGCAAATTCTGCAGCGCAGATAAAGTCTCCCTCGTTCTCACGATCCGGGTCATCGGTTACCAGAATAATTTTTCCCTGTCTCAAATCTTCCAGAGCTTCTTCGATGGTGTTGAAGTTCATTTTTATACCTCCTAAAATCCATAATGTGACAGCATTTCTCTTGTAATGGAACTGTGTTTTTCTTTCGGCGCAGGCTGCATCAGCTTTTCCACATATTTTCCGATAATATCTGTTTCCAGGTTGACCGGGTCTCCGATGCGCCGGTCATGCAGAGTGGTAAATTCTGCCGTGTGCGGAATGATGGATACGGAAAAATCCGTTTGGCTGACTGCTGCCACGGTCAGGCTGATTCCATCGATGGCGATGGACCCTTTCTCCACGATATAACGCAGAATCTGCGGCTCTGTATGGATGGTATACCATACCGCCGTATCATCCCTCCGGATCCGGGTGATGTGACCAGTTCCATCGACGTGTCCTGATACGATATGCCCGCCAAACCGTCCGTTTGCCGCCATGGCCCGCTCCAGATTCACCTTACTGCCGATGGTAAGATGGCCAAGGGAGGATCGGTTCAGGGTTTCGTGCATGACATCCGCAGAAAATCCATCCGGAAACAGCTGGGTAACGGTCAGACAGATTCCGTTTACCGCAATACTGTCACCGGCTTTCGTATGTTCTGTCACAGTCTGTGCACGGATTGTCAGTACCGCAGAGTGTGTTCCCCGCGAAATCTGCTTTACCGTTCCGACTTCTTCTACAATCCCGGTGAACATGAATGGTCAACCTCACTTTCTATCAAAATATCATCGCCAAGTCTGTACAGCCGGCTGTTCTTCAGGTGGAATGCGGCAGCAGGGGAAGGGACCCCCATCCCTTCCACCGGCGTTTTCGCCATGCTGCCTCCGAAAAGCTTGGGTGCAATGTACGCCTGTACCTGCTGCACGATACCGCTTTCCAGTGCGGCCCAGTTTAAGGTGCCGCCGCCCTCCAGCAGGATACTGTCGATCTGCTCCTGTCCCAGCCGTTCCATCAGCTGGTTCAGATCCACGTGACCGTCTTTTTCCTTCAGACAAAGAATCCTGCATCCGGCCTTCACGTAAGGGGCGTGTCTTGTTACATCCGTGCAGCAGGTTGCAAGAATGGTAGGTATATCTTTCGCCGTTGCTACCACCTGTGCCTCCAGCGGTGTCCGCAGATGCGAATCGCAGAGAATACGGATGGGATTTTTTCCGCCTGTCATATGGCAGGCCAACGATGGATCATCAACCAGTACCGTACCGACACCCACCATGATTCCGCTGTATCGGTGACGCAGCTGCTGTACATGATTTCTTGATTCTGCCCCTGTAATCCACTTTGATGCACCCGTGTAAGCAGCAATTTTTCCATCCATGGTCATGGCATACTTCATCACCACAAAGGGTCTTTTCGTCGTAATATAGTGGAAAAACACCCGGTTCAGACGGTCGCATTCTTCCTGCAGAACATGTTCCGTCACTTCGACCCCCTTTGCCCGCAGAATGGCTGCACCTTTTCCTGCAACCAGTGGATTGGGATCCGCAGAGCCTATGACAACCCTACGAATTCCAGCATCCAGAATTGCATCTACACAGGGTGGCTGTTTCCCGTAGTGGCAGCACGGTTCCAGAGTCACGTACATGACCCCGCCTTTTGGATTTTCCGTACAGGAAGCCAGCGCATTCCGTTCCGCATGAGGCTGCCCGTATTTTTCGTGCCAGCCCTTCCCTATAATTTGTCCGTCTTTCACAATCACAGCCCCCACCATCGGGTTTGGTGCTGTCCATCCAAGTCCTTTTTCCGCAAGCTGCAGTGCCAGCTGCATGTAATCCTTATCGTTCATTTTATCCCCCCATAACAAAAAATCCCGAACCGAAGTTCAGGACAAGACGGAAAAACACAAGTGTCCCTGTGTAAAAAAAACTCCGGAATGCATCGACATCCCAGAGCAGCTTCCATAGACGTAAAACAGAGAATCCACTTTACGTTTTGATCTTCTTTCATCCAGACTATACTGTCGGCCTCGGAGTTTCACCGAATCATGCCTTTCGGCTCGCGGGCTGTACCGCCGGTAGGGAATCGCACCCTGCCCTGAAGATTTCCTATTCAATTGCATAAAAATCATAGCACTTTCCTGCATGAAATGCAAGGTTCCCTGGTAAATAAGGACGAAATCGGGACATCTGTTTCATCGACGAACCTGTCATAAAAAGGAGTACCCTCACGCATTTCAGAATGTGATGGGTACTCCTTTATTACAATTACAGGATGATACGATTATTCCAGATTCAGCTTTCTTCTGAGCAGCTGCTGGCTGACAACGTGGAAAACTGCAACTTTTACGATTTCAAACAGGATGACAATCAGCAGAGAAAGCACAATCGTTCCGTCTGTACTGATGCCCGAAATCCAGGCTTCAACAGAATCTGCCAATCCATCAAACCATCCGGTCAGCGTATTGAATACCTTTCCGGCCAGGGACAGTATCATAATTCCTGCAATACTGATTCCGATATGGGATGCCACACTGAGGGCAATCTTGTGCTTTGCCGCCAGCTGGCCGATGGACAGAGAGGCATAAACCTTATAAATCCCTGCCATCAGCCAGGAAATCCCCAGAAACATGCATTCCAGACCGATGATTGCGATCATAGGCCGTTCTTTCATCAGTTCCATAGTGTATTGTACGAATTCTCCCATACGAACCGATTTCCAGCCATCAAACAGACTGAGCAGCAG
>JAFYNS010000064.1 GCA_017556505.1 Bacillota bacterium | reverse complement strand
TATCAGGCAAGTAAATTAAATTCTTCACATATCTGCACCTGATTTCATCTTAATACTTGAAATCAGATATTTTATTCAAGTTCAGTGTTTTTTATTTCCCAATACTTTTTTCCTTCAATCGCTGTGCACTCAATACCGGGTTCAGATTTACGCATCTTCTGTAACAAAATGGAAAGGTACTTTCCTTTGTTTACAACAGTCTCAGGTATAACTTTATCAATAGTAATCAAAAGCGTTGAATGGTCAACTTTACCATCTAATTGAATCGCTGATAAAATTATATCTTTACATTTCTCCTCAGCCAGAATCATCTTTGCTTTGTCTGAAAAAGTAAACCGTTTATGTTCTATAACCAAACTGTTTTTAAATTTATCTAAAATTTCTCGTTGATTGATTAAATTAACCAGTGTATTAAACAGTAATAAAGTATCTGTCCTTTTATTCGAGTACTTAACTCCATGCAACGAAGGATGTCTTCGTATCTTTTTATTAGTTTCAATCTTAATGCTTTCATTAAAACGATAATCTTGAAAGAGAAAATCAATATTATTAGATAGCATACACAATTCAAAAATAAAGTCTACTTTTCTCAAAGGGAAGCCCTTATAATAATCTATTATTGGTATTAAAATCCCAACACGTTTGCTTTGTCCTTTGTTCAAGACATATTCGGAAAGTAAGTTGTCAATTATTGACATTAATGCATTATTAGCAATAGCATAATCGCCTCTATCAAAAGCATTTTTTGCTTGTTTTAACATCATCTGATGACGACTTGGTAAACCTATTATCGTTTCACCGATCATCTTCTCAATTTTCTCTGGCTTAAAATACTTTCTCATTAAAGCATCAAACTCTTTCTCACTATGTGCATTTTCCAATATGTACTTTAATTCCTCTGCATCAATTCCATATGGCCAGGCCCAATGCATATTATCTAAATCATTTTGGTAGTGCATGTAGTTAAAATAACTGTTAGGATTATTTTTCGCATGTTGGACTTGTTCAGCATAATTTCTTAATGCATTTGAAAATCCAGTCATAAATTCTGTAGCCATGATTTTACTGACTTGATTTATAACTGGTTTTAAATTTTCAATCATATTTAATAATGATTGGCTAATATTATTCGTTATTCTATTTGCAACTTTCGACAACTCCGCTGCAGTTGCCATCGCATTCATCATTGGTTCTTCATTCATAAAGTTTTCCTTATCGTACGTTGCTTAAACTTCTCACTACCCCATTCACCCACTGTTCTCCTCCTCTTCCTTCCCGTACATCGCCGGTAACGAAGAGTTCTGTAATTTCCCAGCCGTTTTCTGCGGTGAAGAGTTCTTTCACGGTGTCTTCGGTGTAGTCGTTAAAGAATCTGCCGTCTTTTGTCCGTTCGCTGTCCCCGTGCTTGAAGGAGAAGTACAGAGTACCTCCGGGAACCAGAGAACGGCGGATTTTGCTGAGAATCGACGGGATTCGGGACTTAGGGGCGTGCAGCAATGATGCGCAGGCCCAGACACCATCGAATTCCTCTTCATAGTCCAGCTCTTCGAAGTCCATGCAGCGTACAGGCTGTCCGATATACTCCGCTGCAAACCGGCAAAGCTCTTCCGAACCGTCAACCGCCTCGACCTGGTATCCTTTGCGGAGAAACGCTAGGCTGTCCCGGCCGCTGCCGCAGCCAAGATCCAGGATTTTGCCGCCTGCAGGAATGTGCTGCAGAAAACAGCCGTACAGGTGGCTCATGTCGGCGTTCAGCGTACCTTCGCAGAAGGCCGCCGCGTTTTCGTTATAGTAATTCAGTGTCTGATTCATTGTATCTCCACTCCTTGAAACCCAGATTGTGGGCGGACAGCCACACCGGCTGCAGGATTTCGGCCAGGTTGCGGGTGAAGCTTTCCCGGCTCAGTTCCGGGCTGTAGAGCTTCATCCACGCCTCATCGCTGTTAATATGTTCTTTGCGACATTTCTCGAAAACCTCGCGGACGCCGCCGTACTCCCAGATGGCATCGTATGCCTGAATATGCACGTCACAAAATCTCGGGAAGTAGTACTCCCAATCCGGCAGACTGTTTGATTTGCTGCTGTTGGCGCTGCGTGTGGTCGGACTCAGATTCCAGAATTCGTCGTGTGCCACATAAGACCACGGTACGAAGTGGTCGATGGACATGCCCTTCTCACCCATGGTTTCACCGGCATAAATGTCTTTGATTTCGGTCACCTGGCTCACCGCCGTCCAAAACTTTTTTACTTTGTTCAGGTTCCGTTCCTGCGGTGGCTGCAGCTTATTGATGATGCCCGGCACGTTTGGATTTCTCCGCTGCAGGTAGGCAATCATGTTGAATTGGATCCAGCCGCGAAGAATCTCCTGGTTTGCAGTCAGATACTCGTACCACGGCGGGGTGATTTCCACTACCGTGTCCAGTCCGCTGATGTGGCTGAAATAGTACATGAGGCGCTGCTGCTGGTTAATCCGCTCCGCCAGCAGTGCCGGTCTCACGTCCCAGGCATGCTTGCCTTTCATCGCATCCATGAATGGAGCCTGCAGACGATATGGTACGTTCAGGGTGAGGACCTTTTTCCGTCTCTTCAATTCCTTACAAAACTCGCTGCCGTCGTCTGTTTCCAGCAGTTTCAGGATGTTTTCCCTCTTCTCACTGGATTTGAGTCCGCTGCTTTCATGC
>JAFYNS010000063.1 GCA_017556505.1 Bacillota bacterium | reverse complement strand
TGTGATTCCGGCACTGGCTGCGATGTAAAATGTAACGACCGGTGAACTGACGTTCTCACTCATATTCTACAAAATTCCGACAGACTGGCATAAAGAATCATTCCAGTGAATGCCCTCATTTCGTTTGTATAAAATCCAAAACATTCTGTACTCTGTCATATTGAATCTGCCTTCGTTCCCCTGTTATACTCAGATTACAAAGGAAAAAGCAGTTTGTAAAAAACACAAGAGGAGGTAACCGATATGATGAACAGAGTGGAAAGAGTATTAGAAAGAACCTATAATCGTATGTACCCATCCCTGCGGGATGCAGTCAGCAGCTGCCAGGGCGAGGAACGCATCGCCATTCTCAGAACCGGAATGCGAGCCTACCTTCCGCTGACAAGCAGAAATCTGAATATTTGTGATGTGCAAATTGACACCTATGTGCGGGAACACATGTAGAACATCCGACACGGAAAGAATAATCTGCTATAAAGGAATCACGGCTAACGCTGGAGATCTGCACAGAATAAAAACGGGGCTGCGCGGCAGCCCCTTAAATTTCTTAATGGCAGTTTTTACTTTTTCGGTGTTGGAATACTTGCGATGGAGCTGGTTTCCAGAATCTTGCCCTCTTTCACGGTACAGAAAATGGCGAACGGGAATTCCATTCTGCCGTTTGCATTTTCGGCAGTTACTTGTCCCTTAGCCATGACACAGCTGCCGTCCGCATAGATTTCAACCGGCTTGTGTTCCATAAAGGAAAAGGCCTTTTTCTGTTCTTCAAGATAATTCCAGTGTTCTTCATAATCCAATACAGATTTTGCATCCGGATCCACCGCATTTACTACGGTATGTTCCGGGTGAGTTAACGCCACGTACTGTTCACGATTTCCAGTGTCACCGGCCATCATCCACTTACGGAGCAATTCTTTATTCGCTTCCAGTTGTTTTCTGTACTCTTCGTATTTTTTCATGGTTATACCCTTCTTTCCTGAATTCTGTCAGCCCGATTCTACTTTACAGATGGCATACTTGCGATAGAACAGGTTTCGAAGACCTTTCCATCCTTCACACTGGCAAACATGGCCATTGCGAATACGGTCTTTCCATTGGCATTGGATCCGCTCACCTGCCCTTTAATAATTACATGGTCATCTTCTGCATAGATTTCCAGTGGCTTATGTTCCATATCCGGGTAGATTCCTTTCATCTTCACGATGTAGTTCCAGTGTTCCTCATAGTTCACAACAGATGGCATATCCGGATCCAGTGCATTAATTACCACATGATCCGGGTGTGTTAATTCCACATAAGCATCTCTGTCCGCATCATCGCCGGCTTTCAGCCACTTGCGGAGAAGTTCCTTATTGTATTCCATCTTTTCCATATATGCATCATAAGTGTTCATTCTGGCACCTCCTGTCTGCAGTCTTATATACGCTGCTTACTCGTAATTCTTCTTACATTCATCGAAGAAGAAGGATACTTCGCTTGCAAATCTTTCCGAACAGTCGATTTCAAACAGATGCTTTTCGCCCTGCAGAATTACAGTTTTAGCGTTCTTAATCACCTTTGCACATTCAAAGTTGCTTTCTTCGTAGTCCATAAACAGAATATCTTCTGTTGCATACATCAGCAGAACCGGAATGTCAGTATTGGCCAGATCTTCACGGCATTCTTCAATGGAATCCCAAATTACTTCAGGACATCCGGAGTATCTCGCTGCAATGGCCATGCTTGGAGAATTTGCTACGGACTGTCCTGCCTGTCCGCCGATGCCTGCATTCAGTTTCTGAATTTCATTGGCCTTGATATACGCCTTATCCACACGTCTCATGGTATTTCTTACAGTTTCTTCCGGAGACAGGCCTGCATTCTGCATCCATCTTACCGGCATACCACCCTTAATGTGCGGAACCATGAAGGTACTTGCGAAACATCCCAGCATTTCCGGATGATTCTTTACCATCCACCAGCCAGGGATTACACCGTGGCATTTACCGAAGTAGTTGATGGATTCCAGCCCCAGGGTCTTACAGAACAGATATACATCTTCGCCCCACTGGTTTGCCCAGTGAATGGTTCCATCTGCAGCAAACTGTGTGCCTTTGCCATCCATTCTCAGCACGATACCATAAACATGGTACTTCTTTGCCAGTTCTTCCACCATAGGCAGGATGCTGTGATAATAGAAATATCCCATTACCAGAACTTCTTCATTTTCTTCACCAAATTCGCAGTATTCCAGTTCTACACCGTTTTCCAGCAGCATCTTCTTTGCATTTTTTCCAACCAGTCTTGTTTCCATAGTTAACCTCCTTGAAAAATATAATCACAGGTTGATGTATTGATTTCATTATAGTTCAGAGGATTTTCAGAGGCCAATTGTTAATCCGCATACGCCGGAATGCAGAATTCAAAAACAGTATGATGCAGAAAACGTATACCACGGATTGCTGCATACATCTTCCCAATTGGACTTTCAGATTCTGCAATCCTATAATTTAAATAATTTAAAAACAGAATGCATCAGCATGCGAAATAACAAGGAGGTTCAGTATGATGACCGAAAAATATGCAATCGCAAACTATCCGACCAAACTGGAAGACTACGCAGAAAAGTATAAGGAATGGATTAAATTTACCCGCAAGGACCATATTTTGGAAATGCGTCTTCACACCAATGACGGCCCCATGGAGTGGAACTGTGACGCCCAGGCAGCAATTAATGCTGTATGCCATGACATCAATAACGACCCGGAAAACGAGGTTTTGATTATTACCGGCACCGGAGACTCCTTTATTGGAAAATCCATGGCCTTTGACGATCCGAGAGCAAAGGCAAGCTGGCCTTCTGACTGGAGAACACCATGGTCTGTAGTCGACTGCTGGTATCACAACCAGAGCCGGGAAGCAATGGCGCTGGCATACATTCAGATTCCTGTAATCAGTGCAATTAACGGTGCTGCATTCGTTCATCCGGAAGTTGCACTGTTCTCCGACATCAATATCTGCTCTGAAGACACCATGTTCGGTGAAGCGCATTTTTCTGCTGCACAGGTTGTTCCCGGTGACGGTACCTGGGCAATCTGGAGAACACTGATTGGCCTGAACCGTGCACGTTACATGATGTACATGGGTAAGCTCATCGATGCAAAGGAAGCTTTAAATCTGGGAGTAGTGAACGAAGTTCTTCCAAAAGATAAACTGATGGACCGCGCGTGGGAAATCGCATACAAGCTGATGGAAACTCCTCGTTACTGTCGCCGCCTGACACGCTCTTTCACTTCCCACCAGTGGAAGCGCATGGTTCTGGAAGAAATGGAAAACGGGCTGGCGCACGAAGGTCTGGCTGCACTTTGTGACAATCTGGAAGTATGGGCCGAAAATCAGGTTGAAAGAAACGGCCAGAATACTATGAAGGTATTTAAGGGCCTTGGTAAAGAATAAAACAAAAGCACATCATGATAATTCCATTAAAAAATCGACCTGCCGGAACGGGCAGGCCGATTTTTTAATGGTGGTAAGTAATCTGATTTATTTTATGGATGTAATCAGCTTCAGAAAAAGCTCCACTGCCGGATTGTCACATTTGTCCAGATAAGAGAATCCCAGAGGTGTAGGGATTCTCTCGCCATCTTTATACAAATCCAGAAACTTCACATGAGCTGACGTGTTGATTTCCAGGTAGGAGGCTGCAAATGCCACACAGTCACTGGAACCAACGCTGAACATCATGGAAGGCACATCCTTTACATATTTACGGATGTTCGGCAGGAATCCGGCCTGGCGGCACAGATTCTGCATATAATCCACGCTTACCGTTCCCGCATTTCGTTCATACATGATAAAGGATTCATCCTTCAGATCTTCAATATCAATCCGCTCCTGCGAAGCCAATGGATGATCCCTGGACACAATCAGCTGCAGATAGGCGTCCTCTGTGGGAACAAATACCATGTTTCCCGGTGAGTCCACCATTGGTTTAATACAGTAGATTAAATCCACCTTACCATTTTTCAGAGCCTGGATAATCCGTTCCAGAGACATACTGGTAATGTTCAGATCCACACCAGGATAAACATGCTGAAAGGCCACCAGGCTTTCCTGAAAACTTTCCGTTCCGATAAAGTAACCGATGTGGAGATGGCCTTTCGCAGTTTCACGGACCTCACGGGCGTCTTCTGCCATGTTTTCACAGAGCCGTAGAATGCCGCGGGCACTCGGCAGACATCTTGCACCGGCTTCTGTCAGTGTTAAGGAATGATTTTTCCGCACAAAGAGAGGCACGCCAAGTTCCTCTTCAAGGTCAGCAATCTGCCGGCTTAACGTGGGCTGTGTCAAATACAGGACTGATGCAGCCTTCGTAAAACTGCCCAGTTCCGCTACTACTACAAACGCCTG
>JAFYNS010000062.1 GCA_017556505.1 Bacillota bacterium | reverse complement strand
TATCTGATGGATACCCACACTGCTGTTGCATACAAGGTATACCAGGATTACGCAGCGGCAACCGGAGATGCAACTCCGACACTGATTGCATCTACTGCAAGTCCGTACAAGTTTGCGGAGAGCGTAAGCCGCGCCATCGGTCTTGCGGAGGCGGAAGACGGTTTTGCTGCAGTGCGTGCACTGAATGAAAAGACTGGTGTTTATGTGCAGAAAGGTTTGAAAGACCTGGATCAGAAGCCGGTACTGCACACAGGAGTATGTGAAGTGGGCGGCCAGGCACAGGCCGTGCTGGATGCACTGAAATAAGGACATTATGGAGCCGGGCGGCCGTCGTGCTTCCCGGCAAAATCTTTGCCCCCGGATGTTTATGCATAATGCAGGAAGCGGGTGTTTACTATGAAAAAACAGGTATTTTGGGAACTGCCGAAGGATTACCGGCTCCAGCTGGATCTGCGTCTGGCAGAAGACAAGTCCAGCCTGATTTGGCTGACGGTACTGCAGTTGGCTGCGGTTGTGATACTTTTCATTGCAGGAAGAATGCGGTGTTCTTATGAGGCTGCGTTTTCCATGGAAGGTTATCAGATTGCAATCGGTATAGCGTCCATGGCAGTGGGAATCGTGGTTTATATTGTGGCTCACGAGTGGGTGCACGGAATCGCAATCCGCTTCATTACCGGACAGCCGGCGGATTTTGGAATTGAACTGAAAAAAGGTATGGCGTATGCCAGCAGTCCGGCGTATTTCGGAAAGATGGAATACAGCATCATTGCACTGGCACCCGTGCTGTTTTGGGGTGCGGTTCTGTGGATTATGCTCCGGGATGTGAGCGACAGCTGGTTCTGGTACCTTTATATGATTCAGATTATGAATGTATCCGGAGCTGCGGGTGATTTGTATGTAACCTGGCTCACACTGAAAGCGCCGAAAGGTACAATTGTAAAAGACAGCGGCACATCCATGCTGTTTTATGCACCGGAAACAGCGGTGTAAATGATGATATCGAAACAACTGCAGACGAAAGATTTTGAGAGATACGTTATGAATGACAAGAATGTAGAAGTAAAAACCGGAAACCCTCTGGGAACTGCACCAATCGGGCCGCTGCTCCGTAAATTTGCCATTCCGAGCATCGTGGCCATGATGGTAGGTGCTCTGTATAATATTGTAGACCAGTTCTTTATCGGTCAGTACATCGGGGAACTGGGGAATGCGGCCACCAATGTGGCTTTCCCTCTGAGTACAGTTAATACTGCCATGGCTCTTTTCCTGGGCGTAGGTTCCTCGGCTGCATTTAACCTGGCCAGAGGACGGGGTGACAATGAAAAATCCCTTTACTATGTAGGGAATGCGGCAGTGCTGCTTTTCGGTGCAGGTACGCTGCTCTGCGTTATAACAGAACTGTTCCTGGAGCCAATGATGATTTTCTTCGGTTCCCCGGACAATGTGCTTCCTTATGCCACAGAATATGTGCGGATTGTTGCACTGGGATTCCCGTTTCTGGTATTTTCCAACGGTGGTGCCCATCTGGTAAGAGCCGACGGCAGCCCGCGGTATTCCATGATCTGCAACCTGTCCGGAGCAATCATCAACTGTGTTCTGGACCCGCTGTTTATCGCAGTATTTGATATGGGTATGGCCGGTGCGGCACTGGCAACTATTGTCGGACAGATTGTGGCAGCCATTATGGCATTTTACTACTTCTGCAACTACAAAGCAGGACGTCTGGAGAGAAAGCATCTTCGGGTCCGCAGGAATGTGGCAGGCTATGCAGCCAGCCTTGGCGTGGCACAGCTGTGCAATCACATGGCCATGATGGTGGTGCAGATTGTAATGAACAACTCCCTGACTTATTATGGTGCTCAGTCAATGTACGGCGAATCCATTCCGCTGGCTTGTGCGGGAATCATCAGCAAAGTGGGCTTCGTCTTCTTCTCCATCTGTATCGGTATTTCCCATGGACTGCAGCCGATCAGCAGTTTCAATTACGGGGCAAAACAGTACGGCAGAGTGAAAGAAGTGCTGAAGCTGGCGCTGACAGCAAGCTGCATCGTTCATGTCATCACTTTCTGCATGTTCCAGTTCTTCCCTCGTCAGATTATCGGATTTTTCGGCGATGGATCGGAGATGTACTTTGCTTTCGCAGTTCGGTATTTCCGTATTTACATGTTCGCCATGTTCCTTAACGGAATTCAGCCAATGTCTTCTTCCTTCTTTACTTCCATTGGAAAGCCGCTGAAGGGAACCTTTATGAGTCTGACACGTCAGTTCATCTATCTGCTTCCGCTGATTATTATCTTCCCTCGGATCTGGGGCATTGACGGTATCATGTATGCAGGTCCGATTGCAGATACCATGGCAGCCATTACAGCAGTGATACTGCTTCGTAATGAAATGAAGAGTATGGATAAGCTGATGAATGAGGGCATTTCCGGAATCTGACGCTGACACATTCTTTTACATATTCGCATAATTGTAAGTTGTATATGCGGAAGCAGTATTGTAATATAATAAAGTTATTTTATCTGAAAGGAGAGTATGTGGAATGAAGAGAATCGAAACCATCGAAACCCGCAATCTGGCTGAAAGTGCTCAGAAGGGCGGCTGCGGAGAATGCCAGACTTCCTGCCAGTCTGCTTGCAAGACCTCCTGTGGTGTTGCAAACCAGCCTTGCGAAAAGGAAGAAAAATAAGAAAAATAACGAACCCGCCTGTGTCAGCCCTCTGCTGCACGGGCGGATTATATTTTTTGTGAAAGGAAACTGACGACAAGTGATACATCAGTATAAATTAAACGGATATAACATTGTGCTGGACGTACATTCCGGCTCCATCCATGTGGTGGATGACATCGCTTACGACATCATCGCCAAGTATGAAAGTCATGATGCAGATGCCATCGTGGATGAAATGATGAAGAAATACGGACATCTGGAAGATGTAAATGAAGAAGAACTTCGTCTCTGCCTGGCAGACATTGAAAGTCTGAAGGAACAGAAGAAGCTGTTCAGCGAAGATCTGTTCCGCGGCATTGCCATGGATTTTAAGAGCCGTTCCAAAGACGTAAAGGCCCTCTGCCTTCACGTAGCCCACAGTTGCAATCTGAACTGCGCATACTGCTTCGCAAGCCAGGGCAAGTACCAGGGAGAGCGGGCACTGATGAGCTTCGAAGTGGCTAAGCAGGCCATGGACTTTCTGGTGGCAAACTCCGGGAACCATGTGAACCTGGAAGTGGACTTCTTCGGCGGCGAACCGCTGATGAACTTCGATGTGGTGAAAAAGACGGTGGAATACGCCCGCAGCATCGAAAAAGAGCACGGAAAGAACTTCCGCTTCACCCTGACCACCAATGGCGTGGATGTGGATGAAGAGGTAATGGAATTCGCCAATAAGGAATGCCACAACGTGGTTATGAGCATCGACGGCCGGAAGGATGTGCATGACCGGTTCCGTGTGGATTACCAGGGCAGGGGCAGCTACGACCAGATTATTCCGAAATTCCAGGAGTTTGCGGCACGCCGCGGCGATACCGGATACTACGTGCGCGGTACCTACACCCATCATAACACGGACTTCCTGGAAGACATTAAGCATATGGCAGATCTGGGCTTCACCCAGCTTTCCATGGAGCCGGTAGTCTGCTCTGCCGACGATCCGTGTGCCCTCACCGAGGATGACCTGCCGGTGCTGTTTGCGCAGTACGAAGACCTGGCAAAATACATGCTTCAGCGCCAGAAGGACGGCAAACCGTTGACTTTCTATCATTATATGATCGATCTGACTCACGGTCCGTGCATTCACAAACGAATTGCAGGCTGCGGCAGCGGGGTGGAATATTTCGCAGTGACCCCTTGGGGCGACCTGTATCCATGCCATCAGTTCGTAGGTGATGAAAAGTATCTCATGGGGAATGTGTGGGAGGGTGTAACCGCATTGGAAACCCAGGACAGCTTCCGCCAGTGCAATGTTTACGCACGGCCGGAATGTGATGACTGCTGGGCACGTCTCTACTGCTCCGGCGGCTGCGCGGCCAACGCATACCATGCCACCGGTGATATCCGCGGCATTTATGAATATGGCTGTGAATTGTTTAAAAAGAGAATGGAATGTGCCATCTGGCTGCAGATTGCAGGAAAAAAAGAATTATAAGAAAAGAAGAAGGGGTTATCGTACTGACCAAACGGATTGGCTATGCGATAACCCCATTTATGTATGGTGGGAAAATATTGTCTGTTTTATATTTTTTAAATTACTTTACAAATAAATGGAATAAAATTGATTTTACCACAGTCCCATCACGTGCTGCATCAGCAGGCTGACACAGGTGATGCCTGTCCAGCAGCAGAAGCCCATGAAGAGGGGTTTTCCGCCGGTTTTTACCAGCTTAACGATGTTGGTGTTCAGGCCGATGGCGGACATAGCCAGAATGATGAAGAACTTGCTCAGTTCCTTCAGTGGCTTGAACACAGAAGATGGTACGCCGAAGGCACCTGCCACTGTGGTGATGATGGAGGCTGCAATAAACCAGATGATAAAGAACGGGAATGATTTTTTGAAAGAAAAACCGGAACCGGAAGTTTCTTTCCGTGCCTGCATGAGAGAAAGCACCAGGGTGATAGGAATGATCGCCAGGGTTCGGGTCAGCTTCACCGTAACTGCCTTATCCAGGGTTTCAGCTCCCAGATTGTACATGCTGTCCCAGGTGGAAGCACAGGCCGTTACAGAAGAGGTATCGTTTACTGCAGTCCCTGCGAAAATCCCGAAGGCTTCCCCGCTGGCCGTATCAAAACCGATGGCACTTCCCAGCACAGGGAAAATCAGTGCAGCCAGCACGTTGAAGAAGAAGATTACGGAAATGGCCTGGGCTACTTCTTCATCATCCGCATCGATAACGGGAGCTGTTGCAGCTACTGCAGAACCGCCGCAGATAGAGGAACCTACACCCACCAGGGTAGAGATTTTGGAAGGCATGTGCAGCAGGCGGCAGAGTACATAAGAGATAAGCAGGGATGTACTGATAGTAGTGATGATGATGGGCAGCGACTGCGCCCCGGTGGAGAGTACAGCACCCAGATTCATGCCAAACCCCAGCAGGATTACTGCCCACTGGAGAATTTTCTTGGATGTGAAGGTGATGCCCTTGCTGTATGGTGTCTTGTCCTTAATGAACAGGGTAATGATCATGCCTGTAAGGATGGCGATAACCGGACCGCCGATGATGGGAAAGCTTTTTCCCAGAAGCCAGGACGGGACTGCAATCATAGCGCAGAGCAGCAGACCACGGCCTTTTTCTTGAATAAATGTCATGTTTGAAACTCCTTTGAAATAAATATCATTGAACAGTATAACACAGGAAATGAGTGTTTCAAAGAGGGATTCTTTGTGGTATTCTAAAAGGGGAATGGAGGAAAATCAGATGGAACAGCTTAGTTTATTTGACGATAGAAAGACCCATGCGCCTCTGGCCAGCCGACTGCGTCCGGAGAGTCTGGAGGAGTATGTGGGTCAGAAACACCTGCTTGGACCAGGCAAAATCCTGCGCCAGCTCATTGACCGTGACCAGATTTCATCCATGATTTTCTGGGGCCCTCCGGGAGTGGGAAAAACTACATTAGCCCGCATTATCGCTCGGAAAACAAAAGCGCAGTTCATCGAGTTCAGTGCGGTGACCAGCGGTATCAAGGAAGTACGCGCCGTTATGGAAAAGGCGGAAGAAAGCCGTAAGGTGGGGCAGCGGACCCTTCTCTTTACGGACGAAATCCACCGCTTCAACAAGGCACAGCAGGATGCATTCCTGCCTTTTGTGGAAAAGGGCAGCATCATTCTGGTAGGGGCTACCACAGAAAACCCATCTTTTGAAATCAACTCGGCGCTTCTGTCCCGCTGCAAAGTCTTCGTACTGAAGGCTCTCGAAGAGTCTGACCTGACAGAGATGCTGAATCATGCGCTGACCAGTCCGAAAGGTCTGGGGGATATGCAGATCGAAATTGGTCAGGAAGAAATTGGAGCAATTGCCCGCTTTGCCAACGGAGATGCCAGAACGGCGCTCAACACTCTGGAAATGGCGGTCCTGAACGGCGAGGTTGCCCCGGATGGAACCGTGCATGTGACCGATGCAGTACTTGCAGAGTGCATGAATCGTAGATCGTTATTATACGATAAGAATGGGGACGAGCATTATAACCTGATTTCTGCCCTCCATAAGTCCATGCGAAACAGTGATCCTGACGCGGCTGTCTACTGGCTCTGCCGTATGCTGGACGGCGGCGAAGATCCTTTATATATTGCGCGACGGCTTGTGCGGTTTGCCAGCGAGGATATCGGTATGGCAGACTCCAATGCTCTGCAGGTGGCGGTAGCTGCCTATCAGGCCTGTCACTTCCTTGGGATGCCTGAGTGCGACGTGCACCTGACCCATGCGGTGGTCTATCTGTCCATGACGGCCAAGTCCAACTCTCTGTACATGGCATGTGAATCGGCAAAACACGATGTGAAGACACTTCCGGCTGATCCGGTGCCGCTGCACATCCGCAATGCTCCTACCAAGCTGATGAAGGACCTGGATTACGGGCGGGGTTATCAGTACGCCCACAATACAGAAGAAAAGCTGACTCGCATGACCTGTCTGCCTGACAGTCTGCAGGGAAAACGTTATTATATACCGGGAACCCATGGAAATGAAAAGAAAGCCAAAGAAAAGCTGGATAAAATCCTGGCCTGGAAGGCTGCAGAACCGAAATCCCCTAAGGGAACGGAAGAATAATGAAGGAGATAAAGTATGAAGTACGATTTTGATAAGATCATTGACCGCCGCGGAACTTATGCATCCAAGACCGACGCCTTACCGGAAGGCTGCCCGGAAGATGCACTGCCTGCATGGGTTGCAGATATGGACCTTGAATGTGCAGAGCCTGTTCTGAAGGCAATCCGTGAGCGTGTGGATCACGGAATTCTGGGTTATACCCGCTACAGCAACAGAGACTGCAAAGAAGCGGTAATGGGGTGGTACAAACGCCGTTTCGGATGGGAAATCAACCACGAGCATCTTTTCTACAGCCCGGGTGTGGTTCCTGCCATCGGTATGCTGCTTCAGGCACTGACCAGTACGGGGGACGGTATTGTAGTACAGAAACCGGTTTATTATCCGTTCATGGCAAAGATTGAATCCAATGGCCGCCGTGTGGTAAACAACGCGCTGATCAGAAGAGAATCTGAAGAATTCGAGGGTGTATTTGACTATACCATGGACTTTGAGGATCTGGATGCAAAGATGGCCGATCCTGCCAATGTATGTCTGCTGCTGAGCAGCCCGCACAATCCTGTGGGCCGCGTCTGGAGCCGGGAAGAATTGTCGAAAGTAATCGAAATCTGCCGTAAGCACAATAAGTGGATGATTGCTGATGAAATTCACTGTGATCTGACCCGTCAGGGCGTGGTACATACACCGGTGCTGAAGCTTGCCGCTGAAATTGCACCGGATTACTGCGACCGCATCGTTTCCTGCGTGGCTCCGAGCAAAACCTTCAATCTGGCAGGTCTTGCCTTCAGCAACATCATCATTCCGGGATCGGAGTTTCAGAAGAAATGGTTTGACCTGGTGGATGGTCAGCTGAGCCTGGGACATGGCTGCAATCCGCTGAGCCTTGCCGGTGCCATTGCTGCCTACAATGAAGGGGATGAATGGCTGGATCAGCTGAAGGAATATCTGGACGGAAATATTGAATACATCGGACAGTTTGTCCGCGAACATATGCCGAAGGCGAAGACTGCAGTCTGCCAGGGTACTTATCTGCTTTGGGTGGATATGAACGGTTACTGCAGCGATATTAAGAAGCTGGAATACGCAATGCAGCAGATTGGCCGTGTAGCCCTGGATGAAGGTTATATCTTCGGTGACGAGGGCAATGGCTATGAACGAATTAATGTGGCCATGCCACGTGCGCTGGTGGAAGACTGCATGATGCGGATGAAGAAGGCAGCAGACTGGCTGGAGGAACAGAATGATTAAGGCTCTGGACCGCGGATTTACCGGTGCGGTGACCGGCTGGTATACAGAAAACCGCCGTGACCTGCCGTGGCGTAAGGACCGGCAGCCGTATCATATCTGGATTTCAGAAATTATGCTGCAGCAGACCAGAGTGGAAGCGGTACGTGAATACTACCTGCGGTGGATGGAGGCTTTGCCGGACATTCCGTCTCTGGCTGAGGCTGATGAGGAGCAGGTGCTGAAACTGTGGCAGGGCCTGGGATATTACAGCAGGGCGCGCAATCTGCAGGTGGCAGCCAGAGAAATTATGGAGCAGCACGGCGGCGTGTTTCCGACAGAATTCGACAAAATCCGTGCACTCAAGGGCATCGGTGATTATACGGCAGGTGCCATTGCATCCATTGCTTTTGACCAGCGGATGCCGGCAGTGGACGGAAACGTGCTTCGGATTATGAGCCGGATCCATGCTGATTACAGTGATATCAAGGCGGCTGCAACGAAGAAGAAGGTGGCAGCCCAGCTTGCTGAACTGTATCCGGAAGAAGGGAAGGGCCTTTGCGGCGACTTCACCCAGGGGCTTATCGAGCTGGGAGCCATGGTCTGCGTTCCAAACGGAAAGCCGCAGTGCGAAATCTGTCCGGCAGCTGAGTTCTGCAGGGCAAGGGCAGAAGGCGTGCAGATGGAACTTCCGGTGAAGGCAGAGAAGAAGGCGCGGCGAATCGAAGAACGAACTGTGTTTATACTGACAAACGGCAGTCTGGAAGAGGGCGGCAGAATGGCAGTACGGAAACGGCCGGCGGAAGGCCTTTTAGCCAATCTGGCGGAGCTGCCAAATGTTTTGGGTGAACTGACACCGGACCAGGCATTGCAGAGAGCCTGGGTCTGGGGATGCAGCCCGGCAGGACTGACCAGATCCAGTAAATTCAAACATATTTTCAGCCATGTGGAGTGGCATATGACAGGCTACTACAGTACCTGCAGTGACTGCGGGACGCCGGATGAGGGAGAACCTTTCCGCTGGGTAACGGCAGAAGAGATGGAAGCAGAAGTGCCGCTGCCATCGGCATTTCAGTATTTTTTATAAAATGAAAAGGAGATAAAAGAAAATGAAGAACAATGTAAAGAAGATGATCGGCCTGCTGCTGATTGCAGTAATGATGATGGGATTTGCAGCATGCGGTGCACCTGCTGAGGAGGAAATTGAACTGATTACCGTAACTGACGGTGAAACCATCGGGGAAGGTGCTTCCGAGTTTCAGCTGGTGATTACCGATGCGGAAGGTCAGTCCATTCAGGTGACTGTAAAGACAGACGAAGCCACTGTGGGTGATGCTCTGGTGAATCTGGGTCTGATTGCCGGTGAAGAAACACAGTACGGACTGTTTATGCATACCGTAAATGGCATCACTCTGGATTATGAAGCAGACGGTCTGTACTGGGGCTTCTACGTAGATGGTGTTTATGCTGTAGTTGGTGTGGATATGACCGAAATTACAGCGGGTTCTGTTTACGAGCTGAAGGCGGATAAGTAGTTGACAAGGCAGAAGGTGCATTGTAGAATACTGTTGTTAAGTAAATAAAACCCGCTTTTATTTACCGCCGGGTAAGTAATTCTGCGTCCTGATTTATTCCAGTAGGCCTTAGAAGGAATAAGCGGGACGCTTTTTTTAAGGAGGAAACTATGAGCAGTATTATTGCATATTGGTGGCCCATCGGTATGATTCTGGTGGCTCACGTGGTTTATCAGATCAGTGCCAAGTCCATTCCCGATGCCATGGACCCATTTGCGGCCGTATTCTTTAACTATGTCATTGCAACGGCGGCAGCTTTTGTGCTGTGGATGGTCATGGGTCAGGACAGGAGTCTGGCGGTGCAGCTGGGCAAAATGAACTGGGCACCGGTAACTATGGCTCTGGGAATTACGGCTGTGGAAGTTGCATCTGTTTTCATGTATAAGCTGGGCTGGAACATCAGCATTGCTTCCACCATCGGTAACATCGCACTGGCAGTGGTTCTGATTTTCGTGGGCGCCATGGTATATAAAGAAGTGATTACCGCAAACCATCTCATCGGTATCGGCCTGTGCCTTGCAGGTCTGATTATCATGAACCGGTAGGAAAGGAAGAGAAGATGAATCATCTGAAAGAACTGAAAAATATCATGGGGCAGGTGTGCGAAAAAGAATTTGAAGGTTTCGTAGATCTGAGCCATTACTTATATGAACATCCGGAACTGGGCGGTGAGGAATATCTCAGCTCTGCGTATCTTGCAGAATATCTGAAGAAGAAAGGTTTCCGTGTATCCTTCCCTTACGATGGACTGCCTACTGCATTTAATGCAGAGTATGGTCCTGAGGACGCGGAAGTTACCATCGCCTTTCTGGCAGAGTACGATGCTCTGCCGGGATTCGGACCTGACGGCGGCCTGGGCCAGGCATGCGGCCACAACTGGATTGGTGCAGCTATGGCCGGCTGTGGTGTAACCCTGGCTTCTGTTGCTGATATGGCAAAATGTAAGGTTCGTGTCATCGGTACTCCGGCGGAGGAAACCTTCAGTGCCAAGGTAGATATGGCCCGTCTGGGAGCTTTTGATGGAGTGGACTTCGTATTCCAGGCTCACCTGTCAAAGAATTTCTCCATGGGTGCAGTAACTCTGGCCATGTATTCCGTAGAATTTGACTTCCACGGCAAGTCTGCCCATGCTTCCATCAATCCGCAGGCCGGTGTCAATGCACTGGATGGCGTACTGTCCATGTTCTTCAATATGAATGCAATGCGACAGTATCTGAGGGAAGATGCAAGAGTTCATGGCATTATTACCAATGGAGGAAAGGCCAGCAATGTAATTCCGGATTTTGCACAGTGCCAGTTTGAAATCCGCGCCAAAACCCGCGGCTATCTGGACGAAATCCGCCGCCGTCTGATTGCAGTTGCAGAATCTGCGGCAGCTGCCACCGGAACCTCCGTAGAATACCGGGATTATGAAAATTACAATGATGAAGTAATTAACCTGAAATCCTTTGCCTCTGTGTGTGAAAAGCATTTTGGGGAACTGGGTATCGGCGGATTCGTGCCGGAAGAAGAGTACGAAGGTATGGGTTCCAGTGACCTGGGAAATGTGAGCTATCTCTGCCCGACCGTCTATGCAGAAGTGATGCTGGACGGCGGCGTCCCTGTACTGGTACATGACCAGAGTGCCATGGAACAGGTAGACAGCCCTGCCGCCCATGAAATGATGAGAAAAGTTATCCTGGCCTTTACCGGAGCCGCATGTGAAATAGCCTTAGACTCTGAATTAGCTTCTAAGATTCAGGTTGAATGGGAGACGGAGAAAAAGAAGAGATTAGAATAAGAAAATCCACTGCATGACGAGCGATTCCCGCAGACACATAGTGGGCAGGACAAGCACGGAGTGCAGTGGATTTTTTTATTTTTGTTCTTTCTTCTTATGATTTACCAGCCAGATTCCGATACAAACCAGAACTAAAGCACCTACGGTATTTATGCTGAAGATTCCTTTTTCACCCAGGATGATGGTGGACAGGATTACACCGAAGATTGGCATGAGGAAGTTATGTACGGTAACGCGGGATACCGGATTGTATTTCAGCAGCAGGCTCCACAGGGTGTAGGCAACGGCAGACACCAGAGCCAGATAGAGGAGCAGAAGCAGCCCTTTTCCGGTTACGTGGGTCAGCTGACCGCCTCCGGCAAGAGCCACAGCCACAAGCATGAGGCCGCCGGTCATGAACTGGTAGCCGCTGAGCATTACCGCATCATTGTTCTGAGAGAAACGGCGGATCAGTACAGCGGAGACAGCACCGGAGAGACAGGATAAGAGAACGAAGCCTTCTCCAAGGAATGACATGTCCAGGGAAAACAGATCGCTTTCTGCTCCAGTCATATTAATCAGTATGATACCGGCAACTCCGGCCAGACAGCCAAGGAACTTATTTACATTCAGTTTCTCCTGACGGAAAATCAGGCAGGCGATAATTACACTGAAGAAGGTGTTGGAACCGGATAAGATGGATGCTTTCACGCCGGAAGCATGGGCCACACCGATATAGTACAGCAGGTACTGAACAGCGGTCTGGGAAAGGGCCAGGGCGAGAATCGCTTTTCCGGATGTTTTGCCGGGAAGAACCGGTTTTCTGCGGATCAGGCTGTAACCGGCCACTACCAGAAACCCTGCCAGTGTAAAGCGGCATCCTGCAAAGAGCAGAATATTCATGGTTTCAGAAGACTGAATCTGAAACAGCTCGTATCCCAGTTTAATGCATACCGGCGCACTTCCCCACAGGGCACAGCAGATGGTGGCAAGTCCAAGTAATGTAATATATTTCGTCATAAATTTTTCGTTCATGGTATAAAACTCCTTTTTTCAACATTTCTATTTTAGAGGGTGGGCCGGAACTTGTCAATATGAGTAATCGTAAGATGTGTAAAAGTTGTCTGACTGTGGTATAATGAAAGCATCACATTGAAAACAGGGAGGGATACTCTATGAAGTTTATATGTTATCCAAGATGCACAACCTGCCAGAAGGCCCGCAAGTGGCTGGAAGAAAAAGGCCTGGAATTTGAAGTGCGGCACATTGTGGAGGAAAACCCGTCCGAAGAAGAACTGGCTGCGTGGATTGCTGACAGCGGTCTGCCGGTAAAGAAATTCTTCAATACCAGCGGGCTGAAATATAAGGAACTGCAGCTGAAGGACCGTTTGCCTGAAATGACAGACGAAGAAAAGATTGCTCTGCTGGCCACCGACGGCATGCTGGTGAAGCGTCCGCTTCTCGTTGATGGCAGCCGTATTCTGGTTGGTTTTAAGGAGGCTGAATGGGAGGGTCTGCTGTGAAAAAGCTCTTCTCAAAGTGTTCCATAGAACTTCTTTGCGTTTTGCTGGCCATTGTTCTCATGCTGAGCGGCTGCAGTGCCGCAGAGGAACAGCCGGGGGGAACCGTTATGTGGAAACAGATTGGTATGGAGGAAGCCATGGATCTGATGAAATCCGAAGAAAATTACATGATTCTGGATGTGCGCCGTGCGGATGAATTTGCATCAGGACATATTCCGGGTGCAGTTAACCTGGCCAATGAAGTGATTGGCGAAGATGATGCAGCTGTGGAAGCAGTGCTCCCTGACAAAGACCAGCTGATTCTGGTATACTGCCGCAGCGGAAACCGGAGCAAACAGGCTTCACAGAAACTGGCGGACCTGGGCTATACCCGTGTGGTAGAGTTTGGTGGAATTCAGGACTGGCCTGGAGAAATTGAATATTAAAAAAGACGGCATAGACGCCGTCTTTTTTAGTACATAATCATGGCACGGACAGGACAAGCAGGGATGCAGTAGCCGCAGGTAATGCATTTTTCCTGATCGACTTCCGCAAGACCGTTATCCCGGTTCCAGAAGATGGCACCGGATGCGCACATACTGCGGCAGGCTCCGCAGCCTTCGCAGTCTTCCTGGTTTACATGAACCCGCTTTTTCGAGATATCCGGGTTATAATCGGAAGGCATGGTGCCGTCCATCCAGTTAATCAGATCGTCTATTTCCGATTTACGTCCGAATCCCAGCATGACGGAATCTACATCCGGCTGGCTGAATACGAAGGAGAGCGCTTTCTGATAAGTGGCAGTCAGACTGCCGCCGCCGAAGGCTTTCATGCTGTATACACCTTTTCCGGCTTCGTGACAGAGTCGGATGGCCTCCAGCATTTCTTCCGCCTGTGCAAAACGTTCCTTTCCGTCCTCATCGGCGATGCGGATTCCCAGGCCCGCATAGTTCAGCAGGGGAAAGACCACATCAAGTTCTTCGATGGAGGCTGCCGCAGCTGCTACATTTACATGGTGGGTGGAAAGACCGATGGCACGGACCAGACCTTTTTCCTTCGCATCACAGAGAGCCTGCCAGGCTCCCTGGCGCTGAGAAAGCTGACCGGTACGCACCTCATGCATAAGGAAAATATCGATTGTTTCCCGGTTCAGCTGCCGCCGGGCATCCTCGATGGCGTCCATCATGCCGTCGTAGTCTGGTGCCAGAGATTTTGAGGAAATGATGAGCTGCGCGGGATTATTTCCTGCGGCCTGCCAGCGGTCCATGGCCAGACGGAGATAGGAGTAAGTCTGGTAATATTCGGCTGTGTCAAAAAAATTTATGCCTGCTTCCATGCCGTAAATGAGCAGGTCAGCACCTTCCTCCAGAGGCAGTGCAAGCTGTGCAGGACCCATGGGAAGCACGCCAAAACCCGCACGGCTGACTGAAATACCAGTATTTCCAAGGCATTGTTTCTGTATCTTCATGAAATCTCCTTATGAATATCCTTTTCTTTTCCATTATAATGGGTTATAATGGTTTTGTAAAATGTTTTAAGTGAGGTTCGTAATAGTGTCTGTAAAAACAAACCGTATTGAGAAGCAGGAGGGGTTCGAGGTCTTCCGTCACGCTTACAGAGCGGCGATTAAAGAAGTCCGCACCAAGATTGAGATTCTCAGTGAAGATTTTGCTGTACGCCATGACTACAATCCGATTCATCATATGGAACGGCGTCTGAAAATCCCTGCAAGTATCGAAGAAAAGCTGGAACGTCTGGGTAAGGAAGTTTCCATCGAAAACGCAAGAGATAATATTTTTGACATTGCCGGTATCCGGGTTGTCTGCAATTTTGTAGACGATGTCTACACATTGGCAGAAATGCTTATCGGAATGGACGATGTGAAACTGATTACCAAGAAGGATTACATAGAAAATCCGAAACCAAATGGTTACCGAAGCCTGCATCTGGTAATTTCCGTACCCGTATTCCTGCTGGATGGCCGAGAGGAAGTTCCGGTAGAAGTGCAGATCCGTACCGTGGCTATGGACTTTTGGGCCAGCCTGGAACACAATCTGCGCTATAAGAAGAGCAAGGAGTATCCTGCCAGAATTGATGTGGAACTGAAAGCCTGTGCAGAAGTCAGCGCTACGCTGGATAAGCGGATGCAGAAAATCTTCGATGAACTGATGGAACTGGAATAAAAAACTGAATAAAACAGGAGCACACAAATTCCCGTAAAAGCATATTCTATACTACAACTGAATATGTTTCAGAACCAAAAATTTAGAAAGAAGCAGGTGAATTTTATGGGAAACAATTGTGGTCTGTTAGGAGATAGAGAATGTGGCGGTATCGATACCAGCTTACTGTTCTTCTTCCTGCTCCTGGTAGTCATTTTCTGTAACTGCTCTTCCCGCTGCTAACATAGGAGAGCTGGCTGCTAACAGAAAAACTGATTGCTAAAATCACGCAAAAGCACCGTTAACGCACTGTTAACCGGTGCTTTTTTTATGTATATTGCCCGTTAATGGAGAAATATTTCCCTTTTTCATTAAGAATAAAGTTTATTTTAATCACCCGAATGGGTAATTGCAGGTTTTTGTCTAAGGGAGTATAGTCTTGCCAAGCCCAAGGAGGAGACCAGTTCCGAGATCCAGACGGATCCTTCGGAAGGCGGTACTTCTGCAAGTGAAGTATTTCAATTAAAAAAGGTGGGAAAAACCATGGGTAAAAAGATTCCAATGTGGCAGTGCTTAGTCGTAATCTTAGTAATGCTTGCCTTACTGATGTGGGAAATTCTAGTAGCTGGCGATGGTGAAGGCCATATCGCACTGATCCTGGCAGCATGTTTCGCAGCAGTCGTA
>JAFYNS010000005.1 GCA_017556505.1 Bacillota bacterium | reverse complement strand
TTTCTGTTAATTTTCTGTTTAGAAAACGAGAAATGGATTTTGCATCGTGTTTTCTCATATTTTCTAAAATTTTAGAATTCGTTCACCTTATCACATCAAATCCAAATGTTTTTCAAGGCATTTCACCATTCTAAATAATTAGAATCTATTCTAATTATTTAGAATCTTTCATAATATTATAGAGTGTTGCCAGGGAAATACCCAGCATTCTGGCAATTTTCTTTTTCGCAGCAAGGCTGTCCCCCATCTGCTCCAGATAATTGCTCACGATGGTCTTTTCATATTCACTGACCAGTTCTTTTAATGTCGCACCCATTTTCAGTTCATAGGAACCTGCTGCAATATGTTTCGGCAGATCCGAAGGAACGATGAGTTTTTCATCATCCTGGAAGCTGCAGGTAAATTCCATAACGTTTTTCAATTCGCGCACATTTCCCGGCCAGTCATAATTTTGCAGAACCTCAATAGCTGCCTGCGAAATTCGAACATGTTTACGGGCCGTACGGTTGAAGTCCTCCAAAATACTGTACACAAACTCGGGAATGTCCTGTCTCCGCTCTCTTAAAGGCGGAATTTCAATTGGAAATACGGCAATTCGATAGTACAAGTCCAATCGGAATTCTCCGTCTGCAACCAGCTGACGCAGATCTTTATTGGTTGCTGCGATAATGCGGACATCGGTGGACACTTCTTTTTCACTGCCGACTTTGCGGATTTTACCCTCTTCCAGTACACGCAGCAATTTAGACTGAAGCGTGAGCGGAATTTCACCGACTTCATCAAGGAATAAAGTTCCTCCCTGTGCCAGCTCAAATAGCCCCATTTTGCCTTCTTTTTTCGCACCTGTAAACGCTCCGGTTGCATATCCGAAAAATTCACTTTCCCACAATGCCTCTGGAATAGCGGAACAGTTTACCGCAATAAACGGGCCCTTTCTCCGATTGCTGCTGTTATGGATAGACTGTGCCAGAACTTCCTTCCCTACGCCGCTTTCTCCTGTTATCAGAATACTTCCTTCACTGACAGCGATTTTCTCCGCAGTCTGAATCAGTTCCTTCAGTCCGCCGTTCCTGCCCACAACCTTGTCAAACATGTAGCGTGTAAAGTTGGAGTTTTCGGCCTCTCCATAGTAACGTTCCTTACGGCGGATTTCAGCCATCTCATCAATCAGGGCTTTTAAAACAGCTACTTCCTTTACCACACATAAGCCGCCAATCAGCTGACCATTATCGATAATAGGAATCAGGCTGGTAAATGACTCAACGCCATCCTGCACACGTCTTCTGTTATAAATTGGCGCCATACTTTCCATGGCTACATGCAGCTGAGAGTGACTTCGCACACTTCTGAGGAGTTTTCCAACAATCTGTTCCTCTTTCAGTCCTGCAAATTTCAAAAACGCCGGGTTCACATATATAACAACTGTATCAGGATCTGTAATAATAATACCATTATCCATTGCATCCAGGATTTTTCTGGTGTCATCTGAAATATTGAGTGTATTTAACATCTCACGTTTCCTCCAATTCTGTGTTCCCCTGTTTGATATTTGCATGTAGTACTTGATTGTTATTCGTATTATCTTTTCAGGAAACCGTGTTCTCTTAAAATTACGCCGACTTCGTCTCTGGTTTTGGCCATCATCAGGTTGCCGCAGTGCTGGGACCAGGTGGCATCGATTTTGCCGCCGGTTCTTTCGATATAATAATCTTTCACTTCGGCATTGTATGCAGCGATCTTTTCATCGTCATGTTCTTCGGTGTAAGTGTCGATTTTATGAACAACGTCCTTCGGCAGTCTTGGCTTGCGGCCAGGTTCCTCGGCAGGATATCCCAGGCACAGTGCGAATAATGGTGCAACCCGCTGCGGCAGCTGGAAGGTGTCTATCAGCTTCTGCACATCGTTTCGGATACCGCCTACGATCACACCGCCCAGTCCCATACTTTCTGCGGCAACGAAGGCATTCTGTGCAGCCAGAGCAGCATCGATTACTGCTACAGTATAACATTCCGTATTGGTCAGTACATCCTTATCGATTCCGTCGAAATAAGTCTCGTTTCTGTGCAAGTCAGCACAGAAGAGCAGAACCAGAGGCGCTGTTACGGTCCACTTCTGTCCGCCGGAGCACTCCTTCAGAACTTCGCGTTTTGCAGGGTCCTGCACTTCGATGATGCTGTATGCCTGGAAGTGGCTGGATGTGGATGCCATCTGTGCACATTCCACGATAGCCTGCACCATCTCCGGTGCAACCGCCTGTTCCGTAAACTTTCTTTTCGAAGTGTGCCCCTTTAATACTTTTATGGTCTCATTCATATCGTTTCTCCCCTTTTTCAGAATGGTTATTTCTATACTCTATCTGCAGTTCTTCCATATATACATAGAGGAACAGACAGTGCCTGTTCCTCTTCATATTTAATATCTTTGTTATTTACTCCGCGCTTTCTTCAATCGCAACTGCAACTGCTACGGTAGCGCCTACCATAGGGTTGTTGCCCATGCCCACATAGCCCATCATTGCTACATGTGCAGGAACGGAAGAGGAGCCTGCGAACTGTGCATCGGAGTGCATTCTGCCCATGGTATCGGTCATGCCGTAGGAAGCAGGACCAGCTGCCATGTTGTCCGGATGCAGGGTTCTGCCGGTACCGCCGCCGGATGCAACGGAGAAGTACTTCTTACCCTGTTCGATGCATTCCTTCTTATAGGTACCTGCTACAGGATGCTGGAATCTGGTAGGGTTGGTGGAGTTACCGGTAATGGAAACGTCAACCTTTTCTGCATGCATGATTGCTACGCCTTCACGCACGTCGTCTGCACCGTAGCAGCGAACCAGAGCTCTTTCACCCTTGGAATATGGAGTTTCATTTACCACATTCAGAGCGCATGTATAATAGTCGAACTGAGTCTGTACATAAGTGAAGCCGTTGATTCTGGAGATAATCTGTGCAGCGTCCTTACCCAGGCCGTTTAAGATAACTCTCAGAGGCTGCTTACGAACCTTGTTTGCTGACTTGGCGATACCGATAGCACCTTCTGCAGCTGCGAAGGATTCGTGGCCGGCCAGGAATGCGAAGCATTCAGTTTCTTCGGACAGCAGCATGGAAGCCAGATTGCCGTGGCCCAGGCCAACCTTTCTGTCTTCTGCTACAGAACCAGGCAGACAGAACGCCTGCAGCCCTTCACCGATGGATTTTGCCGCGTCAGCAGCCTTCACGTCGCCCTTTTTGATTGCGATAGCACAGCCTGCCACGTACGCCCAGCAAACGTCTTCAAAACAGATTGGCTGGATTTCCTTGGCGATGTTATAAGGGTTGATGCCCTTTTCCTGGCAGATTGCCATTGCATCGTCCAGATCCTTAATGCCATACTGAGCCAGTACGCCATTGATTTTTTCTATCTTTCTGTCGTAATTTTCAAATGTTACCATGACGATACCCCCTATTCTTCACGCGGATCAATCTTCTTGGCAGCTTCGTCGAATCTGCCGTACTTGCCGCTTGCCTTTTCGATAGCTTCCATAGGGTCCTTGCCTGCCTTGATGAAGTCCATCATTCTGCCCAGGTTTACGTACTTGTAGCCGATGATGTTGTTTTCTTCGTCCAGGCCGATTTCTGTAATGTAGCCTTCAGCCAGTTCCAGATATCTAGGTCCCTTAGCCTTGGTTGTATAGATGGTACCCACCTGGCTTCTGTGGCCCTTACCCAGGTCTTCCATACCGGCACCGATTGCCAGACCGCCTTCGGAGAATGCAGACTGGGTTCTGCCGTAAACAATCTGCAGGAACAGTTCTCTCATGGCAGTATTGATAGCATCGCATACCAGGTCGGTATTCAGTGCTTCCAGAAGAGTCTTGCCAATCAGAATTTCACCAGCCATTGCAGCGGAGTGGGTCATACCGGAGCAGCCGATGGTTTCAACCAGAGCTTCTTCGATGATGCCGTCCTTCACATTCAGAGTCAGCTTACATGCGCCCTGCTGAGGTGCGCACCAGCCAACGCCGTGAGTCAGACCGGAAATATCGGAAATTTCTTTTACCTGTGTCCACTTTCCTTCCTGTGGAATTGGAGCAGGTCCGTGATATGCGCCCTTGTTTACACAGCACATATTGTCAACTTCTTTTGTGTATATCATTTCGACCTCCTATAGATTGTTGAACTTAACTACATCTTTTATCATAACATCAATTCTGTCATAATTCAAGACTTGCTTCTCGCAAAAGCCAGTGTCTGCTTCAGGGCCGCTTCTTTCTCCACACCTGCCAGACGCAGTTTATGAGCATGAGCCAGAATTTCACTGAAGTCCGGTCCCGGTTTCAGTCCGGCGGCAATCAGATCTGCCCCCTGTACAAAAGGTTTCTCCATGATTCTGCGGTATTCGTTAATACGCTGCCACAGGTATTCCTCGTATTCCAGATTCGGCTGCCGATCCGCACGTCCCATGTAATCTGCCCTTGCCAGCAAAATCAGTCCTTCCGGGTCCACCGACCCATCAAAGAGTTTATTGGTGGATTTTACTTTCGCTCCGGCGCCTGCCAGAATGTTCGGCTTCATATGAAGCTCGGTCATGTTCAGTACATACTGCCGCAGTTTCCGCTCTCTGGTCAGACGGCGGATAAACCGGTCAGCGATTTCCATCCCTGCCAGCTCGTGGCCCAGTGCATGAATTCTGCCGTCCTCTCCTGCCTCCGTAGTAACGGTCTTGCCAAAATCGTGGCAGAGGGCAGAAAGAAGGAAGCCAAGATCCCAGGATGGGGTCAGGCTGCCGTCTCCGTCCGGTCCGGGGTATTTTGCTCCGCCGGCAAGCCAGGCCGCCCGGTCCAGCACATACATGGTATGGTTCCACACATCCCCTTCCGGATGATGCACCGGGCTCTGCTCCACTCCAATCAGAGCTTCCACTTCCGGGAACCAGTCTTTCAGCTGGTCCATTTCCCGAAGCGTTTCGAAGAACACCGATGGACGGTCGGCCTTCAGCAGTGCCTTTTCCAGTTCGCCCATGACACGTTCCGGTGCCAGTGCAGTCAGGTCCATGTTTCGACATATTTCGACAGTTTCGGAGTCGATTTTCAGGTCAAACCGGGCTGCAAACTGTGCTGCACGAAGTACTCTGAGCGGATCCTCACCGAAGGTTTCCGGATCCACATGGCGAAGCACACCATCCTGCAAGTCTCGCCAGCCACCAAAGTGATCCACGATTTCACCGGTCATCACATCTTCCATCATGGCATTCATGGTGAAGTCACGGCGGCGGCATGCTTTTTCTGTACCCAGATGCGGATCCACGTAAACCTGGAAATCTCTGTGACCGCGGCCTGTTGCCTCTTCGCGGCGCGGCATGGCAATATCCAGAGTGCACCCTGCGATGCCGTAGACGCCGAAGCTGGCGCCCTTTATGGTACAGCCGCCAAGGGAATTCAGTATCTCCTCCAGCTCAGCCGGCTGAATACCGTGAACTTCTATATCGATGTCCGTATTAGGCTGATGAAGCAGCCGGTCACGTACGAATCCTCCCACATAGAAGGTCCGTCCGCCTGCCGCATCCACAGCCTCCGCCACACGGCGGGCCATGAAGAAATCTTTGTCGTTCACGTCAGGTCTCCATTTCCACTTGACATTTTTAATCATATTAAGTATGATGAGTATGAAAGAAACGAGTTTTTAACCGTCAAGCTTCGGCTCATGCGGGGTACTTCGTTTCTTTTTTATATTTATCACATCATACAGGTACAGTTTTCCGTTAGCATCATGCCGAATCAGCAGTTCCGCCTGGAAAACATTATATCGAATAATATCTTCATTCTCATCTGCAACAGGCAGTGCAAATCTGGTATCATAGCGATACCATCCATATTTCGCATTCACACCATGTTTTCTCGCCAGATTTTCTTTGTACCTCTTATTTACTGCAATTTCAATCATTTTCGGAATTCCCTGTGCAGCATTTGCTTTGGCTTTCGCCACAGTGCCTTTCAGTTTCGCGGTATAATTGGATCCGGAAAACTCATCGACAAAATCTTTGCCTATGTATATTCGATCAGAACTTTCTATTATCTCATAAACCTCTCCAAGATACCGTTTCAGATATTTTTCTACATCATCCCAACTGATATCTCTTCGGTTTTTAAAAATAATATCATAAATGACAACTAAATTTCGTCCATCTGGTTCTTTTATAATCTGAACATTTCTCTCCATAATCTACCTCGGCAAATAGTATGTTTGCCAATATTATAAAGAACAAACGTTCTCACTGTCAAGCTAAATCGCTCGACATATTTCGACACTATCCAATCGCTTTATTTTTCCACTTGCCCTTGCGGTAGAAGTATACATTCAGCAGCATACCCATAATCCAGGAGCAGAGCAGGGAAACGCAGATACATTCAAAACGTCCATAAGGAAGTTCCGGTGTTCTGGTCAGGAAAGAGATTCCGTAAGCCAGAGGTACACGGAAGAGTACGGTGGTGCAAAGGGAAATCCACATTGGTGTGATGGTATCCCCCGCCCCTCTCATAACCCCGGAAAGGCACTGGGTCACTGCCACAGCCAGATATCCGGTAGCCAGAATGGTCATGATATAGTAGCTCAGGTCTACCAGCTCCGGTGTATCGGTGAAGATACCCATCAGGTGGCGTCCGAAGAGCAGAATAATTACAGTAATGGTAGCGGAACATCCCACTGCCAGTATGGTACCCTGTTTTGCGCCCAGGTCCACACGGTCATAGCGCTGAGCACCCACATTCTGTCCCGCATATGTAGTCATGGCAGTACCGAAGGACATGTTCGGCATCATGGCGAATCCGTCCACACGCATTACGATTACGTTGGCTGCAATAAGCATTTCGCCGAAGCAGTTGGTCAGGGACTGTACCACGATCATAGCAGAAGAGAAAATCATCTGGGTGATCCCGCTTGGCAGGCCCAGTTTGAAAATCCGCACCGCATGGCGTCTGGTCAGTTTCAGATGATGCAGCTTCAGATCAAAGAGAGTGGTCATATGAGCCAGCTTCCAGAAACAGAGCAGAGCAGAAACGCCCTGAGCGATGGCTGTGGCCAGTGCCACGCCGTATACGCCCATGCCCACAACGGCTACGAAATAAATATCCAGAGCAATATTGATAACAGTTGCCACCAGCAGATAAATCAGGGCGGAGAATGAGTCTCCCAGGCCGCGGAGAATCCCGCTGAGGATGTTATAGTAGGCCATGCCGGCGATTCCCACCATGGTGACAATCAGGTAAAGTGCACAGTCTTCCAGAATGGATTCCGGTGTATTCAGAAGACGCAGTGCCGGCCGGATAATCAGCGGCGCACAGGTCATCAGCAGCAGAGAAATCAGCGCACAGAGCGTAATACAGTTTCCGATGGTCCGGGACAGGTCTTCTCTCTGACGGGCGCCGAAGAACTGGGATACCATGATGCTGGCACCTGCAGAAACCCCGATAAACAGGGCGATCAGCATGTTCATCAGCGGTCCGGCGCTGCCTACCGCTGCCAGGGCATTATCCCCGATGTAGTGGCCTACCACGATACTGTCTACAGTACTGTAGAGCTGCTGGGCCACATTTCCGATGATCATGGGGATGGAGAAGATGGCAATGGCCTTCCACGGCGTCCCTATGGTCATATCTGTTGGCTGAAATAATTTTCTGAACATAGTTTGTCTTTTCCTTTTCTATCTATCCGGCTGGGTTCTTTCATCGGCACGTTTCATTAACATTCTTCCCAAAACTTCACAGCCCCGGCTCAGGTCTTCCGGTCTGGTGTATTCCTTCGGCGAATGGCTGATTCCATCCACACTCGGCACGAAGATCATGCAGGTCGGGATTTCCCAGGCAATGATCATGGAGTCATGTCCTGCCCCGCTGTTCATTCTTTTATATGGGATTTCCGCTTCCCGGGCACATTCCTCCAGAGCATCCACCAGCTGGCTGTTCATCGGAACGGGTGGCTCGTAGCTGTAGCTTCTGTATTCCACTCCGAATCCATCTGCACAAGCTTCCTCCAGGATGGCTTCTACCGCAGCCTGTTCTTCCAGCAGGGCCGGACCGTTTCCGTCACGCAGGTCAATGATACAGTGTACACTTCCCGGAATTACATTTTTCAGTCCCGGGTGCAGTTCCATCTCACCGAAGGTGATGACCCCGGTCGGGGAAATGGCCTTCACTGCCTCGGTTGCCTTCAGAATGACTTCCGCCATCTTAACCATGGGATCTTTCCGCAGGTACATCGGTGTAGCACCGGCATGATTCTGTTCTCCGGATATGGTGACGTCGAAGTTCATCATGCCCGTGATATTTTCCACCAGTCCCACAGACAGTCCTTCACGGTCCAGAACCGCTCCCTGTTCCACATGGAGTTCCATAAATTCCTTCACCTGGCCGCGGCGGTCTGCCTGCGGAAGTTCTTTCGGATCATATCCCAGTTCTTCCATCAAAGTCTTCAGGCATACGCCCTTTTCGTCACAGATATTGAGTTCTTCCTCAGCCAGCTTACCCACGATCACATGGCTTCCCGGATAGGAAAGGTCAAAGCGGCTTCCTTCTTCCTCTTCAAATCCCACTACTTCTACGGAATAGTACGGTTTCCAGCCGGCCTTCACCAGGGCCCCCACCGCTTCAATGGCAGTCACCACGCCGCAGGCACCGTCATAAAGACCGCCGTCTTTCACTGTATCCACGTGGGATCCGGTCAGAATGGTTTCGGAAACCTGCCCTTCCAGTCTTCCGTAAATATTGCCGAAACAGTCTTCTCGGACTGCAAGGCCGGCTTCTTCCATCCAGGTCCGGACCAGAGATTTTGCACGGAAATCTGCATCAGACATCATACCGCGCCAGATACCGGGAACCCCCGGTGTATCAGAAACATCACCCAGCTGACGCAGCCGTGATTCTATAGCCTCGCCCCGCTGAAAAATCGTCTTATCATCAATCATCAGAATGTACCTCCATTGAAGTCATATTCCGTTATATTTTACCATAAAATTTGTTCCCGTACAACAAAAGAACGCCCTGCCGCTTTAGGCAGAGCGCAATATCTGTCAGGAAATCATACGTATTTCCGCATGAATTTCAGGGCGTTTTTTTCCAGCCGGCTGACCTGTGCCTGACTGATGGAGATTTCTTCTGCCACCTCCATCTGGGTCTTCCCCTCAAAGAACCGCATGTTCAGAATCTTCCGTTCTCTTGGAGTCAGCTTTTTCATGGCCTCGGACAATGCCAGATTTTCGATCCATCGTTCATCGGTGTTTTTCGTGTCGGATACCTGATCCATCACATAGATGGCATCGCCGTCGTCATGGAATACAGGCTCATACAGGGAAACAGGTTCCTGAATGGACTCCAGCGCCAGTACCACATCCTCCCGCTCCGCTTCCATGGCCTCTGCAATTTCAGCTACGGTAGGCTCCCGCTGCAGCTGGCGTGACAGTGTTTCTCTGGTCTGCAGCGCCTTATAGGCCATGTCTCTGAGAGAACGTGACACACGGATTGCGTTGTTGTCTCTGAGATATCGCCGGACTTCGCCGATGATCATAGGTACTGCATAGGTTGAAAACTTCACACCGTGGCTCATGTCGAAATTGTCCAGAGCCTTAATCAGACCGATGCAGCCCACCTGGAACAGGTCGTCCGGATTTTCCCCGCGGCTGGAAAACCGCTGTATCACACTAAGCACCAGCCGCAGATTTCCATGAATGAATTCTTCCCGTGTTTCCAGGTCACCTTCTTTTATTTTCAGCAGCATTTCCATCATTTCCGCTTCCTTATAGAGCGGCAGTTTGGCTGTGTTCACACCGCAGATTTCTACTTTATTCAACATAAAAAACACCATCCCTGTATCAAATTCACCCAGCTGAAATCAGCCGGTATGTAATATGTACAGGGAGGGTGTTACCCCAGTTTGCGGATTTCCCTCTGGAGTCTGGAAATGATCCGTTTTTCCAGACGGGATATGTAGGACTGCGAGATGCCCAGCCGGTCTGCCACTTCTTTCTGGGTCATTTCCCTTCCGCTGACCAGTCCGAAGCGCATTTCCATCAGCTGCCGCTCTCTCGGTTCCAGTTTTTTCATGGCCGCATAAAGCAGTTTCCGGTTGACCTCATCCTCCAGATGGTGATAGACCAGATCATTTTCTGTTCCCAAAACATCGCTGAGAAGGAGTTCATTTCCATCCCAGTCCACATTCAGAGGCTCATCCAGGCTCACCTCGCTTTTCAGTTTTACATTCCGCCTTAGATACATGAGGATTTCATTTTCGATGCATCGGGATGCATAGGTGGCCAGTTTGATGTTCTTATCCATCCGGAAGGTATTCACCGCTTTAATCAAACCGATGGTTCCGATGGAAATCAGGTCTTCCACGTTGACGCCGGCGTTATCAAATTTGCGGGCAATATAGACCACCAGACGGAGGTTCCGCTCGATTAAAATGGTGCGTGCATCCTGGCTGCCGTCGGCGTACTCCTGCAGCACCCGCGCTTCATCCACCGGATCCAAAGGCGGCGGCAAAACATCATTTCCTCCTATGTAAAATAAACCGCCCGGTCCTTTTCTTCTCCGCATCCCCGGGAGTTTCCTGCAAAATCGCTCCACCCGGCTTTTCAGATCCCCCACATGTATATGTATCATCTTCTGCCATTCCTCCCTCCAGTATATTTCTGTTCAGCAGCACTTCGAATTCTCCGAAAGTTCCTTCAAAGTACGCCAGTATCACATTATGATATTCTTTTCCTCCATAGGACAGACGGTCAATCCGAAGCCCTTCCAGTATCCCCTGTTCCACACCTACAGCCCGGTAGGGAACTGCCGCATATCTCTGTGGATAGTCCGCTCTTCTGAAAGGCAGCTTCTGCGCTCCGGCTTGATCAACCAGTATGACCTGCCTTCCGCTGATGGGTTCTGTCAGGCTGTTTCCCGAATCCACACAGGCGCTCAGAACGCTGCTGTGTCCATCCAGTTCCAGCTCTGCAGGCCCGCAGGTCCAGTCGGTACGCCGTTTCCGTCTTACCAGATTCACAAACCAGGCAGCCAGTGCCAGCGCAGGTACCCCACATAGAATCAGTGCCGGGTAAGTCATGGAATTCAGATAAAGTACACCATTTCCGGCCAAAACCGGAATCTGCTGCCACAGGAAAAATGCCATGGCAGCTCCGCCGGTCAGAAAGGAAAGAATATAGAACAGTCCTGCTTTTTTCAGAAGTCGGTCGGTTCCAAGAGCCGCTGCGCAGATTACTGCTGCCGCTGCGGCCCGAAACAGTACCGCCTCCAAGCTGTTCAGTGGGAGAAAAAGCAGAAAACCGCTCATGCCGCTGAGTACAGCTCCTGCGGTCAGCCGCAGAATTCCTGCAGCCGTTCCGCTGAGCCTGGCAGTCAGATAAAGCAGTATCAGACCCGCTGTGAAGTTTTCCAGAAAGAGATACTCTGCATAAACTGTCATTTCGGTTCCTCCCGCGTAACATGATTTATCATATACCATGTACACTGCAAACTCTGTCGAAGCCGGCTGTCGAATCACAATTATTTTTTTCCAGAATATCCATTACATGAAAAAAAGCGGGCATACACCCGCTTACTGTATTCTCACATATTCTCTGCCGCTGTGTCTCTGCCCGCGGATTTCATAAATTCCTCTTGGAATAATCTGTTTTTTCTGAAGCACGGAAGACGCCTGCTGTATGGAGCCGGTCCTCAGATACAGACCGGTTCCGCAGGAATGAACCAGTTCAGAAGGCAGTTTCCGAAGGCTTGCACGAATCCCTGCGGTATCCAGCATTTCCTGTGCATATGCCGCTTTATAGAACGACGAGAATGATATGATATATTCTTTTTCCATTTCAAAGCCCCCTTGCAGTTTCTCAATTATTTCGTCTTCAGTATGTAGACTCAGGACCACGCCCCATGTATCATGCGGCTGAGAAGTTCCGTAAAGGATGCTTTTTCCACGTCACATGCAGACTGCAGAGGATACTCTGCCAGAAGCTTCTCTCCTTTATAAACCTTCATGATTCCTACCTCCTGCCCTTTTTTCAGAGGAAGAGGGATGGTTTCAGCTATGGTTATACTGGTTTTAATGGAGTCTTTTTCTCCTTTGGGAACCAGAGCAGTAATTTTTTCGGCAGTCAGCGCATCTGCTGCCTGCGGCGTTCCACGTTCAATGAGGACGGATTCCATAACCTGCCCTTCTTCTGCCAGCACCACCGTCTCAAAATTAGCGAATCCGTAATCCAGAAGGCGTGAAACCTGGGCATTGCGGATTTTGCTGGTGGAACTTCCCAGCACGACGGCAATCAGATGAGTTTCCCCACGGGTGGCCGATGCGGAAAGGCAGAATCCGGCATCACTGGTGAAACCGGTTTTAATCCCGTTGCAGCCGGTATAAGTTTTGATTAATTTATTGGTATTGGTCAGTCCGAACTCCTTTTCTTTTCCCGGCAGACCCACGGTGATGGTGCTCTGCCAGGTGGTAAACCATTTGTGTGTTTCTTCGAACTGATAAAGCTGCCGTGACATGACTGCTATATCATATGCGGAAGAGTAATGATCTGCTACCGGAAGTCCGTTGGTATTGATGAAATGGGTATCCCGCATGCCAAGCTCAGCAGCCCGCTGGTTCATCCGTTCCACGAAAATTTCTTCACTGCCGGCGATGTATTCAGCCAGGGCCACACAGCCGTCATTGGCACTGGCCATGGCCACCCCTTCCATGAGCTGCGCTACTGTGTGCATTTCTCCCGGTTCCATATACATCTGGCTGCCGCCCATGGAGGCCGCCCGTTCTGAGATGGTAACCTGGTCTTCCAGAGTGATTTTTCCACTTTCCACCGCTTCCATCACTAAAAGCATGGTCATGACCTTGGTTACAGAGGCCAGAGGCAGCTGCTTGTGGCTTTCCTGCTCAAACAGCACCTCTCCGGTGCATGCATCTATAAGAACTGCACCTTTGGCTTCCACTGCAAAGGGTGCAGTCCCGCCCTTATCTGAAGCAGGTACATCTCCTGCAGTGACGATGGAGGCAGGATCAATTACAATCGGTTCATGGCGGGGCAATATTCCTGCAGCTCCGGCAAATGCTCCAAAAATCAGGGCACAGCCTATCACACCGGTTACCACCTGACGCTTTATCTTTTGGTCCCATTCCTTTATTTTACACATAAAAAATGCCGCCCTTCTTCATACATTGTACTGGTAATTCCCTTTCAATGTATTAAAAAAGGCGGCGCTTTATTCTGCTTTCTTATTCGACTGTAATACCTTCGAGAATTTTTTCCTGTGAACGTTTCTTCGGATCAATTCTGTTGTCCACAGCACCGACGATTCTTGTCAGAATGGCGGAAATCAGGAAGTAGATAATCGCTGTAAAAATCAGTGCAAAGAATGCCTGATAAGTACGTGCTCTGACAAGGTCAGATATCTTGGTCAGTTCCTGAACGGCAATGTAGCCTGCAACAGAAGTTTCCTTAATCAGAGTAACCACTTCGTTTTTATAGAGCGGCATGAAATGTCTTGCAGCCTGCGGAAGCAGGATTTTAAAGAAGCTCTGATTGTCATTGTAGCCTAATGCAGTAGCTGCTTCGTACTGTCCGTTTCCGATGGCACCAAATCCAACTGAGAGCATTTCATACATGGCGCATGCGAAGATCAGCGTAAAGCCCACGATGGATACCACGGTACCATTCAGCCGGCTCCAACCAAAGACGATGTAATACAGAATCATCAGAAGAAGAACCGTAGGCATTCCGTGAATCAGCCAGAGAGTTCCGTTTGTAATGCCGTTAATAATTCTGTTTCCCTTGCGGCAGAGCATGAAAACGCCGAAGCCGATGGCGGTACCCAGGATGATGGAGCTCACTGTAATCAGCAATGTAATTCCGGCACCGGATGCGAAAAGTTTCCATCGTCCTTCTACGATGAATGTATTTTCGAAGTTTTCCTTCATTGCAGCGAGGAAACCGGAGCTTTCTTCTGTTTCACCAAGTACTACCATAAAAATTTCACAGTTGTAGTATACATCGGAAAGGCACACATTGGATTCTCTTTCATCACTGAGGATGATATTCAGGCCCAGGTCGAACTTACCGGATTCAGCACCGGGAGCGATGGACTCGAAAGCTACTCTCTGAATGTTCGGTGTGTAACCGTATTCTCTGCAGAATCTGTATACGAAGTCTACGTCATATCCGCAGTCGCCTTCCTCGTTTACATAGGAAAACGGCTCGTATCCGCCTTCACAGGCAATGACCAGTTCTCCGTTTTCTCCCGTAAAGCCGCCCTGTTCGACTCTGCTGGTTTCCGCATCAAAATCCTTTACCCAGTAATCATACATTTCATCCAGCATACCGTCCCCTTCGGAACCGTGTTTTGCGATGAATTCGTTAACTTCTCTGAGCAGTCTGTCCTGCTTGTCATTGTTGCCAATGATAACTGCGGCTTCACACAGACCTGCACTTTCTTCCAGCGGTGCCAGTTCAGGATGCACTGCTGCAGTAGCGTAGAATCCCACTTCTTCAACCAGGTAGGCATCGATTTTCTGTGAGTTCAGTGCCAGAATCATGTCCTGCGGCATGGTGAAATACTGAATTTCAGCGTCCGGACATTCATCTGTGATATGGGTCTCATAGAGACAGCCAGTCTGTACACCGATTGTTTTTCCATTAAAATCCGCAATTGCCGTGCCTGCGGATTCGGCTGCATATGCCGGAGACAGCATTCCCGGAAGCATTACAGCCACCATCAGAAGCACAAAGGCAAATGAAGCAAATCTTTTTTCTTTTGTTATTTTCATAGTGCTTATGCCTCCCATTTGAATGTCAGCTGAATCAGATTATTGTAGATGTCATTCTCTGTTTCAACAACTCTGTCCAGAAGTTCTGTAGTAGACTCTTCCAGCAGCTCCAGGAATAATTCGTTGTCGGATTCTTTCGGGTCGATATGAGAGCCCTTGTATCTGATACTCAGTGTAAGAGTATCCAGTTTTTCGGAGTATTCAACCCGGATGAGTACGTCTGGAGAATCTGTAGATTCCATAATGTTGTTAACCACAATTTCTTCGATAGCAATCTGCACATCACTGATTCGTTCATTTTCAATCAGGAGCTTTTCAGCATACTGCTGCAGTTCGTCATAACACTCTGTGAAATCGTAATCGTCTGTATCAATTTTATAAGTCAGGGAGGTCAGTCTTCTGATGAACTTGATAGTATTCGGCTTCTTCGGATGTTCGAAGATTTCCTTTGGAGTACCTTCCTCATAAATACCGCCCTCATCCATGAAGAATACACGGTTTGCGACTTTCCGTGCAAACTCCATTTCGTGGGTTACGATCATCATGGTAATCCCGGATTTTGCAAGCATACGGATAACCGCCTGTACTTCACCGATCATACCAGGGTCCAGCGCACTGGTAGGTTCATCAAAAAGGATGATATCCGGATCCATGGCCAGCGTTCTGGCGATGGCAATTCTCTGCTGCTGCCCGCCTGAAAGGTCTTCAGGATAGTTGAAGGCCTTGGAGCTGAGACCGACAGTATTTAGGAGAGACATGGCCTTGTCATAGGCTTCCTGGCGGGATCTGCCCAGCAGAGTAATCTGCGGATTCATAATATTTTCAATAATTGTAAGATGACCGAACAGGTTAAAGGACTGGAATACCATCCCCATCTTCTTTCTGATTTCGTTCAGGTCGCAGGTTCCGTCATTAATCACCTGACCATCTACAATAATTTCTCCGGAGGTCGGCGGCTCCAGCATGTTGATGCATCGAAGCAGTGTGGATTTACCGGTCCCGGAAGGGCCTATTACGGAAATCACATCTCCTGAGTGAATGGTGACATTTACATCCGCCAGCGGTGTCACATCATCAAATTCTTTTCTTACGTGTCTTAGTTCAATCATTTCACGTATTCCCTCCTTTGCATCATCTGTTATACCTGCAGGCCGATAATTTCTTTAATCAGCTGCGGTACTTCTACCGGCTGGCTGCTGATGGTGAAGGCCTCTGCCGCCATAGCCACAGCTGCATCCACCTTTGCTTCGTCATTGCCGTAGAATACTGCCAGCACATCGCCGGCTTTTACTACATCGCCCACTTTTCTGCACAGCAAAATCCCTGCAGACAGGTCGATATCGTCTTCTTTGGTGGCACGGCCTGCACCGGTCTGCTGGGAGGCCATACCGATTCTGCGGGCTTCAATGGATGCCACATAACCATCTTCCTCTGCTACAAGCTGACGTTCCACGCTGTGCTGAGGGAAGAGGCTGTAATCATCCACCACTGCAGGATTTCCGCCCTGCGCCTGAATAAACTGACGGAGTCTGGCAAGACCGCTGCCGTCTTCCAGCGCTTTGCGGGTCTTTTCCATGCCTTCTTCCGGAGAAACTGCCATGCCGCCCAGATATACCATGATACCGGACAGCTTCAGTGCCAGCTCGGTGATGTCAGCAGGACCCTTGCCCTTCAGAGTCTCGATAGCTTCGATGACTTCCAGGCTGTTTCCCACTGCCAGGCCCAGAGGCTGACCCATTTCCGTGATGGCTGCCACAGTGCGGCGGCCTGCATCGGTACCGATGTCAACCATGAGGCCTGCCAGAATCTTGGCATCCTCCAGATTTTCCATGAAAGCACCGTCGCCCACCTTTACGTCCAGGACGATGGCGTCAGAACCTGCTGCCAGCTTTTTGCTCATGATACTGGAAGCAATCAGCCCGAAGTTATCCACGGTCGCAGTTACGTCGCGGAGAGCATACAGCTTCTTGTCAGCCGGTGTGATGTGAGCAGTCTGACCGATTACTGCCATACCTGTTTCATTTACCTGGTCCAGGAATTCCTGCGGTTCCAGGGAAGTACGGAAGCCAGGAATGGATTCCATCTTGTCTACAGTGCCGCCGGTGAAGCCCAGGCCGCGTCCGCTCATCTTGGCGATAGGAACGCCGCAGGCAGAAGCCAGCGGAGCCACAACCAGAGTGGTTTTATCACCCACGCCGCCGGTGGAATGTTTGTCAACCTTCACGCCTTTAATAGGTGACAAATCAATTGTATCGCCGCTGTAGCGCATTGCGTCAGTCAGCTGGAAGGTTTCTTCCCGGTTCAGTCCCTGGAAATAGATTGCCATCAGCAGAGCAGATGCCTGGTAATCAGGAATGTCACCTGCAACGTAACCCTTGATGAACCACTGAATTTCCTCTCTGGTCAGTACCTGGCCTTCTTTCTTCTTCTGAATCATATGTACCATGTTCATAACAGAATTTCCTCCTTAAAGCTTTCTCCCACGCCGGTTCCTTCTATGCCCAGCAGGTCTGCAACGGTAGTTCCCACATCCGCAAAGCTTGCACGGATGCCCAGGTTCAAACCCTTCTTACAAGGTTTGCCGTATACGACCAGAGGAACATACTCACGGGTATGGTCGGTTCCTTCTTCCACCGGATCGTTTCCGTGGTCTGCCGTAATCATCAGAATATCGTCATCACCCATAGCTTCCAGGATTTCCGGAATGCGGGCGTCAAATTCTTCAATACATTTTCCGTAGCCAATCGGATCCCTTCTGTGACCGTACTTGGAGTCGAAGTCAACCAGATTGGTAAATACGAATCCCTCAAAATCCATGGCCAGTGCTTCGATGGTCTTATCCACACCGTCCATATTGCTCTTGGTGTGGATGTTTGTGGTCAGTCCCTTTTCATTGAAGATGTCACCGATTTTACCGATACCGTAAACTTCTTTTCCGGCTGCCTTGATCAGGTCCAGAATGGTATCTCCCGGCGGTGTTACCGCATAGTCGCGGCGGTCGGAAGTACGTTCTCTTTCACCTGCAGCATTGATAATGTACGGACGGGCGATGACACGGCCGCATGCCCAGTCTCCCACCAGCAGCTTACGGGCTGTCAGGCAGATTTCATAAAGTCTGTCCAGCGGAATCACATTGATGTTCGCCGCAATCTGCAGTACGCTGTCTGCAGATGTGTACACGATAGGCTTTCCGGTCGCTTCATGTTCCGGTCCCAGTTCTTCGATGATGGCGGTGCCGGATGCAGGGTAATTCCCCAGGCATTCCACTCCGATGGCGTCTTCAAATGCCGCCATAAAATCAGCTGGGAAGCCATTGGGATATGTTTTGAACGGAACATCGGTCTTCAGACCTGCGATTTCCCAGTGTCCGGTAGTTGTGTCCTTACCGGCAGAAATTTCAGCCATCTTGCCGAAACAGCCGGCAGGCTCGGAAACAGCCAGCTTCCCGCCGCAGATACCGTCGATATTCCCCCAGCCCAGAGCCAGCAGGTTCGGCATATTGATTGGTGTACCGGCAGCCTCCATCTCACGGACAATGTGACCGAAAGTATCAGCTCCCTGATCTCCGTATTTTGCCGCGTCAGGAAGAGCCCCCACGCCCAGACTGTCTGTTATCATTAAGATTACTTTTCTCATTTTTTAACCCTCCTGTACAGAAGCGGTACTGCGTGGCAGAATCTCCTGCGGCATTCCTTCCACATAATCCAGTGAAACCAGCTTATATTCCACACCGTTGAACATTCCCTGCAGTCCGTATTTAAAGGATTCCTTTCCGTGAAGATGTCCGTAAACACAGGTCTCCACCCCGAATTCCGTCATCAGGTCAGTGAATCCGCTCTTGTGATGGCGGTCATTGGTCGGCGGATAGTGAAGCACGCCGATAATCCGGTCTGCACCGGCTGCCCGGCCCTCTTCCAGAGACAGACGCAGGCGGAGCACTTCCCGCTCATAAATCTTCTTATCGTGTTCCGAGAATCCATCCACACCCGGACAGGTCCAGCCGCGGGTACCGCAGATTGCGGTCACCAGACCCATTTCCGGATCTTTCACCAGGCTGCACTTATTCTGTGTGAAATACATGGTGCCGTCCTCGTAAAGCTTGTTCAGCTTGCTGATGGACTGCCACCAGAGATCGTGATTCCCCTTAAACAGTATTTTCCTTCCGGGCAGGCTGTGAATCCAGTCAAGGTCCGCCATGGCCTCATCCAGCCTCAGACCCCAGGAATGGTCTCCGCAGAGAATCACCACGTCCTCCGGTCCGATGTTTTCGGTCCAGTTTCGTTGGAGCTTCTCTGTGTGGCCTACCCACTGCCCTCCAAATTTATCCATAGGCTTGCTGACACCCTCCCCAAAGGACAGGTGCAGGTCGCCGATTGCAAATATTTTCATCATTCCTCCTCTGCCAGATCCAAAAGTTCCAGCATCTGTGCCGCCTCCCGGTCTCCCAGGGAAGTGACTCCCCGCAGCTTTCTCTGAATGCTCCGGGTTCTGGTGCCAATGAGCTTATCCAGTTCCGCGTTGGCCTGGTTAATCCGGGCCTGGGTCGCCTCAAGCACAGTACCGAACTTGTCAAATTCTGTCTTCACAGCTCCAAGTACATCCCAGACTTCACTGGAATGTTTCTGGATAGCCAGAGTTTTAAAGCCCATCTGCAGGCTGTTCAGCAGAGCCGCCATGGTGGTCGGTCCTGCGATATTAATCTTATAATCCCGCTGCAGCACTTCCAGCAGGCCACGGCGTACCACTTCCGCATACAGTCCCTCAAAAGGCAGGAACATGATACCGAAATCTGTAGTATACGGAGGTTCCACGTATTTATCCCTGATGTCACGGGCTTCCGATTTGATAACCCGCTCCAGGTTCTTTGCCGCAGCTTCCACTGCTGCTGCATCGCCGCTCTCATAGGCTTCCACCAGAGCTGCATAAGCATCCCCCGGGAACTTGGCATCAATCGGCAGCCATACGATACCGTCTCCGTCGCCTGGAAGCTTCACTGCGAATTCCACCCGCTCGCTTCCGGTACTTCTGGTCCGCACGTTTTCTTCATACTGGTCCGGAGCCAGAATCTGCTCCAGAATGGCTCCCAGCTGAACTTCCCCTAAAATACCTCTGGTTTTCACATTGGTGAGAACTTTTTTCAGGTCGCCCACACCGGCGGCCAGGTTCTGCATCTCACCAAGTCCCTTATATACCTGTTCCAGACGCTCGCTGACCAGCTTGAAGGACTGGCTGATCCGGTCCTCCAGCGTCTTCTGCAGCTTTTCATCCACCGTCTGACGCATTTCCGTCAGCTGGCGGTTATTGTCTGCAGTTAAATCTGTGATTTTCTTTTCCATGGTGCCGCGGATGGCTTCCAGTTTCTGTTCATTCTCCACTGCCATATGGCTGAACCGGTTGTTCAGCTCAAACAGGCGGCTGTCCATGTTTTCTGCCATCATCTTCTGATTGGCAGACACCATTTCCCCAAAGGTGCTGAAAGACTGGTTCACCGACTCGCTCATGTCCTTACGCATCCGGTGCATCTCCCGTTCCAGCCCGCTGCACCGCAGCAGAACCAGAATGGTCACCAGACCGCAGAGCACGGAGGTCCCCAGCAGCATATACATAATCACTTCTGTATTCATTCTTCTTTTATAACACCCTTCATATCTTTATACTGGTTTTCCAGTTCATTCATGTCTCTGCGGGCAGAATTGAGCGCAAGGCTGACAGCCAGAGAAATTTCCTTGAATTCCTTTACTGTAGCGCCCTGACGGCGTACCTTCCGGTTCTGCAGGTCATAGAACTGCATGTTCACCTCGCAGAGCCTGAGGAATGTTTTTTTACACTGTGCAAAATCCGCAGCCAGCTTCTTTGCCGCTTCGTCCTCTTCCGGTATTTCTATATTGCTCATGCTCATCAGCGCCGTCTGCTTCATGTGGATTTCAAAACGGCGGATAATATCGTCATAGTTTTTCTTCTGGAATGGCTGGAATTTCTTTACCCGTTCTGTTCCCATGGCATTGGTGCGTCCAAACTCCATAACCACCTGATTAAAGAACTGGTCTGTCACCGCATATAACTCTTCTCTGTAATCCATGATACCCTCCTCATATTTACCCGCCCCGGACCGCATGAAACAGTCCGGAGCAGGGATTTTGCCACGTGTCCCAATTGGGGTGCACCGTACGTTTTATTCCGCGTCCGGTGTGTGCCACTGCCAGTTCAGTACTTCCGGCAGGTCCTGACCTTCTTCGGAAATATACTGCTTATGGCGAACCAGCAGATCGTTCATCTGCTGATTCAGATGCGCACCGCGGCTTCCCAGCTGCGGCAGATTATGGAGTGCATCCTTTACCAGGCTGAAACGGTCAATCTTATTCTGCACACGCATATCGAATGGTGTAGTAATCGTACCTTCTTCCAGATAGCCGTGAACGGAAATGTTTCCTTCGTTGGTTCTGCCCTGAGTCAGCTCATGAATCAGCTTCGGATAGCCGTGGAATGCAAAGATTACAGGCTTATCCTTTGTAAACAGCAGATCAAACTCATCATCGGTGAGGCCATGCGGATGGAGATGATTGCTTTCCAGCTTCATCAGGTCTACCACGTTTACCACACGGATCTTCAGTTCCGGCAGCGCATCTCTGAGAATGGTAACCGCTGCCAGTGTTTCCAGAGTCGGAGTATCGCCGCAGCATGCCATAACGATGTCTGGTTCTGCGCCCTGGTCATTGGAAGCCCACTGCCAGATACCTGCACCCTGAGTGCAGTGAACGGCAGCTTCTTCCATGGACAGCCACTGTACGGACGGATGTTTGGAAGTTACCATCACGTTGACATAGTTTCTGCTCTTGATACAGTGGTCGAAAACAGACAGCAGACAGTTTGCATCAGGCGGCAGATAGAGGCGGACTACGTCAGCTTTCTTGTTGGCCACGTGGTCCAGGAAGCCGGGATCCTGATGGGTATACCCGTTGTGGTCCTGCTGCCATACATTGGAGGACAGAATCAGATTCAGAGAAGCAATCTTCTGTCTCCAAGGGAGCTGATTGCAGACCTTCAGCCATTTCGCATGCTGTGCTACCATGGAGTCCACCACGCGGATAAAGGATTCGTAGCTGGCAAAGAATCCGTGACGGCCTGTGAGCAGGTAGCCTTCCAGCCATCCTTCGCACATATGCTCACTGAGATAGGAGTCCATAATGCGTCCGTTTGGTGCCAGATATTCGTCGGTTTCATATGTATCTGCGTAGAAGCAGCGGCGTTCCACATCAAAAGCCTTGTTCAGGCGGTTGGACATGGTTTCGTCCGGTCCGAAAATTCGGAAGTTCTTCGCATCTTCGTTCAAAGTAAACAGGTCACGGACATAACCGCCCAGTTCAATCATATCCTGTGCTTTCACTGCACCGTGCTTTGGAACATCCACCGCATATTTGCGGAAGTCCGGTGTACGCAGATCACGGAGCAGCTTGCCGCCGTTGGCATGAGGATTAGCGCTGATCCGTCGGTCACCCTTCGGTGCCAGCTGGGCCAGTTCCGGTCTTAATTTATAGTCTTCTGTAAAGAGTTCTTCCGGCTTGTAACTTCTGAGCCAGTCTTCCAGCAGCTGCAGGTGTTCTTCCTTTTCCATGGAAATCGGCACCTGATGGGCACGGAAGGAACCTTCGATCTGCTTGCCGTCCACGGATTTCGGACCGGTCCAGCCCTTTGGAGTCCGCAGCACAATCATCGGCCAGAACGGACGCTCTGTCACGCCGCACTGCCGTGCCTGTCTCTGGATTTCCTTAATTTCTTCAATGCACAGGTCTACGGTCTTCGCCATTGCCTCATGGACTGCCATGTGGTCGGTATCCTGGTCTGCCTCCACAAAATACGCCTTCCAGCCGCATCCGTAGAAGAAGCTTTCCACTTCTTCCCGGCTGATACGTGCGAACACGGTAGGGTTGGCAATCTTGTAACCATTCAGGTCCAGAATTGGAAGAACCGCACCGTCGATGGCAGGATTCAGGAATTTATTGGAATGCCATGCGGTTGCCAGAGGTCCGGTTTCCGCTTCCCCGTCGCCCACTACGCAGGTGGCAATCAGATCCGGGTTATCGAAAACAGCACCGAAGGCATGGGCCATGGAATAGCCCAGTTCGCCGCCCTCATTGATGGAGCCCGGTGTTTCCGGTGCTACGTGGGAGCTGACACCGCCAGGGAAGGAGAACTGTTTACACAGTCTGGTCATACCTTCTTCATCCTGACTTACATTGGGATATACTTCGCTGTATGCACCTTCCAAATAGGAGTTGGCCACGAAGAAGTTGCCGCCATGGCCCGGGCCGGACAGCAGAATCATATTTAAATCATATTTTGTAATAGCACGGTTCATATGTGCGTAGATGAAGTTCTGACCAGGCACAGTTCCCCAGTGTCCGACGATTTTCTTCTTCACCTGCTCTCTTGTCAGAGGTTCACGCAGCAGCGGGTTCTTCAGCATATAGAGCTGAGCCGCAGACAGATAGTTGGCTGCACGCCAGTAAGCATCCAGTTTTAACAGATAATCTCTGGTATCTTCCTTATACATGATCATCCCTCCTGATTACGTAAATGTTTTAATATAATATTTTACCATATTACAGTGATACGGGCAAGCTAATAAAACCCCGGAAGTGTAATAACCTCCGGGGTATATTCTGTCATTTTTTCATGTTTTATGCACGTCCAAGTGCGAATGCCTTTTTATTCAGTTCAAGGAACTTGGCAGGTACGCAGGCTTCGATGGCTGCCATCCATGCCTCCTCACTCATATCAAAATATTTTGACAGGCGGCCCATGAGCACCAGATTCACAGCCTTCGAAGTGCCGGCTTCTTCTGCCAGAGCCAGTGCATCGATGGCGTCGATCTTTACGCCCAGAGCTTCCATCTTTTCAATCAGGTTTTCCGGATACTTCATGGCACCGGTGATAACCGGCATCGGGTCGGTTTCCTGAAGGTTGGTGATCAGCTGTCCTTCAGGCTTCAGGTATTCCAGCCAGCGGGCTGCTTCCAGCTTTTCGAAGGAAACGATGAAGTCCGCTTCCCCCTTATCGATAATCGGTGCGTATACTTTTTCACCGAATCTTACATAGGTAACTACACTGCCGCCTCTCTGGCTCATGCCGTGAACTTCAGATACCTTCACATCATAGCCTTCAGCTACCAGCAGCTTGCCTAAAGTTTTGCTGGCCAGGAGGGTTCCCTGACCGCCAACACCTACAATCATAATATTGGTTGTCTTCTTCATTCTTCTGTACCTCCCTGCCTGTTACGGTCTTTCGATTGCGTCCTTCGGACACATCTGCTGACAAACTCCGCAGCCCACACAGGTCGTGTGGTCAATGACTGCCTTTCCATCGCGGAAGCTGATGGACGGACAGCCGATTCTCATGCATGCCTTGCAGCCGATACACTTGTCCGCATTCACATGGAGTGCAGGCTGCAGCTTTACGCTCTTCAGAAGCACGCAAGGACGGCGGCTGATGATAACGGAAGGTTCTTCTGCTGCCAGTTCTTCCTTCAGAACCTGATCACATTCCTTCAGATTATATGGGTCAACTACCTTCACACGTTCAATGCCTAAGGCTCTGCATAAAGCTTCCAGATCCACCTTGCCAGCCGGTTCTCCCTTAATGTTGTAACCGGTGGTTGGATTCTGCTGGTGGCCGGTCATACCGGTAATGGAGTTATCCAGAATCAGTACGGTGGAGTTGGACTGATTATAAGCGATGTTTGCCAGGCCGGTCATACCGGAGTGCATAAAGGTGGAGTCACCGATCACTGCCACACTGTGCTGCTCGCCTTCTGCTCCCATGGCTTTATTGAAGCCGTGAAGACCGCTGACGGAAGCACCCATGCAGAGGGTTGTATCCATGGCTGCCAGCGGAGCCGCTGCACCCAGGGTGTAACAGCCGATATCGCCTAAAACATTACATTTATTTTTTTTCAGAATGTAGAAGATGCCGCGGTGCGGACATCCAGGGCACATTACCGGAGGTCTGCCAGGAATGGCATCTTCCAGACACTTACCGCATTCGACCTTCTTGCCCATCTTTTCAGCAACCAGATTCTGGCTGAATTCACCCAGCAGGGAGAAGATGGACTTGCCTTCCACTTCCAGACCCAGCTGTCTTACGTGTTCTTCGATGAACGGATCCAGTTCTTCCACCACGATGAGACGGTCAACCTTCGCCGCGAAGTCCTTAATCTTCTGCACCGGCATCGGCCATGCCATACCCAGTTTCAGCACGGACACTTCGTCGCCGAAGACTTCCTTTACATACTGGTAGCTGGTGGATGCGGTGATAATACCGATTTCGGTTCCGCCCATTTCGATCCGGTTGATTTCACTCTTCTCAGCAAAATCCACCAGATCCAGGGTTCTCTGTTCCACAATCGGATGTCTGCCTCTGGCGTTGGCCGGCAGCATAACATATTTCTGAATGTTCTTTACGTAAGGTTTCGCTTCAGGGACAACACGCTCTGCAGTTTCCACCACGCTCTGGGAATGAGAAACTCTGGTACACATCTTCAGCAGAACCGGGGTATCAAACTGTTCGGACAGTTCGAAGGCCAGCTTGGTGAAGGCCAAGGCCTCTGCAGAATCAGAAGGCTCCAGCATAGGGATTTTGCTGGATTTCGCATAGTTGCGGGAGTCCTGCTCATTCTGAGAAGAGTGCATCGCCGCATCGTCCGCCACAGCAATCACCAGCCCGCCGGTAACGCCAGTATAGGACAAAGTGAACAGCGGGTCAGCCGCTACGTTGAGTCCTACGTGCTTCATAGCCGCAAAACTTCTCTTTCCGCCCACAGACGCACCAAAGGCCACTTCTACGGCAACCTTTTCGTTGGGCGCCCATTCACAGTATATTTCATCGTACTTGGCACATTCTTCGGTAATCTCGGTACTTGGGGTTCCCGGATAGCTGGAAACCACCGAACAGCCTGCTTCATAAAGGCCTCTTGCAACCGCTGCATTTCCTAACATTAATTCTCTCATTGTACACCTCATATTCGTGTTTTGTTCTGTAATAACGACATTCTACAACAAAAAAATCCAAATGTAAACCGTTATTTTGTGAAATTCGCACAATTTTCAGAAAATTTTGAAAAATAACGAAAATCCATTGACAACCGAAATATAATGTAGTAGATTAGTCATAGCAAAACACATTTTAGGAGATTTGTTTATGGTTATTACTGATTTTCTTGAACGCAATGCAAATGAATTCGGCAACGAAGTGTGCCTGGTAGAAGTAAATCCAGAGCGGAAAGAATCCCGCCGTGTTACCTGGCGTGAATACGAACTGATTGAATCTACTTCTTCTGAATATTACAGAAATGAAATCACATGGGCAGTTTTCGATGAAAAAGCGAACCGTTTCGCCAATCTGCTTCTGTCCCGCGGTATTAAGAAGGATGATAAGGTAGGAATCCTGCTGATGAACTGCCTGGAATGGCTGCCGATTTACTTCGGTATTCTGAAGGCCGGTGCCATCGTGGTTCCTCTGAACTTCCGTTATACATCCGACGAAATCAAGTACTGTCTGAATCAGGCAGATGTGGACGTACTGGTATTCGGTCCGGAATTCATCGGACGTATCGAGTCCATTTCCGATGAAATCAGCCAGCGCCGCCTGCTCTACTTCGTAGGTGAAAGCTGTCCGTCTTTCGCGGAGGATTACGCCACTGCCACATCCAACTGTTCCAGCAGAAAGCCTACCGTATTCGTCCACGATAAGGACAACGCTGCCATCTACTTCTCCTCCGGCACCACCGGATTCCCGAAGGCAATTTTACATAACCACGAGTCTTTGATTCACTCCTGCCGTGCAGAACAGGCTCACCATCAGCAGACCAGAAACGATGTTTTCCTCTGCATTCCGCCTCTGTACCACACTGGTGCCAAGATGCACTGGTTTGGCAGTCTGCTTTCCGGAAGCAAAGCTGTTATCCTGAAGGGTACCTCACCGGAAACCATTCTGGAAACTGCATCCCGCGAAAGATGCACGATTGTGTGGCTTCTGGTTCCATGGGCACAGGACATTCTGTCTGCACTGGACTCCGGCCGTCTGAATCTTTCTGACTACCAGCTGTCCCAGTGGCGTCTCATGCACATCGGTGCACAGCCGGTTCCGCAGAGCCTGATCAAGCGCTGGCTCACCTACTTCCCTGACCACAAGTACGATACCAACTACGGTCTGTCCGAATCCATCGGTCCGGGCTGCGTACATCTGGGCATGGAAAACATCCACAAAGTAGGTGCCATCGGCGTTCCGGGCTTTGGCTGGGAAGTAAAGATTGTGAACGAGGACTTCGAAGAAGTGGCTGACGGTGAAGTTGGCGAACTGGCTGTCAAAGGACCTGGCGTCATGACCTGCTACTATAAAGATCCTGCCGCAACTGCAGCAGTTCTCCGCGGACGTGACAATGAATGGCTCCTGACCGGTGACGTTGCACAGAAAGATGAAGACGGTTTCATCTGGCTGGTTGACCGTGCCAAGGACGTTATCATCTCCGGCGGTGAAAACATCTATCCTGTACAGATTGAAAACTTCCTCAGTGCGCACACCAAGGTGAAAGACGTTGCTGTTATCGGACTGGCGGACGACCGTCTGGGCGAAATCGTGGCTGCCATCATCGAAACCGAAGAAGGCGCAGAATGCACCGAAGAAGAAATCAACGACTTCTGCAGACAGCTGCCGCGCTACAAGCGCCCTCGCAAAATCATCTTCGCCAAGGTTCTCCGCAATGCCACCGGCAAAATCGAAAAGCCGAAGCTGCGTGAAATCTACGGCGCAGTGGGACTGGTTGCCAAGCAGAATCAGGCGTAATACAAGGAAATATATGCAATATAACAGGGCGGTCCGGCGGGCCGCCCTTGTTGTTATGCTGTTATCTTTATAAACCAATATTTTTCCTGATGGAAAGCTCCACGAAACTGTTCAGAGAAATCTGCTGCGCCAACGCTGCAATGACTGCCTGTTTATGAAGTTCCGACGATATTCTCACATTAAAGCTGCCTTTGTATGCAACTTCCGGCTGAATTCCCTCCGCATCACATAAAAGGAGATAATCATCCACTGCACTGTGAAAGTCATCCACGAGTTCCCGTGCATTCGTTCCTTCATAAGAAACAAGAGCACGGATTCCCATTACTTTTCCGAAAAACAGTCCATCTGCTTCAGAGAATTCCACACTTCCCACATATCCCTTATATTCCATGGTATTCTTCATATCAAACCCTCACCTTCCAAAATATCGCAGCAACGTTTCAGCCTCTTCAAAAGTAAAGTCTTTTGGGCGTGTCTTCAGGTGCTGAATCAATTTTTCTTTCTTACTCAACACCGCTTCCTCCTTCACTATACCATGTGCAGATAACATTTGCGACTGTTTTTAGTTACAATATCCATTCAGGTTTCGTTTTCCTAATGTAAGAATATGGTATCACAAACAAATGTTGATTTCAGTACAGTACCAAACTTTTCTCAGCGGAAATTCCGACAAAATCCGCTGATTTTCAACACATTCAGACAGTTCTTAGTTTGCATACACTGCATCGATTACAAAAAACAGCAGCCCGGCATACAGCATGATTTCTCATGCCGCACACCGCGCCGTGTTTATTACAGTACATATTCTTTTATTTCTTCATGGAGGACAAATTCATCCAAATTTAACGCTTGATGCTGCCGAAGCTGTTTGGTTTCATCCCTTTTGCTGTACAAAATTCTTAAAACTGTAACCTGCTCTATTTCGTTATCCACAAAATAAAATATGTTATAATTATCAACCGGCATTTTCCGCAAACCAATTTTTGCCCATGGTTCTTCTTCATATTTTTTATACCGTTCAGGCATATAATTCAGTCTTGAGATTGCTTGCTCTAATTTCTGTAATTTATGTGCTGCGTATCCTGGTTCGTATAATGTAAAACTGATATATTCAAAAATCCCGTGCAGATCTTCTTCTGCCTGTTTGGTGATTACAACAGAATACATCATAAATTATATTCCTTTCTGATATCCGAGAATACGTCTGCAGCAGGACGTACTCGTCCCTCCAGCATATCACAATATCCTTTTTCCAGTTCCATATCGATTTCTTCCTGTATCGCCACAGACATATCCAATGGCACATCTTTCGGAATTTTCACCTCGAACGGCAGCCCCCGCTGCAGTATAATCTGCTTATAGAACATATTTACAGCACTGGAAGGTGCCACTCCCAATGCATCAAGAATCTTCTCTGCCTGTTCCTTTACTTCCGGTTCAATCCTTACATATAAATTTGATGTTTTCGCCATATAATCCCCTCCTTCCTACTACAATTATATGTCATTGTACGTACATACGCAATCATTTTTACACAAGAAAAAAACAGCAGCCCGGCATAC
>JAFYNS010000061.1 GCA_017556505.1 Bacillota bacterium | reverse complement strand
GTGCAGAACTGGTATGTGCTGCAGACGGCAGTGTAAAAGAAATGAAGAGAGAAGTTACCGTAATTGTTCCAAATGGAAAGAACGTTCTCTTTGATAACGCTCATAAGAACATCGGTGTTGTAAACGGCACCATGCTGGAATTCTCCGAAGTGCTCCGTCTCTTTGGATATAAGGTGACCTTTAATACAGAAGCAATTACTGCAGATGTTCTGAAAGATGTGGATGTTCTGATTCTGAACACACCAACGAAGGACTCTGCAGGCACACCTTCCAATAAACTGACCGAAGCAGAAGAAGCTGCAGTTGTAGAATTCGTTAAGAATGGCGGCGGTCTGCTGTATGGTACCCAGTCTTACGACCAGAGCAACTACGACGCGACCCAGTATAACACGCTTCTGGAAAAGCTGGGAAGCGGAATCCGTTTCAATTTCGACAGTGTACATGAAGGTTCTGCAGAACACCAGGAAAACGGAAAAGTACAGTCTTTCTATGCTAAGAACTTCCCGAAATCTACTCTGGGCATTAACGATGATATGTATGCACTGCGTATCTATCGCGGCGGTTCCCTTGTCAATGCAGAAGGTACCGCACTGGTAAACGATAAAGGTGCAGGACTGGAAATTCTGGCAACAGGAAACAAGACCTGTTACACCGGTAAGCTGGGAGAAGGCGGATACACCTATGTACAGCAGGGTGATGCAAACGGAGATGGTACTGCAATTCCAATGGTGGCTGCACAGACCATCGATAAAGGCAACATCGTAGTAACAGGCCGCTATGCTTACTCAAACTATGAAATCGGCAACGACGCATCCAACGGTGCATTCTATCTGAAGGTTGTGGATTATCTGGCAGATCTGAAACAGTATACTCCTTTAGACCAGATTGCATCTATGGAAGAAGGAACTACTGTATGTGCAGAAGGTACCGTAATCGATGCAAAATCCGGAATCTTCTGGATTCGAGACAATACAGGATGTACCGTTGCAGTTACCGGGGTACAGACAGGCTCCCTGCCGCTGACAAAAGGAACCAGAGTGCTGGTAAACGGTAAAATTACCGTGACCAATGGAGAAAAGGCAATCGCATTCCAGTCTTACACCCATCAGGTGCAGTATATCGGAACAAAAACAACAAATGAAATTTACGAAGGATTCTATAACAGCACAGCAGATCTGGATGCACAGCTGATTGCAAGATATAACTCCGGTGCCTCCAACCTGGATGGCGGTTCTGCTGAAATCGTAGTATATAACGCTGCGAGAAAGACAGCCTATGCCGTAAACGGTATTAAGGGAACACTGGATCAGATTGCGATGAATTCTCTGACCTCCGGTGAAAAGACTTCCACTCTGCAGACGCTGGAAGGAAAGGAAATCAATGTAAAGGCTCTGGTAGAAGGAAAAGATGCAGAATTTACTTATGGAGATATGACCTCTGTGGCAGTATCTGCGGATGGCAGCCTGATTGCTGCAGCTCTGCAGGATGCAGATTACACCAGAAACGGCCGTGCGGTTCTCTTTACCTGCGGCGCAGATGGCAGCCTGAACTTTAAATCCATGACAGAAACCGGCGTACAGCCTGACATGATTACGTTTACAGAAGACGGCACCATGGTGCTGACTGCCAACGAAGGGGAACCAAGAGGGGGCTATTCTGCAGCAAATGCTGTGGATCCGGCTGGTACAGTAACCATGATAGACGTGAAAACCGGCATGGGTGAAACCGTTGGATTTGGAGATTTTGATGGACAGCGTGAAAGCCTGACACAGAATGGCGTCGTGGTGAAGAAGGGGACCAGTCCATCTGTAGACTTCGAACCGGAATATATCACAGTAGAAGGCAGCACTGCTTACGTTTCTCTTCAGGAAGCAAATGCAATTGCAGTCCTGGATCTGAAGGAAAAAGTATTTACCGGTGTATACAGCATCGGCTTTGAAGACTACAGCAAGACTGCCATTGACCTGAACTCCAAGGACGGAAAGTATGAAGCAGCAACTTATGATAACATAATGGGTATCCGTATGCCGGATGCAATCGGCTCCTTCACAGCAGGCGGCAAGACATATCTGATTACCGCCAATGAAGGCGACAGCCGTGCATGGCCGGTAGAAACTGAAGCGGATGTCAATGAAATTAAGGGTAATAAGGCCCCTGTAACCGGCCAGAAACTCTCGAGTAAGGTAACCTGGTTCGATGTTACCCAGTATGACGGACTGAAGGAAGGGACAGACTACCTCTTCGGCGGACGCAGCTTCTCTGTTCTGGAAGTGACAGAAAGCGGTCTGAAGGTTGTATACAGCAGCGGAAATGATTTCGAAAAGATTACCGCAGAAGTGCTGCCTGAGCATTTCAACTGTTCCAACGATACCATTGAACTGGAAGACAGAACCGGAAAGAAGGGACCGGAACCGGAAGGAATCACCACTGGTATTGTAGACGGAAGAACCTATGCGTTCATTGCACTGGAACGAATCGGAGGCATCATGATGTACGATGTAACCAATCCTTCCAAAACTGAATTTGTCAACTACATCAACAGCCGTGACTTCAGTCAGGATGTTAAGGATGACGTATCTCCAGAAGGTATGGCATTCGTGGCTGCAGAAAAGAGTTCTACAGGAAATGCACTGCTGGTTGCTGCAAACGAAGTTTCCGGCACAGTGAGTGTCTATGAACTGACAGCAGAAGCCAAGGTGACTCCGCCTTCCTGGACACCATCTTATACCCCGGATGTTCCGGCCGTTCCGGATGTTCCAGACGCTCCGGCCGTTCCGGATGAAGAGGACGGAATTGCTGAACATGTAAAGGCAGTTCGTTTCTCTGCAAAATCCAGACTCACCACACTCCACGGAAAGCGTGCAGTGAAGGTATACTGGAATGCACCGGAAGAAGTGAAACTGGATGGTTATCAGGTATTCCGTTCTGTAAAGCGTTACAGCGGATTTACGAAGAAACCGTTCTTCACAACCAGCAATACCTGTTACTGGAATACAAAGGATCTGAAGGTCGGAACCTGCTACTACTACAAGGTTCGTGGTTTTAAGGAAATCGACGGAGAAAGGGTATATACCCAGTGGTCCACCAAAGCATGGAGAACTGTATAAAAAAGCTCCTTCTGTAAAATTATAAGATAAAAAAATACGGTTCGGGTGTCTGCTGTCAGTAGGCATCACGAACCGTATTTATATTTTAATATTAAATATGAATTTCACCTTCAGCCAGAATCACGCCGGTGCCGCCAACCTGGATTTTGCAAGTTTCAGCGTCCGCTTCAATGTGGCTCAGGATTACGGAAGGTCTGTCCATGGCCTCACCCTGTACGAAACGGCAGTCATCGCCTGCTGCAACGAATCCGTTCAGGTAGCCGTAGTAAGTCAGTGCGCCGTTGGAGGTGCCGGTTGCTGCTTCTTCGTCGATGTCATAGAGCGGAGCAAAGTTTCTCACATGGCAGGTGGTCTTCACTTCGTCGCCTTCGCAGTCCAGAGTGAATGCATGTACGCCAACTACTTCGTAACGTTCAGACAGCTTGGACAGAGCAGGGAAGTCCGGTGCGATAGCAGCCAGATCAGCGCGTGATGCTACCGGCATCATGATATCAGGCAGTCCTGTGGAAATCATCTGCGGAATCAGGTTTACACCCTTTGCCTTCTGGTCGGCATAGGATAGACCCATGATGGTATACAGTTCTTCCAGACCTTCTTCACATGCGATTTCGCTGATTTTAACCGGAGTCGCCATATCCATCAGAATGAAGCCGTCCTTCACCACGATGTTCAGATCACCGGACAGAGTGTGGTTCATATAAACCGCATTGTCTTCGATGTAGCCGCCGTACAGCAGTGCCTTGAAGGAACCGATGGTGGCGTGACCGCACAGGTCAACTTCTGCAGCCGGTGTGAAGTAACGGATCTGGAATTCCTTTTCACCCAGCCTTTTGATGAATGCAGTTTCGGAGTAGCGCAGTTCGGCAGCAGTCTTCACCATAACTTCATCAGATGGGAAATCTGCACCTTCCGGCAAAATAACCACGCCTGCAGGGTTTCCGCCAAAAGTGGTTTCTGTGAATGCATCTACGATATAGAATTTCATAAAGGGTGTCCTCCTTGTGTTCTTATATTTCTTGTTTAATCATACTGCAAAGTGACCAAAAAGAAAAGCCCCAATCTCTGTACATGAATGTATCAATCATGATATAATGTAAAAAATCGGTCTGCGAAAAGGGACTGTATGGGAGGAATGGAACATGAAAGAACTGAAACTGGCTCTTCTGGGATTCGGCAATGCAGGACAGGCCTTCGGCCGTATGCTGCTGGAGCATGAAGAAGAAATCATGAAGACATATGACACGAAAGTAATGGTAACTGCCATCGCAACGGGCTCCAGAGGAAACCTGGTATGCAGCGAGGGGATAGACCTGGCACGTGCACTGGCCGATCTGGACACAGAAAAGGGCGGCAGCGGACGTTTTACCGACTCTATGGCACTGAGTACCATGACTACCATGGAAATCGTGGAATGGGCGGATTTTGACGTGCTGGTGGAAATGACACCGCTGAATATCGCTACAGGGCAGCCTGCCATCAGCCATATTGAAGGTGCTTTTAAGAGAGGAAAACATGTGGTAACTGCAAACAAGGGACCAATCGCCTGGGCTTACAGAAGACTGCGCGATATGGCGAAAGATGCAGGGGTTCAGTTCTATTATGAAACCACTGTAATGGACGGAACACCTGTCTTCAACCTGGTGGAACATACTCTGAAGATGGCGAAGGTGACCGAAGTATCCGGCATTCTCAACAGCACCACCAACTTTATTCTGGAAGAACTGGAAGCCGGTGCGGAATATGATGATATCATGGCCCGCGGCCGCCAGATGGGATTTATCGAAGCAGATCCTGCCATGGACATTGAAGGCTATGATGCGGCAGCCAAGATTACGGCACTGCTGAATGTGCTCATGGATGCAGGAATCACACCGGATATGGTTGACCGCAAGGGTATCGAGGATATTACGGTAGAAGATATTAAGGCGGCAGCAGCGAAAGGAAAGGTAATCAAGCTGCTCTGCAAGGGCATCCGTCTGGAAGACGGTACCGTACAGGCATCTGTACAGCCGACCGAAATCGACCGCAGCGATATGCTGGCATCCGTAAACAGCACCACTTCTGTGGTGTCCATCACCACCAACCTGATGAAAAAAGTCAGCGTGGTAGAACACGAGCCGGAAATCGAACAGACCGCTTACGGCGTCTTCGGAGATGTGCTGCGTGTGCTGGAAGGCAGATAAGACAGAAAGTGAAAATAAAGAAAGCGTATGAACCGGCTGGCTCATACGCTTTTGTTTTGTATTCGATTCTACTGGAATACCTGACGGCAGGTAATCAGACAGGAGTCCTTACCGTTCCAGTTGATTTTGGTAGCTTCTGCACGGACATAGATCCCCAGGTGTGAATTCAGGATAAAGGCTTCATGGACACCTTCGTTCTGAATGTTCCGTGCCGGACAGTCCGGACAGCAGGAGGTCCGGTTGTGAAGGACCTCATAGCAGTAGGCTCCTTCGCGGACTACCGGAGAAATATCACGGACACGCTGGTTCAGATATCTGAGCCGGAATGTCTGCGGATCAATTACGTAAATCCAGGCGTTCTGATTGTCCAGAAGGCTGCGGAGATTATCAGAAAGGAGCTGTGCGGTATCCTGGCTGCGGTTTTTCACAAGGAAGACAGCCAGAAGTTTAGACAGGAACACAAGCGTATTAATCTGGGTTGTGGTCCAGATCCGGTTGTTCACACATTCATCGAAACCGACAAATCCACGGAAAACTCCTCTGTCGAGAATGGCACTGTGAAGCATGGACTTGATTCCCTGTGCTTCCAGGTGCTCTCTGATTTCACCACTGAGCTGGGATACATCGGCACAGTAGAAGACGCCGTTTTCATCGTAACTGTCCGGCCAGTTCTGATAGATGCCGGACGTATAACTGATATCCTGAAGATTCTCAATTTCCGGTCTGATATTCTGGTTGCACCATTCGAAGGTATTTCGGCATGCGGTATTGTCGCTGTTGTTTTCAAAAATGTAAACGCGGCTTACATTCATCTGACGTCCCACTTCAGCCAGAATATCGTCAATGGTGCTGTAAACATCGCCGGTTTCATAAAGACGCTGAAAAACGAAGTGAATCAGGCTGTTGTCAGCGATTCCCGGCTGTTCATCAGAGTCAATATGTGTATTGACTGCGGAAACCAGATCTTTCATAGTATCCATATCACTGTCGTTATAAATGCAGTAGCGGTTTTTTCCAAGTTTTTTCGCCTTGTAAAGGGCCTGGTCCGCCTTATGGTACAGCTCGCTGAGAGTTGTTCCGTGTTCCGGTACCAGTGCCACACCGACGGATGCGGAAATGCTGATTGGACTGTCTTCGTCAAAGAAGGATGAGCAGATTGTTTCGATCAGCTGCTGGCAGCGTGTCTGAATCAGTTCGATATCAGGGATGGAGTCAATAAATACCATGAACTCGTCCCCGCCGATACGGCCGATAATATCATTGCTCCGGAAGAGCTTCCGAATTTTAGCAGCGGTACGGGCGAGAACCTCGTCACCGAAAATGTGACCGTAGGTATCGTTGATGATTTTAAAATTATCAAGGTCTATCATCAGCAGGGCGGAAATGCCGCTGCGGTTATGGCTTTCAGCAGAGAGCAGCCGGTTGATATACTGTCGCACGGCACCGCGGTTGTAAAGGCCGGTCAAAGCATCTTTTTCCGCACGCTCGCGGATTCCTTCCATGGACTTCAGACTGCAGCGGGACTGATAGAGACTGGAGAGAATCTCCACTCGGCGGAACAGTGCCAGCGGCAGATATGGTTTGAAAATAACACTGGCAGCACCGTACTGGTATGCGATGATTTCATTGTTGCTGTCCTTGTCATCCAGAATTACCATAACCGGAATTTCCTGGGCTGCAGCTGCATGAAGTGCGAAGGCCATTCCGTCGCCGGAAAAAAGACTTTCTTTTCCTGCGTCCAGAATTACAGCAGAAACAAGACCTGGATTATCGCTTAGAATCAGCTGAATCTGATCTGCGCTCTGGGATTCCATAATCTGGAAATTGTCCTGGAATATTTCTCTCAGCTGCCGGCGGCTCTCTTCTGTAGATGCGGCGATGAGAAGGGTGTTCTGAGTCTGCATGAAATGACCTCCTTTCTGCAAGGATTTAATAAGTATAATGATACCAAAATTTTACGGCCCCGGTCAAGGTAAAATTTTCTATTTTGCAGGTTCCACAGGGAAAACGTGTACGGAGATTTCAGCAGGAGAGTGCGGATACTGACGGCAGAATGCACGGACGATCCGGTTTGACACCATACAGCTGCTTTCGTAGTTTGCACGGGGCAGCATGAGGATAAACTGGCTGGCGCTGCATCGTGTGGCTACATCACCGTGACGGACACTGCGGCAGATTACCTGCTGCAGATTTTTCATTGCCAGATTCAGACTGCTCTGGGAAAGATTCTTTTCCTGACGGCTTTTTAAAGAAAGCAGGACGATATGGTACTCTTCGCCGGTACGTGCAATGGCGCGGGCCTGGGCCTGATAAAGCACCTTAAAGAAATCGTACTCGCAGAAGAGTGCTCCTTCCGGAGGCTGGCTTTCTTTCAGCTGCATACAGATTTCATCTACAGGGACGCTGTATCCGTTATCCGTGCGGAGTGCCTGCCAGTAAAGACTGCGCAGGTTTTCGGATGGCATGGTTCCGAACTGGGACAGGAAGCGGCGGTTCAGGTCTTCATAAGCCGCGGCGGCTTCCTCATGCTGATCAGATGCCAGCAGAGCCTGCAGGTAGTATTCGAACAGTTCTTCGTCCATTGGTTCTATTTTCAGTGCCTGACGGCAGATCTCGAGAATATCATTTACCTGACTGCGCTTATGAAGAATGGTAACAGCTGATTTTACGGCATGAAGATATTGGCCATGATACTTTTCAGCAATCTGAGCAGCCCATGGTTCCTGGGACAATGCAGGAAGGAAATCTCCCTGATACAGTCGGAAAATTCGAAGACAGGACGCCAGCTGAAGATCTTCGTCTGATGCGGTGAGGAAATCGTGATAAAGGGAATCGAAAATTTCCACATCGTATTCCAGTTCAAAATCCGGATTCCAGACATAGCTGTTTTTCTGCCGCAGAATGAGCTGATGGCCTGCTTCGGAATCCAGCCGGTTCAGAAGACTGCGGAGCCTGTGGAGGGCTGTCTTCAGAGACCCCTGAGGATTTGCCTGAGGATCATCTTCGTCCCAGAGAAGCCGGATGATTTCGTCCTGGCTGATGTGGTTTTTGCGTCCGTGAATCAGGTAGGCCAGAAGGAGCCAGGTCTTACGTGAACGGCTGTCGCTTTCTGTGATGGAATGACCATTCCATGAGATGGAAATGTGTCCGAACATGGATATATATATTTTACTCTGGTTCATGGATATTCCTCTGCTTTCATATTTTTTTACACGCAAAAATACCGATGTGTTTCGGTAACAAAAATATAACATATTTGAAAGAAAAAATCAATGAAGTAACCACGGAAGGTTGATATTTTATTAAACTTATATTATAATATAGGGACTTGAAAAGAGAGGTATTATCTGATGAAAAGAAATTCTTTATTATACAAGCTGACTGCATTGATGCTGGTACTGGGGCTTGGCGCTTCCATGCTGACAGGCTGTGGCAGAAATGATCTGGAAGAGGGCGTTGCAGATCTTACAGTTATGGAAAATGTGGAAATCGAAGACGAGGCTGTGGCTCTGGCTGATGCACCGGCACCGAAAGCTGCAGAATATAAGGCGGAAGCATCCGGTGTCCTGGTGAAGGAAACATCCAAAGGTATTATTGACTATTCCAATACGGATGATGGTTACGTTATGGTGAAATACCTGGCGAAGACCGATAAGAAAATCAAGGCGCAGGTAAAGGGGCCGACTACCACATACACCTATAATGTGACACCGAAGAAGTGGGAAACCTTCCCTCTTTCTGACGGTAACGGAACGTATCAGGTGACACTTCTGGAAAATGCGTACTCCAATAAATATGCTATTGTGGGAAGTGTCAGCTGCAAGGTGAAAATGGAGGATGAATTTGCACCATTCCTGAGATCCAATCAGTACGTGAATTATGCAGATGCACCGGAAACTGTGAAAAAGGCCGCTGCACTGACAAAGAAAGTGAAAAATCCGCTGAAGAAAGTAGAAAAGGTTTACAACTATGTTGTAAAGAATTATACTTATGATAAGCAGAAAGCGAAGACTGTAAAGAGCGGATACGTTCCGGATCTGGACAAGGTTCTGAAGGCTAAGAAGGGTATCTGTTTTGACTATGCATCCACCATGGCCGGTATGCTCCGCAGCCAGGGGGTGCCTTGCAAGCTGGTGATCGGTTACGCAGGTGAAGCCTATCATGCATGGATCAGCGTATATGTGGAAGGTGAAGGCTGGGTGGAAGGCGTTATTTATTTCGACGGCACATCCTGGGAAAGAATGGACCCTACATTTGCATCTTCCAGTAAGGAAAGCAAGGCCATCATGAAGTACATCGGAAACGGTAAAAACTACACAGCCAAGTATTTCTACTAAATTTGAGTAAACCGGAGTTATAATATGAAACGATTATCTTACGAGGAAATCAGTAACCTGTGCCTGAGTTTATCCACACTGATTCACGCAGGAATCGGTGCAGGCGACGGGCTGTCACTTCTGGCTGAAGATGAGGAACCATCAGAATATAAAGAATTACTGCTGCAGTTGGCTGATAAGGCTGACTGCGGCTTTTCCCTGTCTGCAGCTTTTCGGGAAAGCGGTGCTTTTCCGGGCTATGTATGCGGTCTGCTGGAAACCGGTGAGCGTTCCGGCGAAGTGGAAGAAAGCCTGAGCTCCCTTGCAAAATATTATGAAGAACGCATGCATATGGAAAGACAGATTAAGTCTGCCCTTCTGTATCCGGCCGTTCTTCTTTTCATTATGCTGGCAGTTATTGTCGTACTGCTGTCGAAAGTTCTGCCGGTCTTTGATTCTGTATATGCACAGCTGGGAAGCCAGCTGACCGGTATTGCGGGAGGTCTGCTGGTATTCGGTCAGCTTTTGGACCGGATGATGCCGGTGTTATGCGGCCTGCTGGCAGCAGCGGTTATTTTTCTGGTTTTCTTCTCCGGAGTTTCTTCTTTCAGAGAAAAGATTCTGGGAAGCTGGAACAGAAAGAGAGGTCACAAGGGCGTTTCCGGTAAGCTGAATCACGCAAGAGTAGCGCAGGTCCTGGCTATGGGTATGAGAAGCGGTCTTCCGGTGGAAGAAGCACTGGAACTGGCAGCGGAGCTGGTAACAGATGTGCCTGTTATCCGTGACCATTGCATGAAATGTGCATCGCAGCTGGCTGAAGGCCATGCCCTGACTCAGACACTTCGGGAACATGAAATTCTGCCGCAGAAGGAATGCCGTCTTCTGGAGGCTGGAATGAAAGGTGGGGCAGGAGATACTGCCATGGGAGAAATTTCCCGCAGAATGCAGGAAGACAGTGAGGATGCACTGCACCGTGCAGTAAGCCAGGTAGAACCTGCACTGGTTTTGGTTACTTCTGTTCTGATTGGTCTGATCCTTCTTTCCGTAATGCTTCCTCTGGTGGATATCATGTCTGCCATTGGATAATTCCGGAGGTAAGCAATGGGCAGAATGAAACGTGAAAAAGGGAAAACTCTGATTTCAGGGCTCATGATGCCGGTCGCTGTACTGATGATTGCGCTTCTTTTCTTTGCGGCGCTGTCAAATATCAGCAGCGGTCAGGATGACAAGGCTCTGGAACAGCTTGAAGATGTGCTGAGAAAAACGGCGGTTTCCTGCTATGCTGCAGAAGGTTTTTATCCGCCGACACTGGAATATATGGAGGAACATTACGGAATACAGATTGACCGGCAGCGGTACACCGTTCATTATCAGGTGTTTGCCACAAACATCATGCCGGATATCACCGTACTGAACAAAACGAATGAATAAAACCAGCAGAAGTAAAAATTCCATATCCGGACTGGCAGCACTGCTGGTATTCGGAATATTTGCAGTCTGCGTACTTCTGGTGCTTCTGCAGGGGGCTGATACCTATCAGAAGATTCACTCCAGAGGGCAGGCATCCTTTGCAGAGAGAACATCCATGCAGTTTCTTGCGGCCAAAGTACGTCAGGCAGACGGTCCTGTCACTCTGACATCTTTTGGTGACGGTGAGGCACTGCTTTTTGATGAGGAATTTGACGGAGAAATTTACACCACCTGGATTTACTGTTATGACGGGTGGCTGCGAGAATATTTCGGCCCGGAAGGTGATGAACTCATGCCGGAGCTGGGAGAACCGGTTCTGGAGGCTGGATATCTGTCCATGGCTCTGGAGGATAATCTTCTCTGGATTCTTCTTGAAGATGAATGGGGAGAGGACCATGAACTGCAGCTGTATCTCCGCAGCGGAGGGGAGGAACTTTATGAAGAATAAGGCACCTCTTGCATTGATAGAACTGACCATAATGGTATTGATTTTCGCGGTGTCTGCAGCATTATGCCTGCAGGCTTTTGTGTGGTCGGATATGACATCCTCAGAGATTGCAGAACGGGACAGCGCCATTCTGCACGGAGAAACAGTGGCTGAAGTGGTAAAAGCCTGCTGTGGAGATTTTGATGCGGCGGCAGGAATCCTGGATGGTGAAAACAGCGAGGGCGTTCTTCGAGTGTATTTTGACGGAGAGCTCTGTGCGCAGGCAAGCCTCACGGAAACTGAAAATCCGCTGCTGGGGATGGCAGATATCGCAGTTACGGATGAGGCGGGACAGGAGGTTTTTGCCTTGACCGTATGCTGGCAGGAGGTGGACGGCCATGAATGATAAGAAGCGTATGGGTATGCCTGCCACAGGAGGAAGCTCGCTGCTTGTTATTTTCGCAGTGCTTGCTCTGACGGTGTTTGCAATTCTGTCAATTTCTACGGTAACGGCTGATCAGAAACTGGCTGACAAGTCTGCTGCATCTGTAAAAAGCTATTACGATGCGGACTGTCAGGCAGAGATGATTCTGGCAGAAATCCGCAGCGGAAAGCTGCCGGAAGGTGTGAAAAAAGATGGAGACCTTTATTTCTACATATGTCCGGTAACGGAGACTCTGAATCTGGAGGTGGAAGTTCGGGTTGAGGTCGAAGAATATGAAGTGCTCCGCTGGCAGGTTGTATCTGCTGCAGACTGGCAGAACGATGAAAGCTTGCCTGTCTGGGACGGAGAGGTTATAATAGAAGAAAACGATGGTGAAGGAGAAGGAATATGGCCACTTTAATGGACTATTTAAAAAAGGCGGTAGAGGATCAGGCATCTGACCTGTTTATCGTATCCGGAGCTCCTGTCAGTGAAAAGCTGGAAGGGGTAATCTGCTTCATTTCTGAAGACAAAATTCTGCCTCCGCAGTCAAAAGAACTGCTGACCGATATATATGCTCTCGCGGGTCGTTCCATGGATGAATATATCAGAATTGGAGATGATGATTTTTCCTTCTCTGTACCTGGGCTCGCACGTTTCCGAGTAAATACTTACATGCAGAGAGGTTCCATGGCGGCTGTAATCCGAGTTGTATCCTTTGATATTCCTGATTACAGAGTGCTGGGTATTCCGGAAAATGTAATGAAGCTGGCGGAATCTGATTATGGTATGATTCTGGTAACCGGTACTGCGGGCAGCGGTAAATCCACTACGCAGGCATGTATTGTGGATCGGATTAACAAGACACAGAGCTGCCATATTATTACCCTGGAAGATCCAATTGAGTTTCTGCACAGAAATCAGAAGAGCATTGTGAGCCAGCGTGAAATTGCGGTGGATACGACTGACTATCTGTCCGCTCTCCGTGCATGTCTGCGTCAGGCTCCTGATGTCATTCAGCTGGGGGAAATGCGTGACCTGGAAACGATCCGTACTGCCATGACTGCGGCGGAAACAGGCCATCTGCTGATTGGCACCATGCATACCCGCGGCGCAGTCAATTCCATTGACCGTGTAGTAGATGCGTTTCCGGCTAACCAGCAGGATCAGATCCGCATTCAGCTGAGTACGGTGCTTCGCACCGTGGTTTCCCAACAGCTTTTGCCGGGCAGTGATGGAAACATGGTTGCTGCATTTGAAATCATGCATGTGAACAGCGCAATCCGGAATATGATCCGTGAAAACAAGGGGCACCAGATTGATATGGCCATTTCTTCCGGTGCAGGTGAAGGTATGATTTCCATGGACCAGTCCATTATGGCTCTGTACAATGAAGGAAAGATTACGAAGGAAACTGCTCTGGAATATGCCGATAATCCGGAACAGATGCAGCGCCGCCTGAATTAAATATGAAAACAGAAAGACGGAGCAAATTTGCTCCGTCTTTTTTTCGTGTCTGTGATTTTGTCTGTGAGCCTGACAGCTAACCGCGTGCCAGTTCTGCACCCAGGTGGAGGGCCTTCAGGTTCAGTTCCTCTGTTCCCTTCGGAATATGGTTCAGCACAGCTGCTTCCAGGGACTCCTGTGTTGTCAGCTGCAGGATTTCGTTTACCGCCCCTACGGAAATGATGTTTGCGGACATTGGATTTCCGATCACTTCAATAGCAGAGGACAGGATTGGCAGACTGTAAACCTTGTGAGCTGCCTTTACTTCTTCCGGAACTTCAATGGAAGCATCAGCCAGAATGATGGCGTCTTCCTGTACGTCATTTACGTACTTGTTCAGAGATGCCTGAGTCAGGGAGAGCAGCAGAGTTGGCTGTCCAACTTTAGTGTATGCAATTGGACTTTCATCGATGATGCATTCTGCCTTGCAGAGACCACCTCTGGCTTCCGGACCATAGGACTGACACTGTGCTACCTGCTTCTTATCTTCATATGCGGCTTCGGCGAGAATAATGGTTGCCAGGATAACACCCTGACCGCCGGAACCTGTAAAACGTAATTCGGCTTTTTTCATTATTTGTTACCTCCGCACTTTTCGATAATTTTCATGTACATATCTGTGTATTCAGGCTTGTCCGCAACGGACATTTCGCCGATGATAATCTTGCCTTCCAGCTCTTCGGCACTCATGTTTGCAGCCTTCTTTACATCGATGCAGTTATCTTTCTGCCAATTGTACATATCAATTGTACTGCCCTTCTTGTTCTTTCTGCCGTAGTATGTAGGACATACGCTGAGACCTTCAATCAGAGAGAAACCGTGATGACGGATACCGTTTTCGATCAGCTTGGTCATCTGCTGAGCATGGTATGCAGTACCTCTTGCAGTGTAGGTTGCACCTGCAGATTCAGCCAGCTTAGGAATATCGAAATTGTAGTCGATATTGCCGTATGGAGCTGTAGTACCCTTTTCCATGTGTGGAGTAGTAGGGGAATACTGACCGCCGGTCATACCGTAAATGTTGTTGTTGAATACAACGACTGTCAGGTCGATGTTTCTTCTGCATGCGTGAATCAGGTGGTTGCCGCCGATTGCGGTTGCGTCCCCGTCACCGGTAATCACGATTACAGTCAGTTCAGGATTCGCCAGCTTAACGCCTGTTGCAAAAGCGATGGCACGTCCATGGGTCGTATGCAGAGTGTTATAGTTCATGTAGCCTGCTGCTCTGGAGGAACAGCCGATACCGGATACGATTACTACTTTGTCCGGATCCAGGCCGATATTATCGATGGCCTGTGCCACGTCGCGCATCAGGATACCATGACCGCAGCCAGGACACCAGATGTGAGGCAGACGGTTTACACGCATTGTATTTTCTATTAATTTACTTGGCATCTTCGTACACCTCCCGGATTGCAGCTAAGATATCGTCTGGAGTAATTGTGGTTCCGTCGATCTTGCCGACGAAGGAAACAGGAACGTTGCCCTTGACAGCTCTCTGTACTTCCATAAGCATCTGACCGTCGTTATGTTCTGCCATGATGATATGCTTGCATTTTTCGGAAATCTTCATCATTTCCTTTTCAGGGAACGGCCATACGGTAACAGGACGGAACATACCCACCTTAGGGAAGCCTTCGATTTCCTTCGCCTTTTCCAGAGCACCGCTTGCAGCACGTGCAGTACCGCCGTAGCATACGATTACGACTTCGGCATCTTCGATATCTGTTTCCTCCCACTTTTCGATTGCATCCTGGTTCATGGTGATTTTGTCCAGGAGACGGCGGCCCTGAGAATAAGCCTTATGGTTATCGTTGGTTGGGAAACCTCCATCATCGTGGAACAGACCGGTAATATTGTAGTGTTCGCCTTCACCGAATGCAGCGAATTCAGGAACGTAGTTGCCTTCACCTACAGCATAAGTCATGCCGGAAATGTTGTGGTCGCCACGGTCGATGATTTCCAGTTCTTCAGAAGGAATCAGTTCACAGCCTTCTCGCAGATGGCCGATGATTTCGTCCATGAGGAAGATAACAGGTACACGGAATTCTTCTGCCAGATTGAATGCACGTACGGTTTCATTGTAGCATTCCTGTACGGAAGATGGTGCGATGGCAATAACCGGATGGTCACCGTGAGTACCCCACTTGGCCTGCATATAGTCACCCTGGGAAGGGGATGTAGGCAGTCCTGTGGATGGGCCGGAACGCTGTACGTCCACGATTACGATAGGAATTTCAGCGATGGATGCATAGCCGATATTTTCCTGCTTCAGAGAGAACCCCGGACCGGAAGTTGCGGTCATGGACTTCAGACCTGCAACAGAAGCACCCAGTGCAGCAGCGATACCTGCGATTTCGTCTTCCATCTGGATAAACTTACCGCCAACCTGCGGCAGACGGATTGCACTTCTTTCTGCAATTTCAGTGGAAGGAGTGATAGGGTAACCTGCGTAGAACTTCATGCCCGCAGCGAGTGCGCCTTCCACACAGGCTTCATTGCCCTGTAATAATTGGAATCTCTTGGTCATTATTCTTCCTCCTTCTCTACATAGATTGCATAATCCGGACATCTAAGTTCACATAAACCGCATTTAATGCAGAGTGCATCGTCCTTCAGATGAACCTTGCTCTTAACGATTTCAAGAGCGTTTTTAGGGCAGAATGCGGCACAGATTCCGCAGCCCTTACACCATGCTGAATGGATTACCAGTTTTTTGCTCATATTACTACCTCGCAAATGTAAAATCTTTGATTCTTTATTATAACATAAACGGAATCTTTGCACAGCACTTTTTATAAAAAAACATCCGGTTATTGGCCAGATGTTTTGTCTTTTTTTTGTTCTGTTTCGGTTTTGGAAGTCAGTCGAGGAAGAGGCTGCGATGCTCCAGGTATGGGATCATTTCTCTGCCGAGAATGTTTTCGCAGGTGCGGTAGCCGCTGCGGTAACGGAGACCAGTTGGAATTTTCAGGTTTTCGTAATCCACAGAAACTACACTGAAGGTCATACCTTCGGCACTGCCGTCTTCTACAGCACGGGCCAGCATGGCGGAGCTGTAGGACTTGCGGTCGCTTCCGATGAGCATAATGCCGTCCGGGAATGTGGCCTGGCGTCTGCCGCTTCCGTCATCCAGTGTCATGTACTCGTTAAAGAAGGTAACATTGTGGGATCCCTCTTCATTGCGGATATTAAATTCACCGTGGTCCAGCGCATTTTCAGTAATGCATCTGTAGTCAGTCAGCTTGCCAGTGCAGACAACCTTTCCACTCAGCATGCGGGACACTTCTTCTGCCATTTCTTCTGCAGGGGTGCCTGCATCCAGCATTTCTTTCCATATACGGCCCAGTTCCATGGTCTGTTCGAAAGCTCCTGCGGCAGAATTTTCGGAAAGCCACTTGATATCTACCGGATTTCTGGCAACCATGACGAAACCGCCTGCCTGTGCAGAGGAATTACGGATCAGGGCTGCGCAGGATTCCACAGAACCGCTTACGGAGATTTCCACATACTGTCCGGCTGTTCCGTTTTCACCCTTACGTCCGCCTACAGCACACTGCACCACCGGAAGCTGTTTCTTTTCCAGCCCCAGGGATCCCATGAGCCCCAGCGGATGTGCACGTCCGTCACATGGTGCGTCGATAACCGGTACGCCCAGAATGGATGCAGGAACGAAGGGTTCAAAGGTATTGGATGCACCGATTTCACAGGAAATGAAACCGATAATCTGCTGTCCTTCCAGCTGCTTCTGAAGAAGCTCCATCAGGCGCGGATAGTATTCCGGCGGGGTATAGGAGGTCGGAGAGGCTGGAGAACCAACGCCGGAAATGGTGACGATAACACCGCCATCCGGATGACGTGCTGCCAGCGCTTCAACGGTAATGACTTCGATACTGTTTCCGCGTTCTTCTGCGTTGCGGAACGCTGCTTCATAAGCATTGATCCCCTGCTGTACATTGCCGCCGCCGCCGCAGCCCAGCAGAAGGCTTCCCAGGGAGAGATATTCGGCATGTTCTCTTGTAAATTTCATCTATAAAACCTCCTTCTCCAGTTCTTCCACTTCTTCCATCCACACGGTATTCCATGCGTCGCTCGGCATCTTCCAGTCACTGCGAGGTGACAGGGTGATGGAACCGGTCTTCGGTCCGTCCGGCAGGCAGCTGCGCTTGAACTGCTGCATGAAGAAACGGCGGTAGAAGTTTCTCAGCCAGTAAATCAGAACTTCATCGCTGTACTTTTCGCCCAGGGCCTTCTTTGCGATGCGGAAAATCTTTTTCGGACGGAAGCCCCAGCGCAGAATATAGTACAGATAGAAATCGTGAATTTCATATGGGCCGATGATGGATTCGGTTTCCTGTGCGATCTCACCGGTTTCCCTGGTTGGAAGCAGCTCAGGGCTTACCGGAGTTTCCAGAATATCAATGAGGCAGTCTGCCAGAACCTGCTTGCCGCAGGCAGCTGCCAGTTCCGCTTCATGACGTACCAGATGGCGTACCAGTGTCTTCGGAATACTGCCGTTTACACCGTACATACTCATGTGGTCTCCGTTATAGGTGGCCCAGCCCAGTGCCAGTTCGGACAGGTCACCGGTGCCGATTACCAGACCATTCAGCTGGTTGGCCTTGTCCATGAGGACCAGGGTACGTACTCTTGCCTGAGCGTTTTCGAAGGTAACATCCAGTTTGTCTGCAGGCTGGTCGATATCGCTGAAGTGGGCCAGCACGGTGTCCTTAATGCTGATTTCTTCAAACTGCACGCCCAGTTCTTCGCAAAGTATTTCCGCATTGGAGCGTGTTCGCTTGCTGGTGCCGAAGCAAGGCATGGTGACTGCATAGATATCAGATGCAGGGCGGTTCATGGCCTTCATGGCTCTTGCAGCTGCCAGAAGGGCCAGACAGCTGTCCAGACCTCCGGAAATGCCGATAACGGCGGTTTTGCTGTGGGTATGCTGCATACGCTTGGTCAGACCGGCAGCCTGAATGCAGAGAATTTCTTCGCAGCGTGCGGCACGGGCCGCTCCTTCCAGCGGCATGAACGGATCAGCACAGTAAGAGCCGGTCAGCTCGTTTTCTTTCATTTCCAGGTCAAAATATACATCCAGATAATCGTCTTCGGAGCCGGAAAGCGGATGGAAGAGAGAGTTTCTGGAACGTTCGTACAGCAGTTTTTCCACGTCAATTTCGGTGCAGCAGAAGCCATCTCCGAAAGGCAGGGATTCAGCAGCCATAGTGCCGTTTTCAGCAATCATATTGTGCCCGCCGAAGGCTGCATCAGTAGAGGATTCTCCTGGGCCTGCAGAGGCGAATACATAGCCGCAGACGGACTTGGCGGACTGAGATGCAGTCAGCTGGCTGCGGTATGCGCTGCTTCCTGCTGCTTCTGCGCAGGCTGCGGTGTTTGCAATGACGGTGGCACCTGCCATGGCGTGGAAAGTGGATGGAGCCAGTGCAGACCAGAGGTCGGAACCGGTTTCAGCTGCCAGAACGAAGGCTGGTACGTCACAGCAGCGGAAGAGGATGTCTGTGCCGAAAGGAATTTCGTAATCCAGATCTCCCAGGCTGATGAAGAAGGTTTCTTCCGGTGCCGGTGTAAACCATCTCTTTTCATAGAATTCACCGTGAACAGGCAGGTGTGTCTTCGGTACAATGCCGAGGATTTCGCCTTCACATAATACGGCACTGCAGTTGTACAGCTTGCCCTCTACTGACAGAGGAACACCTACAACTGCCACCAGATTCAGGCCGATGGATGCACCGGCAATTTCAAGCAGGGATTCTTCTGCTGCTTTCTGCAGGGCAGACTGGAGGAACAGGTCTCCGCAGGTATAGCCTGTTACAGCCAGTTCCGGAAAAACCGCCAGCTGGCTGCCGCGGGCAGCAGCTGCATGGAGTGCTTCGATGATCTTTTCTGTATTGTATCTGCAGTCAGCAACCCGAAGGTCGGGGCTCACTGCTTCTGTCTTAATAAAACCGTGTTTCATGGAGATTCTCCTTAAAATTCTTCATAGTGTACTTTATCCATCGGCAGGCTTTCAGCTCACAGATATTATAAAGTATACCACAAAAGCTGCAGAAACACAGTATGTTTTCATAAAAAAAGAGTGCCCGCGGGTACGGGCACTCTCCGTGATTCATATTAAATATGATTTATTTTACCTTGTGTTCTGCATCGCAGTATGCACATCTGTAAACTTTCTTTTCTTCATTCTTCAGACGGAAGATCTGAACGATTTCCTGTTCTACGGAAGTGATGCAGCGAGGGTTCTTGCAGGTAACTACGTTACGCAGTTCGGTAGGCAGCTTCATGTGCTTCTTTTCTACCATCTTGCCGTCTTTTACGATGTTTACAGTGATGTTGCTGTCGATATAGCCCAGTACGTCGTAATCCAGATCAATCAGTTCGTCGATCTTGATGATATCTTTCTTGCCGTACTTGGAGCTGTCTGCGTTCTGAATGATTGCTACGCAGCTCTTTACTTTGTCCAGACCCAGCAGCTTGTAAGCCATCATGCTCTTGCCGGCCTTAATGTGGTCTAATACAATACCGTTCTTTACGCCATCTATATTCATTTGTTTGCCTCCTGTAATTATGCTATGTCAATGATGTCTTATTTCAGTCCCAGCAGGAACAGAATCAGGGCCATTCTGATGTGCTTGCCGCACAGTGCCTGGAAGAAGTAGCATGCTCTAGGGTCATTGTCAACTTCAACAGAGATTTCGTTTACTCTTGGCAGTGGGTGCAGGATAGTCAGATCTTCCTTTGCATTAGTCAGTTTTTCCAGATCCAGGATGTATGTATCCTTTAATCTTACGTAATCTTCTTCGTTGAAGAAACGTTCCTTCTGAATACGGGTCATGTACAGGATATCCAGCTGAGGCATTGCTTCTTCCAGGGATTCCATTTCAACCCATTCAGCACCGTTTTCGTTCAGGCTTTCCTTTACGTAGTCAGGCACCTGCAGTTCCTGCGGGCTGATCAGAACGAACTTTACGTTTTCGTAACGCATCATCGCTTCAATCAGGGAATGTACGGTTCTGCCAAACTTCAGGTCGCCGCACAGACCTACAGTCATGTTGTCCAGTCTGCCTTTCTTTCTCTTGATAGTCAGCAGGTCGGTCAGAGTCTGTGTAGGATGGAAGTGGCCGCCGTCACCGCCGTTAATGATAGGTACAGTGGTTCTCTGGGAAGCTACGATTGGTGCACCTTCCTTAGGGTGACGCATTGCGATGATGTCTGCATAGCAGCCTACAGTCTGAATGGTATCGCTTACGGATTCACCCTTTGCAGCAGAACTGGAGCTTGCTGCGGAGAAGCCCAGTACGCTTCCGCCCAGTTCCAGCATAGCAGCTTCAAAGCTCAGTCTGGTTCTGGTGGACGGTTCAAAGAACAGTGTCGCCAGCTTCTTGTGGTTGCAGATGTCCTGGTATACAGTTGGATTAGCCACGATATCGTTTGCAACGTCAATCAGGTGGTCGATTTCTTCCAGGGATAAGTCTGTGATGTTAATAAGGTTTCTGATCTCGCTCATTTTTATTTGTCTCCTCTCATCCAGCCCTCATCAGAAGGGTTGTCTCTGAATTTTAAAATACGTTCTTTGTCTTCAGCCTTGATGTAACCGGTTTCCGCTGCTACTTCAACCAGTGCATCCAGGTTGCACAGAGATACGTTTTTCACATTGTTTTCTGCCAGCTTGTCCAGGCCCTTCTTCATGCCATAGGTGAAGATGCTTGCGATGCCCAGAACTTCAGCACCAGCTTCCTTCAGAACCTTTACGCAGTCGATTGCGGAACCTGCAGTGGAAATCAGGTCTTCAATTACAACGACCTTCTGACCTGGCAGCAGCTTGCCTTCGATCTGGTTGGTTCTTCCGTGGTCCTTAGCGGAGCTTCTTACGTAACCCATAGGCAGGTTCATCATGTGGCCCACGATAGCTGCGTGTGCAATACCTGCAGTGCTGGTTCCCATGAGAACTTCGCAGTCAGGATAGTTTTCCTTCACAACTTCCACCAGACCCTGTTCTACCAGAGTTCTTACTTCCGGTGCAGTCAGAGTCAGACGGTTGTCACAGTAAATCGGGCTCTTGATACCGCTTGCCCATGTGAATGGTTCTTCCGGACGCAGGAATACTGCTTCGATGGATAACAGGCCCTTGGCTACTTCTTTTCTTAATTCCATGTCTATTTCTCCTTTATTCTGACGGCTGGATGCCGTATATTTTGCAAAATCTCTGTTTTCGGTGTTTTCGCTTTAGCCCACGAATTCAGCCATACATCTTCTGTATGCTGCTACAGGGTCTGCTGCCTGGGTAATCGGACGGCCTACTACGATGTAGTCGGAACCGATTTCCTTCGCTTTTTCAGGGGTGGTTACTCTTACCTGGTCGCCCATGTCGCCGTCAGCGAATCTTACGCCTGGAGTTACGGTCAGGAAGTCGCCGCCGCATGCTACGTGTACGGTTTCAGCTTCCAGAGGGGAGCATACTACGCCGTCCAGGCCAGCCTTCTTTGCATTTTCTGCATAGTGCATAACAACCTTTTCCAGCGGTTCGTTGATCAGCAGGTCCTTGGTCATTCTTTCCTGGTCAGTGGAGGTCAGCTGAGTTACAGCAATCAGCAGAGGTCTGGTGCCGTCAGGTCTGGTCAGGCCTTCACGTGCAGCTTCCATCATTGCGATGGTACCTGCTGCGTGCAGGTTTGTCATATCCACATCCAGTTCACGCAGTACGGACATTGCCTTCTTTACGGTGTTTGGAATGTCATGCAGCTTCAGATCCAGGAAAATCTTGTGGCCTCTTCTCTTGATTTCTTTTACGATAGCAGGTCCTTCTGCATAGTACAGTTCCATACCAATCTTTACATATGGCTTTTCTTCTGTGAAGTTGTCCAGGAACTTGAATGTTTCTTCCGCGCTCGCGAAGTCGCAAGCGATAATTACGTCTTTACCCATTAGTGTGCACCTCCGATAATTTCATTTAAATCTTTAATTCCATATTTTTCGCAAACCCTTGGCAGGTCGTCGATAATCTGCTTACTTGCAAACGGGTCAATCAGGTTGGCAGCACCCACTTCGACTGCAGTAGCGCCTGCCAGCATCATTTCAACCACTTCTTCTGCGGTAGAAATACCGCCCATGCCGATAATCGGCAAGCTTACTGCATCATACACCTGATAAACCATTCTCAGGGCTACAGGCAGGATTGCGTGGCCGGAGAAACCGCCCATCTTGTTGGCGATGACAGGCTTCTTTGTCTTCAGGTCGATACGCATACCCAGCAGTGTATTAATCAGGCTGATACCATCCGCACCGCCTGCTTCGCATGCTCTTGCGATTTCGGTAATGTCGGTTACGTTAGGGGACAGCTTGATGAACATCGGTTTCTTTGTTACTTCACGGACTGCTCTGGTTACTTCTTCCGCAGCCTTTGCGCTGGTACCGAAGGCCATACCGCCGCCGTGCACATTCGGACAGCTGATGTTGATTTCGAACCATCCGATCTGCTTGTTTGCAGCAGGATCGTTTTCCAGTCTTCTTACAGTTTCCACATATTCGTCGATGGAAAAGCCGCTCACGTTGGCCATAACAGGCTTGTGGAAAACCTCGGCCAGTTTCGGCAGTTCCTGGCTGATGACCTTGTCCACACCAGGATTCTGCAGGCCTACTGCATTGATCATGCCGTCAGGACATTCTGCAATTCTTGGAGTAGGGTTGCCGAATCTTGGTTCCAGGGTGGTACCCTTGAAGGAGAAGGTACCCAGGCAGTTGATATCATAAATTTCAGCGAATTCGTAGCCAAATCCGTAGGTTCCGGAGGCCGGAATGATAGGGTTATCGATTTCGATACCGCATAAGTTAATCTTTGTATTTACCATATGATTTCCTCTCTTTCCAGAACCGGACCGTCCTTGCAGATTCTCTTGTTGCCGTACTTGGTCTTGCAGGAGCATCCCATGCATGCACCGAAGCCGCAGCCCATTCTTTCTTCGAAACTGTACTGGCCGGAAGTCTTTGCGATGGCTTCGATTGCCTTGAACATCGGCAGAGGACCGCAGGTACAGAAGTAGGAGTATTCCAGATTCTTCAGTACGTCAGTTACGAAGCCCTTCACGCCCACAGAACCGTCTGCAGTTGCGATATGAACTTCGCAGCCCAGTGTTTTGAATTCTTCTGCATAGAAGACCTCGTCTGCTGCGTTGAAGCCCAGGATGACCTGAACCTTCGCTTCCGGATTTGCCTGACGGATGGATTTTGCCAGGCCGTACATCGGAGGCACGCCTACGCCGCCGCCGATGAGAACCGGTGCATCGCCAACCTTGGTGATGTCATAGCCGTTGCCCAGACCGATTAGCACGTCCAGTTCCTGACCAGGGGTCATTTCTGCCATGGCTTCAGTACCGCCGCCGACTACTTTATATATAATGGTAATGGTTTCTTCGTTATAGTCACACACGGAAATCGGTCTTCTCAGGAAGAAGCCGTCCAGCTTGATGTTTACAAACTGGCCCGGTGCAGTGCAGTCAGACGTATCGCCTGCCAGAACCATCTTCATGGTGTTCTTTGCGATTTCCACGTTTTCCAGGATTTCATAGATACTCTGTTTCATTTATTTTCTCCTTTTTTCAGGGGTGATAGCGTTTATTCTCCATCCAGGGCGTTCCAGACGGTCTTGCCGCCGGCTACGTTGAAGAGGCACTTGCCGTAAGCCTTCATGCCGGCAAACGGTGTGGCCTTGCCCATGGATGCGAATTCTTCCGGATTTACGGTGTATTCAGTACCCACTTCCCAGATGCTGTAGTCCATGTTTTCTTCTGCGGAAGGCAGGCCGAAACGCTTTCTCGGATTGGTGCTCATCAGCTCAATCAGTCTGTCCAGAGACATGCGGCCAGGTCTAACAAAATGAGTGTACATCATGGCGAAAGCAGTCTCCAGGCCGACTACACCCAGCGGGCTGTCTGCCAGACCTCTGGATTTTTCTTCTGCACTGTGCGGTGCATGGTCGGTGGCAATCATGTCGATGGTGCCGTCCAGGATACCTTCGATGAGGGCATCGCGGTCTTCCTTGCTTCTGATTGGCGGGTTCATCTTGAAACGTGCATCTTCCTGCAGGTCTTCATCGCAGAAAATCAGGTAGTGCGGTGCGGTTTCGCAGGTTACGTCCACGCCCCTTGCCTTGGCCTGACGGATGATTTCCACACTTTCCTTGGTGGAGATGTGGCATACGTGATAGCCGCAGCCGATTTTTTCAGCCAGCTCGATGTCACGCTTCATCGGAGCCCATTCACTTTCGGAGCAGATGCCTTTGTGGCCGTGCTCTCTGGCATAAACTCCATCGTGGATATAGCCGCCGTTTCTCAGCTCCATATCTTCACAGTGGGCTACTACCAGCTTGCCATGCTTCTTTGCGATTTCCATGGCGCGTGCCATCAGGGTCATATCGTTTAAGCCGACGCCGTCATCACTGAAGCCGCACACATATGGTGCCATGGCTTCCATGTCTGCCAGGTCTTCACCGCGTTCACCAATGGTCAGAGCACCGTAAGGGATGACATTAATCACTGCATCCTTTTCGATAATGTCCAGCTGAACCTTCAGGTTTTCCAGATCGTCCGGAACCGGCTTCAGGTTCGGCATGGAGAATACGTGGGCATAACCGGATTTCGCTGCAGCAGTGGTGCCGGTTTTTATGGTCTCCTTATAAAAAAATCCCGGCTCACGTAAATGCACATGCACATCCACGAAAGAAGGGATTAAAATAACATTTTCATCGGATAAAATTTTCTGGGAACCGGAAAAACGGGACTCTAAATCCCGGGCAAAAATCGCCAGATTTTCGGTTGTATTCAGGTTTGGTCTGAATGTGTTTGTCATGGGTCTCCTCCGTTTTTACACAAAAAAACTTGTCCCGGGGACAAGTGTAGACTCAGCAAAACAGCAGGCAGAATCTACTTCGCCCTGCTTCTTCCATATGTCCATCTTGCCGATCTCTCTGTATCGTCCTTAAAGATTTGCTTTTACCTCATATAATATTAGCATAATGCGAACGGAAGTGTCAAGGGGGAAGCAAAAGGGCTTGTAAATATTTTTATCTAATCTTCACGCAAATAAATTGAAAATCCGCGGGAATCAATATATAATATAGAGAGGACTGTAAACAATAAAAACAGACACTGAAAAGGATTCGTTTATATATTTGATTTGAGAAAAGGAGAACAATACATGGGATTTGGAATGGAAGTCGGTATTGACCTGGGTACAGCCAATGTACTCGTTTATATTAAAGGAAAGGGTGTCGTAATGAATGAGCCATCTGTAGTGGCACTGAACAAGGACACCGATGAAATTCTGGCAGTTGGCGAAGAAGCGCGTCAGATGCTGGGCAGAACGCCGTCCAACATCATCGCAGTAAGACCTCTGCGTGACGGTGTGGTTTCTGACTACGATATTACAGAAAGAATGCTGAAGTACTTCATCAAGAAGACCTGCGGCTCCGGCCGTTTCTTCAAGCCGAAAATCATGATCTGCATTCCAAGCGGTGTAACTGAAGTGGAAAAGAGAGCGGTTCGTGAAGCGGCACAGCAGGCAGGCGGCAAGGACGTATATCTGATGGAAGAACCGGTAGCAGCAGCAATCGGTGCAGGCATTGATATCAGTAAGCCGGATGGTGTTATGGTCATTGACATCGGCGGCGGAACCACCGATATCGCAGTCATTTCTCTGGGCGGCATCGTAGCAAGTGCCTCTGTAAAGATGGCCGGCGACAAATTCGACGAAGCCATCATCAAGTACATGCGTAAGGAACATAAGCTGTACATCGGTGAAAGAACTGCAGAAGAACTGAAGGTAACCATCGGCACTGCCTTCCCTAGAGAAGAAGTGGTGGTACAGGAATGCCGCGGCCGTGACCTGGTAACCGGTCTGCCGAAGAGCGTGGAAGTTACTTCCGATGAAATGATGAGCGCTCTGGATGAAGCCATGATTACCATCACAGAAGCAGTACACAATGTACTGGAAAAGACTCCGCCTGAACTGGCTGCTGACATCAGTAACTCCGGCATTGTTCTGACCGGCGGCGGTGCACTGCTTTACGGTATCGACAAGCGTATCGAAGACAGAACAGGAATTAAAGTAAGAATCGCAGATGACCCAAAATCATGCGTTGCAATCGGAACCGGCACAGCACTGGATTCACTGCCGGCCCTGGAAGGCAACTCATTAAACATAAGGGCACCTTATCTCTAAAAGTTACAGCGTCCCTTCGGGGACGCTGTTTCTGTTTTTTGCAGCCTGTCAAAATTTGTACTCCGGAAGGTTCCGGAAGAAAGGACCATACATGAAACTGGAAATTATCGCAACCTCCACCTTCGGTCTGGAGGCGGTAGTAAAAAGAGAAATTGAAAATCTGGGATATAAGATTATTCAGTCAGAAGATGCCAAGATTACCTTCATGGGAGATGAACGTGCAGTGGTACGTGCCAACCTGTGGCTGAGAAGTGCTGACCGCGTGCAGATCAAGATGGCGGAGTTCAAAGCACTGGAATTCGAAGACCTGTTCCAGCAGGTAAAGGGGATTCCATGGGAAGAATGGATTCCAATTGATGGTAAATTCGTTGTAAACGGTTCTTCCGTCAAGTCCAAGCTCTTCTCCGTTCCTGCCTGTCAGTCCGTGGCAGAAAAGGCCATCGTAGAGCGTCTGAAAGAAGCTTACGGTGTGGACTACTTCGAAAAGAGCGGTGCGCTCTATGACATTAAGATTACATTGCTGAAGGACCGTGTAACCGTAACCCTGGATACCACTGGTCCTGGCCTCCATAAGAGAGGATACCGTGTGGCTATGGTAGATGCGCCAATGAAGGAAACTCTGGCAGCTGCCCTGGTGCAGCTCTCCTTCTGGAAAAAAGGCCGCATCATGGTGGACCCTTGCTGTGGTTCCGGAACCCTGCCTATTGAAGCGGCCATGATTGGAAGAAATATCGCACCGGGACTGAACCGTAAGTTTACAGCAGAAGAATGGGATGCTATTCCGAAGCACCTGTGGAAGGAAGAACGTAAGGCTGCTTTTGAAGCCATTGATTACGACACAGAACTGGAAATCTACGGTTATGACATCAACCCTGCAGCACTGAAGGCAGCCATGGAAAATGCGGAAGAAGCCGGCGTGGATGACTGCATTACCTTCGCAGTGGGAGATGCGGCCAAGCTGGGCATCGAAGGAAAGATTGGACGAAAAGATTTTGCTGAAATCGAGAGCGGCGTGGTCGTTACCAACCCTCCGTACGGTGAGCGAATCGGAGATCAGAAATCCATCAACCGGATTTACGCATCCTTCCTGAAATTCTTTACAGACAATCCTACCTGGTCCCTGTTTATGGTAACCAGTGACAAGACAGCGGAACTGAAGTCCTTCGGACGTCCTGCAGACCGCAGGAGAAAACTCTTCAACGGCCGTCTGGAGGTATGCTACTACCAGTTCCACGGACAGAAACCGCCGAAAAAATAAAATAAGCGGACGCGGTTCATTTAGGGGGAATAAACATGAACATAAGGGTGAATCATAACAGCATAGCACCAATCTACATGCAGATTGCTGCACAGATGAAAAGTCTGATTTTGTCAGGAGAAATGGTGGCGGGGTGTATTCTGCCCTCCGAACGGTCTCTGGCTCATATGCTGGGGGTGCACCGGAATACTGTAGCCAGAGCCTATGCGGAACTGAAGGCAGAGGAACTGATTGAATCCCGTCAGGGATACGGATATGTGGTTTCTCTTCCTGAGAAGGAGAATGCTGCTGAGGTTCCCCGCATCCGGAAAAAGAAGGTACACTGGCCGGAGCTTATTAAAGATGAATATCTGGATATGGAAGTTGCCTTTGATGATGTATTTCAGCGGTTCAGCGATGAGAGGCTGATTTCACTGGGAAGCGGAATTTCCACTTCTGAGGTGTATGACAGGCATAAGGTGGCGGCGGAGATTGCCGGTCTGATTGCAGAGGGCGGGAAGGATCAGTATTTTTACAATCCCTATCAGGGGGATAAACGTCTGCGGCATAAGCTGGTATCTTTTCTGAGCACCAAGGGCATCAAGGCGGGCATGAGCGAAATACAGATTCTGACGGAAACCAACCAGGCGCTGGACTTTCTCGTGGCTCTGCTTCTGCGCCCGGGAGACACTGTTATTATGGAGGAGCCGGTATCTCCGGATGCCTTCCGTGCCGTAGAACTGGCCGGAGGAAGGGTGGTTACCGTTCCTGTAGATGGAGACGGCATGCAGTGTGACTGTCTGGAGGAGCTGATTCTTCTCCACAAACCGCGGTTCATCTATGTGAATTCCAGTTTCCATGATCCTACCGGTGTTATTCTTTCGGGGCAGCGGCGGCAGCGCCTTCTGGAAATCTCTGAAGCCTACCGCATTCCTGTGGTGGAAGATGATGCTGCCTCAGAACTGGTGTACAGCGGACCGAAGCCTCTGCCGATTAAGGCCAGTGATACTCAGAATAACGTCATATATATTTACTCTTTTTCTCTGACATTTCTGCCGGGTCTTTCCCTGGCAGTCGTTGTGGCTGATAAGGAACTGATCAGAAGCCTGTCCTATCTGGTATCGGTCCGCCTGGTGGCGACTGACTGGATGTCTCAGAAACTGATTGCCGGATATCTGGATGACGGACGGTATTACCGGAATCTTCACGT
>JAFYNS010000060.1 GCA_017556505.1 Bacillota bacterium | reverse complement strand
TTGCCAGAAGAACTTCCGTAGGTATCGATAATACCCGATTAAATATGATTCTGGCAGTTCTGGAGAAAAAAGCAGGACTGCAGCTTCTGAATCAGGACGTATACATCAATGTAGCAGGGGGCATGCGGCCGGAAGGAACGTCTCCGGACCTGGCTGTAGCACTGGCAATTTACTCGTCCTATAACAGCACTGCATCTCGAAAGAAAACTCTGGCCATCGGCGAAATCGGCCTGACCGGTGAGCTCCGTTCCGTGCAGAATACAGAAAAAATCTGGAAAGAAGCAGAGCGCATGGGTTACGAGCAGGTAATCATGCCGCAGCGCAATGCGGAAAAGCTGAACAAGCAGCTCCTTGCAAAATCCGGCTGCAAGGCCGTTGGCGTAAAGAACCTGGCCGACGCTATCGCGGCTTTCGGCGGCAGATAAACAAGAAATTAAAAAACCTCACATCGTTTGATTGCGATGTGAGGCTTTTTTACGTTTCGGATAGTATTCGTGTATGGACTGCAGGTCCATGCACGTATGCGAGGACAAGTGCGGAATATTTATTCGACAATTTCTTCAATAAACGCCGGATCCTGCGGTATATCGATGGTCGGATCTAAAACAACCTTTTCCTTTTCACGTCTTCCCATTTCCAGTTCAAACCAGAATGTAGAACCCTTTCCTTCTTTGCTTTCCACACCATAGTTGGCGTGGTGCAGTGTGAGAATTTCCTTTACAATGGAAAGACCGAGGCCTGTGCCTTCCGTCTGACGGGCGAAGTGGGAACTGGTCTTGTAATAACGGTCCCATACATGAGGAAGTTCGTCTGCCTTGATTCCGGGACCATGGTCGGTCACTTCGAATCGGCACCGCTTGCCTATGCGGCGGACATTAACAATGATGACCTTGTCTTCTCCGCAGTATTTTACTGCGTTTCCGGTCAGATTGGCAATAACCTGTCTGATTCTGGCTTCATCACCATAGACCAGACAATCCTTCTGCGCAGAAAACTGGAAGGTGTAACCCTCCTGTTCTGTGAGAATTTCGTAGGATGCCAGGTGGGCTGCAGCCATTTCTGTCAGATCGAATACGGTTTTGTCCAGCTTGACCTTGTGCTGCTGCATGGCAGTAATGGCGGACATATCGCTTACCAGCTGAGCCAGACGGTCTGTTTCATCAATGATGACTTTCAGGTGTGCATTGCGCTTTTCCGGCTTGTCTCCGGAAAGATCACGGATCATCTCTGCATAGGAGCGGATCATGGTCAGCGGAGTTTTCAGGTCATGGGAGACGTTGGCAATCAGGTCCTTCTGGCGATGGTCGGCCATTCCAAGCTCATAGGCGGCTGTGTTCAGCGTACCTGCCAGACGGTTGATTTCCGAATAGGAATTCCCCTCAAACTTGACGTTATAATTGCCTTTCCCCATCTGACGCGCTGTGGCAGTCATGCTTTGCAGAGGGCGGGAGATGCGCGCTGCAAAATACAGCGACAGCAGGAACGCGATAATCAGGGTAATAAAGGTTACCGTCAGAAGCTGATCCTTCAGGATATTTATGGTTGATGACACCGGATAAAGCGGTGAGAAGATATACAGGTAAACATGATTGCCCGGCGTACTGTCCAGAATGCAGCCATAGGCTAAAGTGCTGTACTTTTCTCTGCCGTCACTGATTTTAAAGGAGACCGGCAGCCGTTGACTCTTCTCCAGCATGGATTTCAGCTGCGGTGCATGGGCGATGTAGCTGTAGACCGGCATACGGGTTTCTGCTTCCGGTGAGAAATAGAGATAGCCTGCGTTGGACTCCATCATGACATAGAAGTCGTTGTTGATGGAAAGTTCCTGGATGCTGGAAGTCAGATTCTCGTTTCCCTGTGTATAGGCACGAGTAATAAGGGAGGCCACACGAGCGACCTCCTTGGTTTTCATGTCTTCATAAGAGTGATTCAGCAGATAAAGCTGCATCGACCAGATTAATATGATTACACCGATTCCGAAGGTCAGAAAGTACATCCAGAGTCGGAACCGGATGCTTTTAAAGTCAAATCTAACCTTCGTACTCAAATTTATAGCCCACCCCTCTTAACGTTACGATGAAGTCTCTGTAAGGCCCCAGGTTGTTTCGGAGATTTTTGATGTGGGTATCAATGGTCCGGTCATCGCCAAAGAAGTCATAACCCCAGATGTCGGAGAGCAGCTTGTCTCTGGACAGGGCGATGTTCTTGTTTTCCACCAGGTAGAAGAGCAGTTCGTATTCCTTCGGAGTCAGGTCTACCTTGGTGCCGTCCACTGTTACAGTTCTGGCAGCCATGTTGATTTCCAGTCCGCCGAACTTCATTACGTTCTGTGTCTGAGGAGAAGAACTGTGTCTTCTGGACAGGACCGCATTGACTCTGGCCATCAGTTCCTTGGGACTGAAAGGCTTCACCACATAGTCATCAATGCCCAGCTCAAAACCGAAGAGCTTGTCATATTCCTCGCCTCTTGCAGACAGCATGATGATAGGTGTGTCTTTGATTTTTCTGATCTCCTTGCAGGCGGAAAATCCGTCCAGCTTCGGCATCATAATATCCATGATAATCAGATCATAGTCGTTGAGCTTGCACAGGCCTACAGCACTCATGCCGTCTTCTGCCTCTGCGATTTCATAACCGTTAAATTCGCCGTACTCGCGGATGACTTCGCGGATGCCCGGTTCGTCGTCTACAACTAAAATTCTGTACATAGTGTCCTCCTGTGTTTTTTATTAAACCTTTTTTTAATAAGGTTATCATATCTTCAAAATGTGTAATTTCTGTGACGTATATATAATCATTTTACCACAAAAGCAGTGATTAACAAGCGGTTTTGCGGTTGTTCTTGACACTCCCTGAACGCAGGGAGCAAACTGGAAAAGTTTCCGTTTGACTTTCCGGCATCAAGGGTATACCATGATTATAAGCTTCTGACATTAAGACTGGCACCTGCCGCTCTGCGTGAAAGATGTATGAGGAACTGCTTATTTTGGCATACATTTGATTTTCACCGCACTCTGATGTCAGGGTGCGGTTTCGTTTTTTACAGACTTGCGTCTGAGAAGGGAGAATAATATTATGTCTCAGAAAGAAACCCGCGTAGCAGTCATGGGCATCATAGTGGAAAACCGAGAGTCTGTATCTGCCCTGAACCAGCTGCTTCACGAATATGGCGGCTATATCATCGGCCGCATGGGACTTCCATATAAAGAGAAAGGCGTCAATATCATCAGCGTGGCCATCGATGCACCGCAGGATGTGACGGCTGCTCTTTCCGGCAAAATCGGACGTCTCGACGGTGTTTCCGTAAAAACGGCTTACTCCAATGTGGTATCGGAGGTTTCCGATGAGTAGCCGGGGACAGGACCTGATCCGGCAGCTTGCGGAAGACCATACTCTTTCTTCGGGGGAGCTGCTGGAACTTTTGCTGCTGCTGGAAGAAGAACGGATGACGGAAGGCCGCGGTCCATTGGCGGTGCTGCTTGGCGAAGAAGCGGACGCTGTCCGGCGGCAGTATTACGGAAACAAAGTATACGTACGCGGTCTCATTGAGGTTAGCAATTACTGCAGAAATGACTGCTTTTACTGCGGTATCCGGCGAAACAACCGGGATTGTGAACGTTACAGACTGACGGAAGAGGAAATTCTGGAGTGCTGCAGAGAAGGATACGAGCTGGGTTTTCGTACTTTTGTGCTGCAGGGGGGAGAAGATTGGAATTTCAACGATTCTGCATTATATAACATAATTCGGCGGATAAAGGTCAACCATCCTGGATGTGCCGTCACCCTGTCTTTTGGGGAGCGTTCGGAAGAAAGTTACGCAGCCTTAAAGGCTGCCGGCGCCGACCGGTACCTGCTGCGCCATGAAACGGCTACGAAAACACACTATGAAAAACTCCATCCGCGGGCCATGTCCTTTGATAACCGGATGCATTGCCTTCGGGTGCTGAAAAAGCTGGGCTACCAGACCGGCTGCGGTATCATGGTGGGGTCACCGGGTCAGACACCGGAAAATCTTATGAGAGACCTGGAATTCATCCGTGACTTCCGTCCGGAGATGTGCGGCATCGGACCATTTATCCCGCACCATGCCACACCCTTTGCAGATCAGAGAGCGGGAACCCTGGAGCAGACGCTGTACCTGCTTTCAATGATAAGACTGCTGGTGCCGGATGTTTTGCTCCCTGCCACTACGGCGCTGGGTACCATACACCCGAGAGGCCGTGAACTGGGAATACAGGCGGGAGCCAATGTAGTTATGCCAAATCTGTCACCGGATGGCGTGCGGAAAAAATACGAATTATACAATAACAAACTCAGTACCGGGCAGGAGTCGGCTCAGTGCCTGGCAGATCTGAAAGCGCGGATGGCTGCCATCGGCTATGAAGTAGTCACAGACCGCGGTGATGTAAACAGGAGGTAATATAAAATGGCAATTTACAATCCAAAATCCATGAAGGCGGAGGAATTCATCAATCATGAAGAAATCCTCGCTTCCATCGAGTGGGCGGAAGCACATAAACATGATGTGGAACTGATCGACCGGCTGCTGGAGAAGGCACGTCCGAAGCCGACCGGAAAGCTGGACGGCGTTCACTGCGAAGGCCTGACTCACCGGGAGGCCCTGGTGCTGCTGCTTTGTGAAATCCCGGAAAAGAATGAGGAAATCTTCAAGCTGGCGGAAGAAATCAAGATGGCCTACTACGGCAACCGCATCGTCATGTTTGCGCCGCTGTACCTGTCCAATTACTGCGTCAACGGCTGTCTCTACTGTCCATATCACCTGAAGAATAAGAACATCGCCAGAAAGAAGCTGACCCAGGAAGAGGTGAAGGCGGAAGTCATCGCGCTGCAGGATATGGGTCACAAACGCCTGGCCATTGAAGCAGGCGAAGATCCGAAGATGAACCCGATTGAGTATATTCTGGAGTGCATCGATACCATCTACAGCGTGAAGCACAAGAACGGGGATATCCGCCGTGTCAACGTGAATATCGCTGCGACAACGGTCGAAAATTACCGAAAGCTGGCAGATGCGGGAATCGGTACATATATCCTCTTCCAGGAAACTTACCATAAGGAAAGCTACGAACATCTCCATCCGACCGGACCAAAGCACGATTATGCCTACCATACGGAGGCCATGGACCGTGCCATGGAGGGCGGCATCGATGACGTAGGTCTGGGTGTGCTTTTTGGTTTGGAACTGTATAAATATGAATTTGCCGGTCTGCTGATGCATGCGGAACACCTGGAAGCCGTTCACGGCGTGGGACCGCACACCATCAGTGTGCCCCGCGTAAAGAAGGCGGATGACATTGATCCGGACATGTTTGACAACGGAATCAGCGACGATCTGTTCATCAAACTGGTGGCCTGCATCCGTATTGCAGTGCCGTATACCGGCATGATTATGTCTACACGTGAGTCCGCCGAAGTCCGTGCCAAGACTTTGAAGGTTGGGATTTCCCAGATTTCCGGGGCTTCCAGAACTTCTGTAGGCGGCTATACGGAGGAAGAACGGCCACATGACTCTGAACAGTTTGACGTGTCCGACCAGCGTACCCTTGACGAAGTAGTGGGATGGCTTATGGATATGGGTTATATTCCTTCCTTCTGCACCGCGTGTTACCGGGAAGGCCGCACCGGCGACCGGTTCATGTCTCTGCTGAAAACCGGTCAGATGATCAACTGCTGCCATCCGAACGCCCTGATGACATTATCCGAGTTTCTGGAAGATTATGCATCTGAAGAAACCCGCGAAACTGGTTATCAGCTGATTGAAAAAGAACTGGCAAACATTCCGAAAGAAAAGGTCCGTGCCATTGCGGCAGAAAATATTGAGGCCATCCGCAATGCCGGCGGCCGTGATTTCCGCTTCTAGGAGGTGCCTATGAGTCTTAACGAAACTGTATCCGCGGAGCGGATTCATATTGGATTTTTCGGCCTGCGGAATGCCGGCAAATCCAGTCTGGTAAATGCGGTAACCGGGCAGAACCTTTCTCTGGTTTCTGATGTAAAGGGGACGACTACAGACCCTGTCCGCAAGGCCATGGAACTTCTGCCCCTGGGACCGGTGGTTATCATTGACACGCCGGGGATCGACGATGAAGGCCAGCTGGGACAGATGCGTGTGGAGCGGGCACAGCAGGTGCTGCGGTATACGGACATCGCCGTTCTGGTGGTTGACGCATCAAAACATCTGCAGCCGGCTGACCTGGAACTTCTGGACATGTTCCGCCAGCGGCAGATTCCGTATATCATCGCCTATAATAAATGCGACCGGCTGGATCATATTCCGGTTCCGGCTGAAAGTGACGGAACTGAAATCCATGTCAGTGCGAAAGAAGGTACTGGCATTCATGAACTGAAAGACCTGCTGGGAAAGCTGGTCAGGGTAAACGGAGAAAAACAGAAAAAACTGATTGGAGATTTGCTGAATCCGGGTGATCTGGTAATTCTGGTAACCCCGATTGATGAATCGGCACCGAAGGGACGGATGATTTTGCCGCAGCAGATGGTGCTCCGTGATGTCCTTGATGCAGGAGCCATGGCCATGGTCTGCAGGGAGACGGAACTGGAGCAGACGCTGCGCTGCCTGGGGCCGGACCGAAGACCTCGTATGGTAATTACCGACTCTCAGGTGTTTGGGTATGTGTCAAAGATTATACCGGAGGACATTCCTCTGACCAGTTTCAGCATACTGATGGTGCGGTATAAGGGGAATCTGGAGGCGGCAGTTCATGGTGCCGTCCAGCTTAGCCGGCTGAAGGCCGGTGACCGGGTGCTGATTTCCGAAGGCTGTACCCATCACCGGCAGTGCAATGACATCGGTACGGTAAAGATGCCGGGCTGGATCTGCGGTTATACAGGACTGCAGCAGGGCGAAGATGGTGTTCTTTTTGAATTCACTTCCGGAGGGCAGTTCCCGGATGACCTCAGCTCATACAGTCTCGTTGTCCACTGCGGCGGCTGCATGCTTAACGACAGGGAAATGGAGCACAGGACCAGACTGGCAGCAGCTTCCGGCATTCCAATGACCAATTACGGTATAGCCATCGCGCAGATGCATGGAATTCTGAAGCGAAGTGTTCAGATGTTTCCAGATGCACTGGCTGCAATAGAAGATTAAAAATGAAAAGCAGACGTCCTGTCTGCTTTTTTTATGCACAAATCCATTGAAAACCATTGAAAAATCACATGTTTTCACAGGGACGTCACTTGACATAATAAGGTAAGATTAGTATACTATAAAGATGGTAAAAACATAATGGGGGATTCTGTATTCTTTTACAAGAGGACAGGGTTCCCGCCTGAAAAGTCCGATGGGTGACCGTGCGAATTTTTGGCCCCGGAAGGCCGGACGGGAGATTTTGCCGAAAAATTCACAGGAAAGGAGGAAAAGCAATATGCTGAATAAAGTTTTCAGAGGAATTCTTGCGTTTGTAGGTGCGCTGCTCGGTTTCGAAGTGTTCGATTTGCTGTATTTCCTGCTCAGTAAAACCAATACTTCCGGCAGCCCGCTTCTGGCAGAAGGCGCTCGCCTGTGGCTGCAGATCATTGTTGCAATTATATCCGGAGTTATTTTTTACAACCTGGCACCGGCACTGAACCGCAAGAGTAAGAAGATGGCAGACAACATCGGAAACGACCTTCAGACCATCTCCACCAACGATCTGCTGGGCGGAGTCGCCGGTCTGATTATCGGTATGGTTCTGGCATTTCTGATTTCTCAGATTTATTCCGGAACCGGCATCGTTACCGGATCCCTGGAGCTGACCATTACCATCTGCATCTACGTGATTCTCGGTTATCTGGGTTTGATTGTAGGGAACAAGAAGCTTCCTGAACTCTTTGCCGTGTCTATAAACATGCGTAAGCTGGCGGCGAAGGCAGCAGCATCAGAAGAAAACCCTTACGACTACAATCCGAAGGAAAGTAAGAAGAAGGGTGCTATCCCGAAGATTCTGGACACCAGTGTCATCATTGACGGCCGTATCGTGGAAATCATGAAGACCGGCTTCCTGGAAGGACCCATTGTCATCCCGGAATTCGTGCTGGTGGAACTGCGTCATATCGCGGACAGCTCCGATGCACTGAAGCGTACACGCGGAAGAAGAGGTCTGGATATCCTGAATAAGATTCAGGAAGACTATGGCATTGAAATCTACAATACCGATTCTGAAAAGGCGCTGAAGGAAATCCCTGAAGTGGATGTCAAGCTGCTGAAGCTGGCTCAGATTATGAAGGGCAAGGTGGTGACCAACGACTTCAACCTGAATAAGGTTGCAGGAATCAAGGGTGTACCTGTGCTGAACATCAACGAGCTGGCCAATGCCATGAAGCCGATGGTAATCCCGGGCGAAGTCATGACCGTAACCCTGATCAAGCAGGGTAAGGAAGCAGGCCAGGCTATCGCTTACCTGGATGACGGTACCATGATTGTCGTGGAAGACGGCCGCCGCAAAATCGGCCAGACCCTGGACATTAACGTAACCAGCGTGCTGCAGACTGCTGCAGGACGAATGATTTTCGGAAAGGTGCGTTAGGACGATGTACGAAAAAAAGAAAGTAACGGCTGTCATCGTGGCTGCCGGGTCAGGAACCCGGATGGGCACCGATGTGCCGAAACAGTTTTTGAAAATCGGCGGCAGGACCATTCTGGAAACCACCGTCGCAGTGTTTGAAAAAAATCCTTACGTAGACGATATTCTGGTTCTTACTGGCCGGGACTTCGTGGAATTCTGCGAAGAACTTTGCAGGCCATTTGAAAAGGTCCGCAGCATCCTTCCCGGCGGGAAGGAACGTCAGGATACGGTCTGGGAAGCGGTGCGCAGGATTTCCGACGGAGAGCTGGTGCTCATCCATGACGGGGTCCGTCCTTATGTGACTGATGCAGTCATCGAGGGGGTTCTCGCCGGAGCAAAATCCGCAGGCGCAGCAGTTCCTGCTGTAGCCAGCAAGGATACAGTCCGTCAGACGGCGGCAGAAGGCGGAAGCCGGACTCTGGACAGAAAGACACTCTTCCAGGTACAGACTCCGCAGGGCTTTGCCAGTGAAATTCTGAGAGAGGCTTACGAAGCGGCATACCGGGACGGATTCCTGGGAACCGACGATGCCGGCCTGGCAGAACGGATCGGACAGACCATCCTGCTGACCGAAGGCGATTACGCCAATATTAAAATCACCACAAGGGAGGACCTGCCAATGGAAATCAGGGTAGGAACCGGATATGACGTACACCGGCTGACAGAAGGCAGAAAACTGATTCTGGGCGGTGTGGACATTCCGTACGAAAAAGGCCTGGACGGCCACTCCGACGCCGATGTGATGGTACACGCCCTCATGGATGCTTTGCTGGGTGCAGCAGGGCTGGGGGACATCGGACGTCACTTCCCGGACACAGATCCCCAGTACAAGGGCATATCCAGCCTGAAACTGCTGGAAATCGTAAACCAGCGGATTCACGAAGCAGGATACGAACTGGGAAATGCTGATGTGACCATCATCGCACAGCGTCCGAAACTGGCCGGGTACATCAGCCAGATGGAAGAAAATCTGGCAGCCGTACTGGGTGCAGATATGAGACAGATTAATGTGAAGGCGACCACCACCGAAAAGCTGGGCTTTACGGGACGTGGGGAAGGCATTGCAGCCGAAGCCGCATGTATCATAAAATCAAAACACTAATTTGCAACAATAAAAGACAGGAGATAAAACAAAATGAGATTATCCAAGATGCACATTAAGACTTTAAGAGAAGTTCCAAATGAAGCAGAAATTGCCAGCCATATTCTGCTGCTGAGAACCGGTATGATCAGAAAGCTGGTTTCCGGTGTTTACGGCTTCATGCCGCTGGGCTGGAGATCCATCCGCAAGATTGAAGACATCGTCCGTCAGGAAATGGACGCTAAGGGCGCACAGGAAATTCACATGTCCGCTCTGCAGCCTGCAGAACTGTGGCAGGAATCCGGCAGATGGTTTGCATACGGCCCTGAAATGTGGAGAGTAAAGGACAGAAACCAGAGAGAATTCTGCCTGGGTCCAACTCATGAAGAAGTATTCACTGACATCATCCGAAACGACGTAACTTCCCACAGACAGCTGCCTATGAACCTGTACCAGATTCAGACCAAGTACAGAGATGAAGCACGTCCAAGATTCGGTCTGATGAGAAGCCGTGAGTTCATCATGAAGGACGCTTACTCCTTCGACAAGGACTTTCAAGGTCTGGATAAGAGCTACGACGATATGTATGAAGCGTATGAAAGAGTATTCACCCGCTGTGGTCTGAAGTTCCGTCCGGTAGAAGCTGACACCGGTGCTATCGGCGGCAGCAACTCCCACGAATTCACCGCACTGTCCGAAGTTGGTGAAAGTGAAATCGCTTACTGCGACCACTGCGACATGGCTGCTACTGTAGAAAGAGCAGAATGCGTGGATGCAGCAGCAGACGGCGACGATGTAGCAATGCTGGAAATGGAAGAAGTATTCACTCCTGGCACCAAGACCATCGAAGAAGTTGCTAACTTCCTGGATCTGCCTCAGGAAAAGACCATCAAGGCTCTGCTGTTCGTAACTTATGATGAAGAAGGCAAGCAGAACGGTTACGTAGCTGCTTTCATCAGAGGCGACCGCGAACTGAACATGGTTAAGCTGGTAAACGCTCTGAACATTCCTGAACACTCCATCGAATTCGCTGACGAAGAAAAGATGGGTGCTGTAACAGGTGCAGTTGGCGGCTTCACAGGTCCTGTAGGTCTGCACGACTGCAAGATCGTAGTAGACAGCGAACTGGTTGGCCTGAAGAACCTGGCTGCAGGTGCGTGCAAGAAGGACCACCACATCAAGAATGTAAACTACGGCAGAGATTACAAGGGCGACATCGTATGCGACCTGAAGACTCTGAAGGTTGGCGATCCTTGTCCTGTATGCGGCGCTCCTGTACAGCACGCAAGAGGTATCGAAGTAGGTCAGGTATTCAAGCTGGGTACCAAGTACTCCGCAGCAATGAATGCAACTTACAAGGATGAAAACCAGAAGGATCAGCTGATTGTAATGGGCTGCTACGGTATCGGTGTTACCAGAACCCTGTCCGCAGTCGTAGAACAGCACCACGACGAAGACGGTATCATCTGGCCTGTATCCGTGGCTCCATACCATGCAATCATCTCCCTGGTTAACATCAAGGACGAAGAACAGGTTGCTGCTGCAGAAAGAATCTACGAAGAACTGCAGAGAGCAGGCGTGGAAGTTCTGCTGGATGACAGAAACGAACGTCCTGGCGTAAAGTTCAAGGATGCTGACCTGCTGGGTATTCCGGTAAGAATTACCGTAGGTAAGAGAGCACCGGAAGGCGTAGTGGAATACAAGCTGAGACGCGAAGCAGAAAAGTCCGAAAAAACCATCGAAGAAGCAATCGCAGACTGCATCGCACTGGTTAACGCAGAAAGATACGGTATGTAATTCCGCATCGGACGGAGAAACATTATGGAGAAGAATAAATTCTCACAAAACATATATTTCCGGCTCTTTTCGGCCTTCTTCAAACTGGGCCTGTTCACCTTCGGCGGCGGGATGGCCATGGTGCCTCTGCTGCAGGACAAGATGTGCAAGGAGTACGGATGGATGACGGAAGATGAAGTGGTGGACTGTCTGGCGGTGAGCCAGGGTCTGCCCGGTGTCATCGCCATCAACATGGCCACCTATACCGGCTATTTCATGAAGGGACTTAAGGGTGCACTTGCAGCGACTCTGGGAATGGTACTTCCGTCGTTTATAATCATCATTCTGGTGGTATGTGTACTTGAGGGATTCAATGAGAACCCTTACGTGCAGGGTGCTCTGACCGGAATTAATGCGGCATCGGCCGGACTGATTCTCTGGGCAGCCATCAAGCTGGGAAAGCAGGTGCTGAAATCTGCCTTTGCGTGGGTTGTGGCGGGCTGTGCCTTTGTGGCTATCGCTGTATTTGATGTCAGTGCAGTGTGGGCCATTCTGGCCGGTATCGCTGTCGGCATTCTCTACTCCACCTGGCAAAACACCCGCAGCCTGGGAGGTGAAAAAGAATGACTTCACTTCTCACGATATGGAATCTGTTCTTCACCTTCTTTAAGATCGGTATCATCGGATTCGGCGGCGGTATGGCCATTCTGCCTATGATCTACCAGAGTGTGCTGACCTTCTCCGACATGGCGCCGGAGGAATTTGCAAACCTGTTCGCTATCTCACAGGCAACCCCGGGACCCATTGCGGTCAACGCGGCTACCTTCGTGGGATTCAAGGTGGCAGGTGTGGCAGGTTCTGCAGCGGCAACCATCGGTGTAGCGGCACCATCCTTTATTCTGGTGGCTCTGGTGGTGAAGTTTATGACCATGTACCGGAATAATAAAATTATGGACGGAGCTTTTAAAGGTATCCGGCCGGTTACCGTCGGCATGATTGCGGCGGGAGCACTTTTTATCGGGGAAACAGCCCTGCTGAAGGTGGAATTTGCGGAGATTGCAGATTTTGCCGGATTCGTGGCGGCAATCGACCCCATCCCTGTACTGATTACCCTGACCACCCTGATTCTGGTCAGCCGGTTCAAAGTCAGTGCAGTGAAACTGATTCTCATCATGGGGGCTGTGGGCGCAGTGCTCTGCAGCGGCATGATTTTATAGAAACGAAATGTAACACAACAGGAAGGAAGAAAATACAATGAAAAAAGTAATTTTTGAAATGGAAAACGGCGGCGTAATGACCGGCGAACTGTACCCTGAAATCGCACCAATCTCTGTAGAAAACTTCGAAAAGCTGGCTAACAGCGGTTTCTACAATGGCCTGGAATTCCACAGAGTCATCCCTGGCTTCATGATTCAGGGCGGCTGCCCTAACGGTACCGGTACAGGCGGTCCTGGCTGGAACATCAAGGGTGAATTCGCTGCAAACGGCGTACAGAACGATCTGAAGCACACAAGAGGCGTTCTGTCCATGGCAAGAGCAATGCATCCGGACTCCGCTGGTTCTCAGTTCTTTATCATGGTCGCAGATGCACCGCACCTGGACGGTCAGTATGCAGCATTCGGTAAGATCACCGAAGGTATGGAAACTGCAGATGCAATCGTAGGCGTAAGAAGAAACTGGAGCGACAAGCCTTACGAAGCACAGATCATGAAGTCCGTAAAGGTAATAGAAGAATAATCTTGACTTTTTGAAAGAAGGAAAGTGAAACTATGGGATTTTTTAAGGAAGTTGGAGAGGACATCAGAAATATGGTCGAAAAGGACCCGGCAGCGAGAAACGGGTTCGAGGTTCTGATCTGTTATCCGGGCATCTGGGCGCTGATTCTCCACCGTCCTGCCCACTGGTGCTATAAACACAATCTGAAGCTGATCGCCAGAGTGATTTCCCAGCTGACCCGCTTTTTCACCGGGATTGAGATTCATCCGGGGGCTGTCATCGGCCGCCGCTGCTTCATCGACCACGGCATGGGGGTTATCATCGGGGAAACGGCAGAAGTCGGTGATGATGTGACCATCTATCAGGGTGTAACCCTGGGCGGTACCGGTAAGGACACCGGCAAACGTCATCCGACCATCGGCAACCGCGTGATAATCGCGTCCGGCGCCAAAGTGCTGGGGCCATTCACCGTTGGCGACGATGTGAAAATCGGTTCCGGTTCTGTGGTGCTGAAGGAAGTTCCTTCCGGATGTACCGTAGTGGGGATTCCGGGCACCATCGTAAAGCGTTACGGAAAGAGCACCACCCAGGATATGAACCAGGTGGACCTGCCGGATCCTGTGGCAGTGGAAATCGAGTGTCTGCGGAGAAGAATTGTTCATCTGGAACAGATCATCCGTCAGATGCATGATACAGAAGAAAAATCTCATGAAGAAACATGCACGGCCGGCAGCTGCCAGCCATGCACAGAAGAGTGCAGAGAGGATATAAAAGATGAAAATTTATAATACCCTGACCAGAAGAAAAGAAGAATTCGTTCCAATCGAACCGGGCAAGGTGAAGATGTATGTCTGCGGTCCTACCGTATACAACTTCTTCCACATCGGTAATGCAAGACCTTTCGTAGTGTTCGATACTATGAGAAAGTATCTGGAATACCGCGGCTACAAGGTAAAGTTCGTACAGAACTTTACAGACGTTGATGACAAGATCATCAACCGTGCACGTGAAGAAGGCTGCTCCGCACCGGAAGTGAGCGAAAAGTATATTGAAGAATATTATAAGGATGCAGCTGCTCTGAATGTAAGAAAGGCAACCGTACATCCGCAGGTTTCCAAGACCATTCCTGAAATCGTACAGTTCGTAGCGGACCTGATTGAACAGGGGTTTGCTTACGAAGTGGACGGTGACGTATATTACAGAACCAGAAAGTTTGTTGGTTACGGCAAGCTGTCCGGCAAGAACATCGAAGATCTGATTGCCGGTGCTAGAATCGCTGTTGGCGAACAGAAGGAAGACCCACTGGACTTCGCACTGTGGAAAGCAAGAAAGACCGACGACGAAATCGCATGGGAATCCCCATGGGGCATGGGCCGTCCGGGCTGGCACATTGAGTGCTCCTGCATGGCGAAGAAGTTCCTGGGCAACACCATCGACATCCATGCCGGCGGTGCTGACCTGCAGTTCCCTCACCATGAAAACGAAATCGCGCAGTCCGAAGCACACAACGGCTGCACTTTCGCAAACTACTGGATGCACAACGGCTACATCAACGTAGACGGTACCAAGATGTCCAAGTCCCTGGGCAACTTCAAGACTGTACGTGACCTGCTGCAGGTATACGACGGCGAAACTCTGCGTTTCCTGATCCTGTCCGGCCACTACAGAGGACCAATCGACTTCTGCGATGATATTCTGACCCAGTCCAAGAACGGTCTGACCAGAATGAGAAATGCAAAGTCCAATCTGAAGCACCTGATTGCTTCCGCAGCTGCTGCAGAAATGACTGCAGAAGAAGCTGCTGCACTGGAAGGTTTCGGCAAGCACCGTGACGCTTTCATCGAAGCCATGGATGACGACCTGAACACTGCAGATGCGATCACCGCTGTATTCCAGCTGGTAACTGACATCAACACCGCAGTGAAGAACGGCGCATCTAAGGAATTCGCACAGAAGGCACTGGCTGCACTGACTGAACTGACCTCTATCCTGGGCCTGCTGGAACAGGAAGTGGAAGAAACTGTGGAAGTGGAACCTGAAATTCAGGCACTGATCGACGAACGTCAGGCTGCAAGAAAGGCGAAGGACTTCGCACGTGCAGACGAAATCCGTGACATTCTGAAGGAAAAGGGCATCACCCTGAAGGATACTCCGCAGGGCGTGCAGATTATCAGAGCATAGTATGACAGCAGCAAACAATACGAAGAACATGAACACGACGGCATTGGCTTACATAGGCGATGCCGTCTATGAAATTTATGTAAGAGAGCGGGTACTGCAGCAGGAGAAGGTTCATGTGGACCATCTCCATAAGCTGTCCATCAACTACGTGAACAACGCAGGACAGGCTAAGGCTGTGAAGCGGATGATGAACGAGGAATTCCTCACAGAAGAGGAAGTGAGCCTGGTGAAGAGGGCGCGGAACCACAAGACCGCATCCAAACCGCGGAACGCAGACCCGGTGAACTATAAACTGGCGACAGCCTTTGAGGCGCTGATCGGGTGGCTCCACCTGGACGGCCGCAAAGAACGCATGGAAGAAATCATTTTCCATGCCATGGAAATCATCGAGGAGACAAAACATGAGTAAAGCAGACGTTTTGTTCGTCAATATGTGCCGTGAAATCCTGGACCACGGATTCAGCTCCGAAGGCCAGATTGTCCGCCCCAAGTGGGAAGACGGCACCCCGGCCCACACCATCAAAACCTTCGGTGTGGTGAACCGCTATAATTTAAAAGAAGAGTTTCCTGCCCTGACCCTGCGTCCGACTGCCATCAAGACAGCGGTGGACGAAATGCTGTGGATCTGGCAGAGAAAATCCAATAACATCAAAGATCTGAAGGGCCATATCTGGGATGAATGGGCAGATGAAAACGGCTCCATCGGCAAGGCTTACGGCTATCAGATGGCGCAGAAGTACCAGTTTGCGCAGGGGGAAATGGACCAGGTGGACAACGTTCTCTGGCAGCTGAAAAACACCCCTTATTCCCGCAGAATCATGACCAACATCTATAATTTTGCGGACCTGAAAGAAATGAACCTGGAACCATGCGCCTATTCCGTAACCTTCAATGTGAGCGGAAACACCCTGAATGCGATCCTGCATCAGCGCTCCCAGGACATTCTGGCAGCAAACAACTGGAACGTGGTTCAGTATGCAGTACTGGTGCACATGATGGCACAGGTCAGCGGTCTGGAAGCCGGCGAACTGGTTCATGTTATCGCTGACGCACACATTTACGACCGTCACGTTCCGGTTATCGAGGAACTGATTACCCGTCCGCAGTATCCGGCACCGAAGTTCCGTCTCAATCCTGAGATTACAAACTTCTACGATTTCACACCGGATGACGTAATTATCGAAGATTACCAGAAGAATCCGCAGGTTACCGGAATTCCGGTGGCAGTTTAGGAGGCCGGCATGAAAATTATCGTAGCAACCGAAAAAAACTGGGGCATCGGCAAGGACAACCAGCTGCTGGTTCACCTGCCCGGCGACCTGAAGTTTTTCAAAGAGCAGACCACCGGTAAGGTCATCATTCTGGGCCGCAAGACCCTGGAAACCTTTCCCGGCGGACGTCCTCTGCCAAACCGCGTTAACGTGATTGTCAGCGGCAATCCGGAGTTTCAGAAGGACGGCTGCATCATCGCTTCTTCCGTGGAAGATGCCGTGGCAAAATCTCTGGAAGCGGCTGGTGACGCAGGTACGGACGGTATCATGGTCTGCGGCGGCGGGAGCATTTATGAACAGATGCTGCCCCTGTGCGATACCTGCATCATTACCCGTATGGAGCAGTGTTTCGAGTCCGACCGGTTCTTCCCGAACCTGGACGAAGATCCGGATTTTGAAGTGGTATGGGAGAGCCAGCCGCAGGAAGAAAATGGTGTAACCTACAGATTCAGAGAATACAGGAGAAAATAAACCATGGCAAAGGTTAAAAACAGAAGAGACAACCACGACACCAAGCGTGGCAGATATTATGCAGCCCGCGGCATGGAAATGCCGGGCAAGGAAGGCACAGGACGCGCTGCGAGAGGCGAACGCTCTGCAAGACCTGCAGCACGCCGCGAAAGCTTTGATCCGTTCGAAAAGAACGACCGCTTCAGCGAACCGGATCCAAACGTAATTATCGGCAGAAACCCGGTAACTGAGATTTTGAAGAATGACCGTCCGGTGGACAAGCTGATGGTAAGCTCCCGCGAAGGCTCCATGATCAAGATCGTGGCAATGGCCAAGGAAAAGTCCATTCCGGTTATCAGCGTGGAAAAGGCGGCTCTGGACCGTATCGCCGGCGGACGTCCGCATCAGGGCGTTGTGGCTTATGTGAGTCCTTATGAATACGCAGAAATGGAAGATATCTTCGCACTGGCAGAAGAACGCGGCGAAGATCCGTTCATCATTATTCTGGATAACCTGGAAGATCCGCACAATCTGGGCGCTATCATGCGTTCTGCAGAATGTGCAGGCGCACACGGCATCATCATCCCACGCAGACATGCATGCGGCCTGACTGAAGTCGTGGCAAAATCTTCCGCAGGTGCTATCGAGTACATGCCGGTAGTGAAGGTGACCAATATTGCTCAGACCATCGAAGAACTGAAGGAAAAGGGCATCTGGGTTGCAGCCTGCGATATGGGCGGCCGCAACTACTATGAACAGGACATGAAGGGTAAGATTGCTGTAGTAATCGGCAGCGAAGGCGCCGGCATCAGCAAGCTGGTACGCGATAAGTGCGACTTCGTGGTATCCATGCCGATGGTAGGAAGAATCACTTCCCTGAACGCATCCAATGCGGCAGCCATCATTATTTACGAAATCAGAAAGCAGAGAGATATGGCGGCGGAAGCGTAATGCAACCGCCGTCCCTGACGGAGAAATTTTATGGGAAACAGTGAACTGCATATCACCGAAGAACAGCTGATCCTGATGAGTCAGGAGGGCAGCGAGACGGCAGAAGAACTGCTTATCAAAAGATATGAAAATCTGGTTCAGGCATGCGCAGCCAACTACTTTATGAGTGGTGCAGACCATAACGATGTGGTTCAGGAAGGCCGAATCGGACTGCATAAAGCAATTCACAGATACAAGTTTGAAAAGGATGCGTCCTTCCGGACGTTTGCTTCGACTTGCATAAACAACCATCTTCGTGACGCAGCGAAAAGTGCAAACCGAAAAAAACACAGCCCTCTGAACGAATCTCTTTCTTTCAGTCAGGGATTCGGTCTGGAAACAGAAGAAGGTGCCGAAGAAGGTGCCCTGGAGGACGTACTGCAGGACAACCGTGGTCTGGAACCGGAAACTCAGATGCTGCTGCAGGAAGTTACCTGTTTCCTGAAGGATGATGATAAGGACACTTTCAGCAAGCTGGAAAAACAGGTACTCCGCGAAAAACTGAAGGGCTTGACCAATCAGGAAATCGCAGACATACTGGGCCGTCCGCGCAGCTCCATTGATAACGCAATGGGCAGAATCCGTGAGAAAGTTCTGAAATATCTGAACGAGTAAAAAACTTTCCTAAAAAGTTAAAAAAGTGCTTGCATTTGTCAATAAATAGTGATATAATCATTGATGTTGTGAGCGTGCTGTTGTAGCTCAGTCGGTAGAGCGCATCCTTGGTAAGGATGAGGTTCGGCAGTTCAAGTCTGCTCAACAGCTCCAACATAAAAACCGCAATCCATTGGAAACAGTGAGGTTGCGGTTTTTTCGTTTTTGTATTCTTTTGAAGTTTCCTCTTCAATTACTAAATTTGACTAACATTTGACTAACAAATACTGAAATTTCAATGTTTATGCCTGCTGTTTGAAGAGGATTGACAAGGAATCTGCAGCCTTTTCATCTCGTTCTTTTAGTGCATGGCTGTAGATATTCAGGGTGGTAGATACATCGGCATGGCCTAAACGGGCAGATACGGTCTTGATATCGTTATTCTGTGCGATAAGTAAGGTTGCTGATGTATGCCGCAGACCATGGAAGGAAATTAACGGCAGCTGATCCTCGTGGGTTTGATTATACCGCTTGATGATTCGCTGAAAACTGTGATTCGGTGTATTTGTATCCATATAGCCGCCCATAGTCTGTGAAAACACATTGTTCTTACCTTCCCAAGCAGAACCGAACTTCATTCGCTGTTCTTTCTGCTGCAGGTTAAGCCTTTTCAGCAAAGTGATACATTCTGCTGGTACTGCTACAACTCTTTTAGAAGCTTCGTTTTTCGTACTCTTTACCAGAAATCCCGCTTTTGTTTTGGCCAGTGATTTGTTCACGGTAATAGTTCGGTGATGGAAGTCAATGTCTTCCCATGTCAAGGCCAGCAGCTCTCCGCGGCGAAATCCGCCATAAAGGGCAAGATTGAATAGTGTAATCAACTGTAATGATTCTGTTCGAATATCCGCAGCTACTGTGCCATATTCACCACGGCCGCCATGCGGTACGGTATAAGGTTCTGTAATATACTGCAGAAAAATCTGTGCCTCTTCAAGGTTGAAACACTTTATATCTGAACTGCGTTTTGTCTTTGGTGGCTTTACTCGTCTGCAAGGGTTGTCCTCTATAAGCTGCCATTGAACGGCAGCGGTTAAGGAACTGCTGATTACATTGTGTATTCTGCGTATACTGCTTGGATTGTATGGTTTCTTAACCTTCGGAAGGTTTATTTCGCCCGTCAGCAGCCCATCATAGAACTTCTGG
>JAFYNS010000059.1 GCA_017556505.1 Bacillota bacterium | reverse complement strand
TGGAAGCAGAAACCAGCCGCATGGCGTGGGTAATGTGCTGCGTACTTTCAATGGTATGCATTCTTCTTCGGATATCCTGCATCGTTTCAGTCATGTTTCCTCATCCCCTTATAGGCCAGAATCCCTTTCCGCAGTGCCTCCACAGTTTCTTCCGTCAGCTGTCCGCTTTCCCGGATTGACTCTTCTACCTCCGGAAAGTGATGGCGCATATAGTCCAGCAGACCTGCTTCAAACTGCCGCACCTCATCCACCGGCACATCTTCCATATACCCGCCGGATGCAGCAAAAATAATAACAATCTGGTCAATTACATCCATGGGTGCATACTCCCGCTGCTTCAGGACTTCCAGCAGAATCTTTCCATGGGCAAGACGCGCCCGGGTATCCGGATCCAGATCAGAACCGAACTGGGAAAAGGCAGCCAGTTCTCTGTACTGAGCAAGCTCCAGCCTTATTTTCGAGCTCACCTGCTTCATGGCTTTTATCTGTGCGTTGCCGCCTACCCTGGATACGGAAATTCCCACATTGACGGCAGGGCGCTGTCCATTAAAAAACAGTTCAGGCTCCAGAAAAATCTGCCCATCCGTTATGGAAATCACATTGGTCGGAATATAGGCCGATACGTCACCGGCCTGAGTTTCTATAATCGGAAGTGCTGTGATGGAACCTCCTCCCAGATCATCCGACAAACGGGCAGCCCGTTCCAGCAGCCGGCTGTGCAGATAAAACACGTCGCCGGGATAAGCTTCACGGCCCGGAGGGCGATGAAGCAGAAGAGACATGGCCCGGTAGGCCACGGCATGTTTTGACAAGTCATCATAAACAATCAGGACATCCCGTCCCTTATACATAAAATATTCAGCCATGGCACACCCGGAATAGGGCGCCAGATACTGGAGCGGTGCAGAGTCACTGGCCGTCGAAGAAACCACCAGGGTATAATCCATGGCGCCCCGGGTTTCCAGCGTCTGCACCAGCTGTGCCACCGTGGACTTCTTCTGGCCCACAGCTACATAAACGCAGATCACATTCTTCCCCTTCTGATTCAGAATGGTATCCACGGCCAGAGCTGTTTTTCCCGTCTGGCGGTCTCCGATAATCAGTTCCCTCTGGCCTTTGCCGATGGGCAGCATGGTATCGATAGCTTTGATTCCCGTCTGCAGCGGTTCATTTACGGAACGCCGCTTCAGCACTCCCGGTGCCTCATGTTCCACCGGCCGGTATGCAGAAGCCAGAATCGGGCCTTTGCCGTCAATGGGCTTTCCCAAAGCATCCACAACTCTTCCAATCAGCGCTTCTCCTACAGGAACTTCCGCCACCTGACCGGTCGGTTTCACCAGATCGCCTTCTTTGATTTCCCTGTCTGAGCCGAGAATCACAACCCCTACATTGTCTTCCTCCAGATTCAGTGCCATTCCGAACACGCCGCTTTCAAACTGAAGCAGTTCCCCTTCCATGCACTGAGCCAGACCGTAAACACGGGCGATGCCGTCTCCTACCCGAAGAACGGTTCCATAGTCCTCGATTTCAAACCGGCTGTGGTAATTTTTTATCTGTTCGCGGATTACCGAAGTAATTTCGTCTGGTCTTAAATTCACCGGTGACACCTCCCTTCTTTTCACACACCTATCTTTTCAGCGCAGCCAGCAGCAAAGCCAGTTCGCCCTTCAGGGAACGGTCCAGAAGCTTTCCGTCCACCTGTATTTTCATACCCCCAAGCAGGCGGGTATCCACCTCGTTTTCCAGTTCCACCCGTTTTCCAAGCAGCCTGGACATGGCCTGCTCCGTAGACTCTATCTGTTCTTCCGGCATGGGTGCCGCCGAATAGATTTTCCCTGCTGCCACATTCCGTGCCTCAGCAAACCGGCGCCGGTATACCCTTGCAATCCTGGCAATATGCCACACCCGTTCTTTGTCGATGAGGACGAACAGAAAATTTACCATCTCGTCACTGACCCGTCCCCGCAGAACCGTCTCCGCAAAATCCTTTTTCTTCTCTTTCGTAACTGCCGGACTTCCCAGAAACTTCCGGAGTGCATCCTCTGATTCCATCAGCTCTGCCAGACAGGTGACTTCATCCAGAACCTGTTCCTCCCTGCCCGCAGCCCGGGCAGCTTCATATAGAGCATTTCCATAGGCCTGCGCTATCATTGATTCTCCCATTTGGCTGTTTTCGCCTCCTCTATTACACGGTCTACCAGTTCTGTATAGTCCGTTTCCTTTACTTCGCGCTGCAGAATCCGACCTGCGGCCAGTACTGCCAGTTCCGCGATTTCCTCATGCAGCCGGTGCAGGATTTTTTCTTCTTCGTGAGCCAGTTTTTCGTGAGTTCGGGCGTTCAGCTCTGCGGCTTCATCCCTGGCCTTCTCAATAATCTTTTCAGCCCGCTGATCTGCCTCGACCCTTGCCTGCCGGAGAATACTGCGTTTTTCTTCCTCCGCATTGGCCAGCGTCCAGCTGTATTCCTCCAGCAAAGCACCGGCATTCCGCTCCATTTCTTTGGCATGGGTCAGCTGTTCTTCTATGTGTACCTGGCGTTCCATGAGTACATCATGCACCTTCTCGAAAAAGTACTTTTTCAGAATCAGATACAGTACCAGAACGGTAACTGCACTCAGAAGCAGGTTCCAGTTGAACTCCAGAAGGCCCTGATACAAGGTTATTTCCATGACTTCGCCTCCTTTTCGGTAATGTCCGGCAAACCGGATTTTCCTACAGGGAACCTGTCATAATGATTGCAATAACGAAAGTCAGTACACCTATGGTTTCCATAATAGCAAGGGCCACAATCATGGTGGTACGTATATTCCCTGCCGCCTCCGGCTGCTTTGCGATGCTCTCCATGGCCTTGGATCCGATAATCCCCTGACCGATGGAAATCCCCAGTGCTGCCAGTCCCATGGCCAGTCCGGCCGCCAGTGCAATAAATGTTGTAGACATAGTAGATCCCTCCTTGAATATTAAATAATTCCACACACTTTGCCGGGTTACGTACGGTGACGTCCGCCTTCCACTGCCCGGTTCAGGAAGACCATGGTCAGTGTGACGAAGATATAAGTCTGAATGAACGGCTCGAAAATATCAAAGAACGCATTCAGAGGAAGCACCAGCACAGCCCGCAGAAACGGCACTTCGCTGATGAAGCTGCTGAGCCACTCCATGAAAACAAACCAGAGTTCCACTACTACCACTCCTCCGAAAATGTTCCCAAAGAGACGGAAGGCCAGCGATACCGGCAGAGTCACTTCCTCCATCAGATGGAGGGGCAGCATGAAAGGATAAGGTTCACAGAGATGACGGAAGCGCCCTCCAAGTCCCTGATCCCGGATACTGCTGATCTGAATCAGAAGAAAACTGAGCAGAGCCAGGCCGAAGGTCACATTGACATCCGCGGTTACAGGCCGCAGCCCCAGAACCCCCAGTCCGCTTCCAGTCAGAATAAAAGCAAAGACCGTTCCCAGGTAAGGTGCGAACCGGCTGCCGCTATCACCCAGGTTTTCTTCCGTATACCGATACAGTTTTTCCACGATGAGTTCAGCCAGCAGCTGTCTCCGGGTCTCCGGCACCGGTTTCAGTCCATGTCCCAGCCAGATGCCTGCGGCCGCCAGCAGGGCAGCGAGGATGAATCCCCACAGAGTGCTTTCTGTCAGATACAGACTGCCATCTCCAAAACCTATGATAATCCGTGCTCCCAATTCCTCCACATTCAGCATGATCTGTCCCTCCCGGTAAATTTGGTACACTATAGCATATTTCCATGAAAAATGCTATACTTTTCCCCGTCACAAAAATGCCAAGAAACGTTGAAATTCTGAGGTTTTTCGAGCGTTTTCTTAGCACTGCGGCCAATAGAAAAACCCCGGTGAAAATCACCAGGGTTTCTGTTTCTGTAATTCAATTAAGGTCTCAGCATCATGACCGATACCATGTTTCCGTTTTTCCCTTTCTGCCCTCTGTAGGAGTAGAAAAGATCCGGCCGGCACTTGCTGCACAGGCCCATATCGTGAATATTCTCAGACTTCACGCCGCTTCTCATCAAAGTCTCCCGCACCACACTCTTCAGGTCGATGTAGTGTTTCCGCCTTTCCTCTCCGGTTTCGCTGCAGATGCCGATTTCCCTCTGAAAGGCCATGGTCTTCCATGCAGGGTTCTTCTGGTAGAACTTCTGCGCCACATCCTCATCCACTTCAAAGCAGGTCTGGCAGAGAGCCGGACCGATGCCCACGATGAGGTCTTCCGGCTGTGTGTCGAATTCTGTCGACATTTGTCTGATAATCTGCGCCCCGATTTCCTGCAGGGTTCCCTTCCACCCGGAATGGGCCAGTCCGATGGCCTGCTGTTTCGGATCATAAAAGAACAATGCGTTGCAGTCAGCGTGGCTGGTAATCAGGGTGAGTCCACGCTTATTGGTAATGAGTCCGTCGATATTGGTGTATTCCCGTTCACGGAGAATCCCCATGGAAAGGTGTTCTTCTGTTACCGTGAGGACATTGGCCGTATGGGTCTGGTCAGTGCGGACCATGTGCTCCCGGTTCACAAAGCCTGCCTTTCCTGCCTCTTCACTGAGGGCTGCGGCCAGAATCCGGTAGTTTTCCAGGATGTTGTCCCAGGTTTCGTCAGGTCCTTTGCCGAAGTTGAGGCTGGTCTTCTCACCGGTGCTTACACCGCCATGGCGGGTAGTGAAGGCATGGACCAGCTCCGGATACGCGTCGAGCTCCGGGAAGGTGACCCATTTCACCTCACCCTCCTGATGCAGTCTGTAGTTTTCTTCTGTGTTTATAATCGCCATCGTCTATCGCCTATTTATGATATGCTTCGTTCCGGTTGATTTTGAATGCACGGTACACCTGTTCCAGCAGCACCACACGCATCATCTGATGCGGGAAGGTCATGCGGCTGAAGGACAGTTTGAAGTCAGACCGTTTGCTTACTTCAGAAGACAGTCCCAGGCTGCCGCCGATGACGAAAGCGATGTCGCTTCTGCCCATGTTAGCCAGGTCGTCCATCTTCTCTGCCAGCTCTTCAGAACTGAGCTGCTTACCCAGAACCTCCAGGGTGATAACGTAGGTGGAATCCGGGATTTTGGCCAGGATGGACTTGCCTTCTTCCACTTTTACCTTTTCTTCGTCAGCCGGGGATGCGTTATCCGGCAGACGGGATTCCTTCAGTTCGATAATTTCCAGGTTGGCAAAACGCTTCATCCTCTTGCTGTACTCCGCCACCGCGTCGCTCCAGTATTTTTCTTTCAGTTTCCCAATGCAGATAATCTGAATCTTCATACTAAACCTCCATGAGCACCGGCACCGGATCCGGTCCCAGCACGTCTATCTTTAAATCTTTGCCGATATAAAAATCCTCTTCCTCCAGCACATTGCGCACCGTCAGGAAAGCCTGCTGGGGCGTGTTGTTCTCTCTGCTCAGATGGGCCAGAAGCACCCGCGGCACTCTTATCTCGCCATTCTCCCGGCGCTCCTTCAGCATACGTACCAGGCACTTGCCCGCCGCTTCGTTGGACAGGTGGCCCTCATCGCTGAGGATTCTCCGCTTCACGCTGTAAGGGTAGCTGCCGTACAGCAAAATATTTTCTTCGTGGTTTGACTCCAGCACCAGAAGGTCTGCATCCTTCAGAGCATCGTAAATCTCTTCCGTAACAATGCCTGTGTCAGTGACGATGGCGATTTTGCGGCCTTCCTTGCTGAAGGTATAGGCTGTCGGTTCTGCCGCATCGTGGGACAGGCAGAAGGCATGAACTTCGATATCCCCGATCATCAGATCCCTGCACCGGCTTCCGTCACAGCATCCAGGCGCCACGATGGTCAGCTGGTTTTCAATGGCAGTACGGACCTTTTCATCCAAGCCGTTGATGGTGCCCTGAGATGCGATGAACCAGGCCGCCGGTGCCTTCTTATGGAACGCAGACACGCTCTTCACATGGTCCACGTGCTCGTGGGTCAGGAACACCCCTGCGATTTCCTGGGCGCTGACTTCCAGCGCATCCAGCCGCTTGATAATCTGAGCCGCGCTGATTCCCACATCTACTAATATGCTGGTGGTTTCACTTTTTATGTAATAACAGTTTCCGCTGCTGCTTGAAGCCAGCGTACTGAATCCTAAAATCAAATCAATATCCTCCTCCGTCAGACCGGTCTGCCATGCCAGTCTAACTAATATATTATACCACCTTTCGACATATTTCGCATCCCTAAAATCGCTTACATGGGCAGGCTTCAGGGAACTGATTCGGTCTCTGCACGCTAAATCGCTGTTTTTCGTTTATTTAGCGTGCAAGGTTCCTATAAATTTAGCTGTATGCAGAAGATTTCACGAAAAAAATCCTCCGAAGCAAGGCATGATTTTACAGTTTATTACAAACATCTGCTAAAAATGGCGAGTAGCCGTCTTCATCCAGATCCTCCTGTACGCTTTTCGTGCGTAAAAACTCAAAAAAGCGTGCATGCAGTGTATTCGAATTTCAGAAAAAAGGTTACACCATGAATAATTATGTATGTTTCCATGTCGAATATTGTATATGAACAAAACGGTGACGAGAAAACCCAATTGGAAACTCATTTGGAACCCATTTTGAATTTCTTACATCACCGTTTTTACTTATTTTATTCGCAATTACAGCAGTACAACTTCTGCTTCGCAGCCGATGGCTTTCAGGTACCGGAGCAGGTCCGGGGTTTCCACGAAGATGGTTTTTTCATTGGTGTTGGGATGGAAGCTCATCCGCTTTTCCCCGATGATTTCCTCGTCGATGTAGACTTTGATGTCCTTATCTTCGTTGTTCAGCAGGCCGAAAGGTGACACCACGCCGGGAGGCAGCAGCATCTTTTCATAAAGACTCTCAGCGGAGGCCATTTTGATTCGTTTGGTTCCGGCCAGTTCTCCGAACTTTTCCATGTCCAGCCGTTTGCCGTCGTCCATAATCACCAGGAACCATTCCGTCTTTTTCTTATTGGTCAGAAACATGGCCTTGGTCCGTACCCCTTCGATGCCTTCGATGAACTGGTCCGCCAGTTCCGTGGTCACTGCCGGCTCATGTTCCACCAGCTCAAATTCGATACCAAGTTCCTTTAATTTCTGTTCTACTTTTTCGTATAAGTTCATAGAGCACTCTCCTTCATACATATACCTCAACGGGAAATTAACTTTCTTTTTATCCCTGCCTGTATTATAATATTACTCAAATGTAAAGTAAAACGGAAGTTGCTTAACGATAAATACAAGTTTTCTTATCGCCTTCGCAGCAGAACACGGGAGGACATCGTGGAACGATTTAACGCAGAAGTATTCATTACCATCGCCAGACTGGGCAGCTACCGCAAGGCAGCCGACGCACTGGGCTACACCCAGGCCGGCATCAGCTATATCGTAGGAAATATGGAGGAGCAGGCGGGCTTCCCTCTTTTTCTGCGTGAATTCGGCGGCGTCCGGCTGACTCCGGAAGGCGAAACCCTTCTGCCTCACATACAGCAGCTTTACCAGCAGGAACAGGCGGTCCGGGAACAGATGGATAACATCCGAGGCCTGGTGAAGGGTCACATCCGGCTCATTTCCTTCAACACGGTCATCGTGTGCTGGCTGCCGGATATTTTGCGGGGGTTCAAGGAAAAGTACCCGGGCATCGACATCACCGTCACCACCTGCGAAGGGCCGGCTCAGGGAATCCGCATGCTGGCAGAGGGCGACGCTGACTGCGGGTTCCTGGCTACCGACTCTGCTGCCTCCGACAAAATCGACATCTTCGATCTTCGTCTGGAACCGGATGTGGCTGTGGTGGCAGAGAATCATCCCATGGCTGACGCTGAAGTTTTCCCTATTTCCGAGATGGGCAAGTATCCCTTTATCGGCTATCCGGAAGACGAAGCACCCTATGTTTACAAGCTGGCTCGGGAAAAGGGCATCCAGTTCAACCAGATTATGACCATGAACAATGACTACGGTCACTTCTCCATGATCAGTGAAAACCTGGGTTTCGGCATCTACCCACGCATGATTGTGGAAAACTGCCGCTTCCCGGTGAAAGCGATTCCAATCGACTTCGGCTCATCTACGCCCATTTCTCTGGGCATCCGATCCTACGAAAAAGGCTCCCTCTGCGCCAGGGCCTTCGTGGACTACGTGTTGGTGCAGAAACTCTGACTTATGAGGAGGTGTCCCATGAATAAACTCTATAAGAAAAATCCGATTTTGTTTGCAGTCCTCTGGATTGTGATTTATGTGGTCAGTCTCAGCCTGGCTGACAATGCATCGGCTTCTCTTGGTATCGAGAAAGCAGTAACTTTGCCGCTGGCCCTGGTGCTGTCACTGGTACTCTACGTCTGGATTGCCCGTCAAAATCTGAAAGAGTACTGCGGCCTCTGCCCTTCGGCTGTTCCGGAAAGCCGGCTTCTGTGGTATTTTCCGCTCGGCGCACTGGCATCGGTAAATCTGTGGTTCGGGGTAACCATGAACCTTTCAGTACCTGAAACGGTGCTTTATGTGGCAAGCATGTTCTGCGTAGGTTTTCTGGAGGAAGTTATCTTCCGCGGTCTGCTGTTTAAAGCTATGGTTCCTTTGGGGCTGAAGACCGCAGTGGCAGTATCCAGCCTGACTTTCGGCATGGGGCATCTCATAAATCTGATCAACGGCAGCGGTGCAGATCTTTTCGCTAGCCTGCTGCAGGTTGTCTATGCCTTTGCCGCCGGTTTTCTCTTCACTATTCTTTTCTTTCGTACAGGAAGCATCCGGGCCTGCATCCTGACCCATGGGGTGCTCAATGCGCTTGGTGCCTTCGCCAACGAAGCTGCCAGAACCACTGGCCGCGACATCTTCAGTGCAGCTGCACTGACCCTGATTGCCCTGGGGTATGCTGTATATATTTTGACGGTTACGGAAAGTAGGACTTGTAAAACTGCGGAAAACCGTCCATAATATAGAGGACAATGACTTCGAAAGGAGAACTGCCCTCTATGGCAATTTTGAGAATATATACTGACGGCGGCTGCGCCGGAAACCAGAGTGATCAGAACTTCGGCGGATGGGGTGCCATCCTGGAGTTCGGGGAACATAAAAAGGAATTATACGGCGGCGAGGCTAACACCACCAACAACCGGATGGAACTGACTGCAGTCATCGAGGCCTTCAAAGCATTAAAAAAGACCGGCCAGTACATCCAGGTCTTCACTGACAGCTCCTATGTAGCTAACTGTTTCCGGGAAAAGTGGTATGAATCCTGGGAGAAGAACAACTGGCGCAACGCAGCCAAGAAGCCGGTGGAAAACCAGGAACTCTGGAAGGAGCTCCTGTCCCTGGTCCGCCAGCACAATGTAGCCTTCTACCGCGTAAAGGGCCACGTGAATCTGGCGAGCAAATCGACAAATTTCGACAAACTCTACGAAAAGTTCGTGGAATGGAACAGTACCTCCTTCAACTTTGAGGACTTCCAGTATGTAACCCGCATGAACAACCGTGCCGACGAGCTGGCCAATATGGGGATTGACGAGGCCAGATCACGATAAAGTACTCCTTTTCTTCATAAATCATCAAAAAGGAGTATACAATTTCATAAAACTGCAACAAAAATCACGTATCATCTACATTTTTGCAGATAAATACGTGATTTTTTCATTAAAACTGACCGTTTCAGTTAATTTTTCTATATTTATCAAGAAAATCATACTCCTTTTTGCAATATTTTACCTAAAAGGAGTACTTTTCTCAAGTTCAAGCAGTGCTTTCTTATTTTCCAGTCCGCCGCCGTAGCCGGTGAGGCTTCCGTCCGCCCCAACCACCCGGTGACACGGTATAATCAGGCAGATCGGGTTCCATCCCACAGCGCCGCCCACTGCCTGAGCAGACATTCGTGCAATACACCGCTGTTCAGCCAGCCGCGCTGCGATTTCGCCATATGTTACGGTCTCACCCCATGGAATCTCCAGCATACATTCCATCACATCCCGGCGGAACTCCGTCAGGCCGTCAATCCGATACTCCGGCGTGAAATCCGGCTGCCGGCCGCTGAAGAAAACATCCAGCCACCGCACCGTTTCTTCGAAGATGGGCAGTTCTCTCTCTTCACATACCATCCCATGTTTCCGCTGGTCCCTGGAACCTTCAAACCAGAGTCCCGTCAAAATCTGCCCGTCGCTCCGCATCCAGATATCCGAAAACCCTGAAGGCGTCTCATATTTCCACTTATAATTCATCATCCAGATTCCTTTCCGCCAGCTACCGCACAAACTTGCTTTCCCATTTACCGCTCTTCCAGCGCCAGATGAACAGTATACCGCGGAACACCCAGTCCGCAAACATGGCCAGCCAGGTGCCGATGACACCGAAGCCCATGTATTTTGCGAAGAAATAGCCCAGGAAAATACGGAAGATCCACATGGAACCTACCGCCGCAATCATGACGAAGGAGGTGTCCCCTGCCCCCTTCAGTGCCTGTGGCAGAGTGAAGGATACCGGCCAGAGAACAATCCAGCAGCAGCCGTGCATCCAGAGAATAATCATGGCCAGGCGGGCTGCTTCCTCCGACACATTGTACATTCCCACGATAAAAGGCTGTAAAACGAACAGGAAGAGAATCCAGGCGGTGGATGCAATATAGGTCCACTTCATCAGTTTACCTGCATACATGCGTGCGTGATGGAAATCGTGTGCACCCACACACTGACTCACCACCGTAATCATGGCGATGCCCACGGAGTTGCCGATCAAATTATGAATAACAGCTACACTGTTGGCGATGGCGTTGGCGGCAATGGATGCTGTGCCGAAGGTGGAAACCAGAGAAAGAAGCAGGATTTTGCCAAGCTGGAACAGACTGCTTTCGATGCTGCTCGGTACACCAATCCGCAGAATCTTGCCCACGGTACGCGGGTTGTAGTGGTATTTTTTCCCCTTTGTCAGGTGGACGTCGAGCTGAGGATTTCTCAGGAGAACCAGCACTGCGCCGGCTGCCACCATGCGTGCCGCCAGAGTCGGAATCGCAACCCCTTCCACGCCCATGCCGGCACCGAAGATCAGCAGTGCATTTCCGCCCACGTTAATGGCGTTCATGATAAGAGAAATATTCATGGAAACGGAAGAATTCCCCATAACACGGAAAATAGCCGCGCCGGCGCTGTACAGGGCCATGAAAGGAATGGATGCTTCCACGATTAAAAAGTAGGTATTGGCATAGGCCATTACATCCTCTTCAATCTGCCCGAAGAGAACGTGGAGGACCAGATATTTGCACAGGTACAGCAGGGCCGTAATTCCCACTGCCAGTAAAGTCACGAAAACCAGCAGCTGCTGAGCCGCATCCCGGGCCCGGTGCAGCTCCCGGCGTCCCAGGAACTGACCGCAGATTACCGCGCCGCCGGTAGCCAGTGCATTCAGCGCAAACACCAGCAGCATATTGATGGAGTCCACCAGGGAAACAGCAGATACGGCTGCTTCACCTACACTGGCCACCATCAGCGAGTCCGCCAGCCCTACAGCCACGTTGAGAAACTGCTCGATGACCAGCGGCACAATCAGTGTAATCAGTACTTTATTGGTAAATGTTATTTCGCGATAAGGTTTTTCCACTACACTCACTTCTTTCTTTTTCGTCCTTATTCATCCCAGCGGTACAGTACCAGACCGCCCTTCTGTTCATAGCCGGTGTCCCACAGCCGGTCAAAATCTACCCAGGCCCACTCACCGTAAGTCACGGCTTTTACGTGGCGCCGCGGCGTTTCTTCCGATTCCTCATCGGAATATCCAATCAGCAGAAACCAGTGCCACACGAAGTCCTTCAATTCCGGATCCTTGTGGCGGAGCACCAGAATCGGTACCGGAAATCCCGCATCAATCTGGCGGACCACCGCTTCCCAGGCTTCATCGGCGGGCCAGTCACCTGCAAAACCGCTCATCCGCAGCATCCGCGGCGCAGAATCATCAATATTCGACAGATTTCGACATTCTGCCGGGTGTTCCTGCCTCCATACTTCCGCCCTGCCCCGAAGGTAGGACGAAAATCCACGCATATAAAGATCCAGCCGGTTGATTCCGCCGGAACGGGGACGCAGATATGGTTTCATCACACGGCCGAAATGCAGGAATTCAGCCCGGCTGAGATTTTGCAAAGCGAACGGATACAGCCACTCCGCCCCCTGAGACCGTGCCAGCCAGATGCAGGTATCGCAGGCCGTCACTGCACCGCAGCCGCCCAGCTTCATGAAGGGATCCATGAACCAGTCCTGACTGCCGCCCAGTGCTTCTCCTATATAAAAATGCTCAAGTTCTTTCCGCATAAACATTCCTCTCTTACTAAAGGATACAACAAGAGGGATATCATTCGACATCCCTCTTCATTATATTCCAATATTAAAAATTATTCTACTACCAGATCGCTGATATCTACATCTTCTTCCTTGACCATCTTATAAGTTTCGCCGTTGAACAGGTCGTAGATAACCGGTACCACGAAGAGGGTCATAACGGTGGCGTATGCCAGACCGCCGATGGAAACCAGGGCGATTGGCTGCATCATGTCGGTACCTGCGGTTTTGCCCACAGCCATGATAACCAGACCCAGGATTGTGGTCAGAGAGGTCATGAGAACCGGACGCATACGGGTTGCACCTGCTTCCACGATGGCATCCTTCTTCTTTATACCTTCCGCACGGAGCTGGTTGATGTAGTCTACCAGCACGATACCGTTGTTTACGATGATACCTACCAGCATAATCAGACCGATCATGGCGATGATACTGATTTCCTTATCGAAGATCAGCAGTGCGCCCAGACCGCCGGTAAAGGCCAGCGGGATGGTGAACATGATGATGAACGGAGAACGCAGGGACTGGAACTGAGCTACCATAATCAGGTAAACCAGCAGAACACCCAGTACCATCATCAGTATCAGGTCTTCCATGGCGTCCATAATCATTTCATTTTCACCGCTGAACTTGTAGGAAACATCTTCCGGTGCATCCCATGCCTTCAGGGCTTCTTCCGCAGCATCAGTAACCAGGGTTACGTTGTAACCATCTGCAATGGTTGCAGATACACCCAGATAAGTTCTCTGGTCGATACGGTTCACAGACGGCAGACTCTCCGTCTCAATTACTTCTGCGATATTCTTCAGCTTTACAGTAACTTCCTTGCCTTCCGCAGTGGTTCCGGTCAGCTTCAGATTCTTGATATATTTCGGTGTCAGGTCGCTGCTGTCACGTTCTACTACAACCACATCGTAATCATTGCCGTCCATATGGAGGGTGGTTGCGTTCTTCTCATTGGACAGTGCATCGGATACCTGCATGAATACCTGCGCCACAGTCAGGCCCTTTTCCATGGCCTTCTGTTTATCCACTGCGAAGTGGATTTCAGGTTCGGCCTCTGTCAGACCGTTGTCCACTTCATCCACACCTTCCACACCTTCCAGGATTTCACCGATTTCCCTGGCTGCATCCTGCAAAGTATCATTGTCGCTGCAGAACACCTGGATTCCGATGCCTTCACCGCCCATGGCGGATGTATAGGACATCATGGAGCTGGCTGTCATGATGGAGATTTCACAAGGCAGATCCTTACAGAGCTCTACGATATCATCATTGATTTCTTCACCGGACCGCCGGGTGTCTTCATCCAGAATAATATATAAGCTTACAGAAGCATTTTCTGTACTTCCGGTTAAGAATCCCATCGTTCCGTTGCTTTCCAGCATTGCACCTGCAGAAGCTACGCCGTCTACAGACTCAATGCGCTTCAGTGCTTCGTCAGAAACTTCCGCAGTTTCCGTAATGTCCGCCTCTTCATCGTTCATCACCAGGGAACCGGACAGCTGCGGTGTAGACATTTCCGGCATGAAGATAAAGCCTTTCGCCAGAACTGCGGATGCAGTGAACACCAGCAGTGCTACCGATACCAGCAGAACGATGGCCTTATGACGCAGGTTCCAGGATGCCAGTCTGCGGTACGCATTCTGGAAGGAGGTGAAGCCCTTTGTTTCCGGCTTTACCTTCTTCAGCATCATGGAGGACATGGCCGGTACCAGAGTCAGTGCCACAATCAGGCTGGCGCCCAGTGCAAAGGTAATGGTGAGAGCCATATCGGTAAAGAGCTGCTTGGTCAGACCATCGGTGAAGATGATCGGTACGAATACGCAAACAGTGGTCAGCGTGGAAGATGTAATCGCTGCCGCTACCTGCTTCGCGCCTGCTACCGCTGCCTTCGCCGGAGATACACCCAGACGGCGCAGACGGAAGATATTTTCGATTACAACGATACTGTTGTCCACCAGCATACCTACTGCCACGGCCAGGCCGGACAGAGAAATCATGTTTATGGTTACTCCGGAGAAGTACATCAGCACCAGTGCGAAGACGATACTTACCGGAATACTTAATAATGTAATAAATGTAGGCTTCAGATCACGCAGGAAGAAGAGCAGCACCAGGATGGCAAAGAGTGCACCCCAGCCAAGGCTCTGTCCGATGGCACCGATAATCAGGTAGATGTAGTCCCCCTGGTCCATCATCATGGTGAAGGAAAGGCCTTCATATTCAGCAGACAGTTCTTCGAACTTGTCAGCAATGTTGTTGGAAACGGTTGCAGTCGGATAGTTGGACTGCTTGGAGAAGGTCAGCATGATACTCGGATTTCCGTTGATGCTGCCGTATACGGCATCACTGTTATCGGAAATGAAGACATCTGCGACGTCCTTCAGATAAATTTTGCCCAGGCCCTCAATATCGAAGAGGAAGAGATTTTTAACATCCTTTTCGTCTTCCATCTTGTCGCCTACGCTGACCAGATAACGGGTGTCCCCACTCTGTACGTAGCCGGCAGGCATGGAGAAGTTCTGGCCCTGAAGAATTCCGGAAACCATATCCATGGTAATCATGGAAGACAGGCCTTCCGTCAGCAGCTTGTTATTGGCTGCTTCATCCAGCTGCGCCATAGCAGAATTCATCTGGGATCTCTGAGATACAATCTGATTCTGTGCCTTATCCAGCTGTGCTTCCGCATCATCAAAACCTTCAATTGCATCGAAACTGCCTCTCTGTGCATCTCGGTAAGCCTGCTGCAGCTGCTGAAGCTGTGCATCTGCTGCTGCGCTGTCCATCTGCAGAAGGGTCAGCTGGCTTTCCACATCGGCCAGCTGGGATTCCAGCTGATCTTTTGTAACAGTAATCGCTGTACCTGTCTGCTGCTCAGCATACATGGCAGCCATGCTTCCTGCATAAAGCTGCTGTTCCAGCTGTGCCTGAATTGCCATCTTGCGGCCTTCCAGAGTCTTAATCTGTGTATTCAGAGCACCTGCCTGCGCCACACCTGCATCCAGCTGTGCGGCAGCATCTGCCAGCTGGTCGTAAGTTTCATCTTTGGTAGTTTCCAGTTCTGCACGGCTTTCCGCGATCTTAGCCTCTGCCTTCTTCAGTTCGGAAAGTCCCTTGTTCAGCTGCGATCTGGCTTCCGCCAGATCCGGACTTGCATCACCCAGCAGCTTGTCATTGAGTTTTTCAATCTTGTCTTCATTGATGACTACATTGACCCTGGATTCAATCATACCGCCGGTGCTGATGCTGGCAACCCCTGTGATACCCTCCAGCTCATTCAGCAGAGTATTTTCCACGAAGGAAGACATGGATTCCATGTCGGTGCCTTCCTTATCCACTGCCGCAATCGCAATCGGCAGCATGGTTGGATTGATCTTCAGAATATTCGGTGATCCGATGGAATCATCCCAGCTTCCCTCAATCAAATCCACGCTCTGCAGCGTATTAACCACTGCCGTATCCATGTTGGAGTCATTTTCAAACTCCAGCATGATAAGCGAGTAATTGGAGTTCGATACCGACTGTATACTTTTCAGATTTTCCAGCGTAGCCAGACTCTGTTCCAGCGGTCTGGTTACTGTGGCCTCAACTTCCTCCGGTGTTGCCCCCGGATAGGTGGTCATAACCACCACGTAAGGCAGGTCGATGCTCGGCAGCAGGTCCGGCGTCATTTTTAAAGTCGATACAATGCCGAGAGCGATGATTACGACAACCACCACGAAAACGGTCATTGGTTTTTTTACACTGAATTTAGACATTCTCCGATTCCTTTCTTTTCTATATATAAAAGTATTACTTTGCTTTTTGACAATTTATTATTATACCATATTTCATATATTCGGGCAATGGACAACCGCCCTCGTCATTGTGAAGAAACGATGAAAAATACCCATTCTCCGAAATTTAACGATATTTTAATTTTGCTCCTGTATGATTTATAGAAACTCAGGTTTTCAACTTGCATCTTCCCGGGTATATTAACCATATAAATAAGCTTACAAGATTATAACTCAGGAGGATTACAATGATGATTACAAATATTACAAAAGAAAATTTCGAAGCGGAAGTTCTGCAGGCTGACAAGCCGGTTCTGGTAGACTTCTGGGCATCCTGGTGCGGCCCATGCAAAATGATTGCGCCGGAAGTGGAACAGGTTGCCATGGAGCGCGAAGATATCAAGGTCTGCAAAATCAACGTGGACGAGCAGGGTGAGCTGGCAATCCGTCACGGTGTCATGAGCATCCCGACTCTGTTGATTTTTAAGGACGGCAAAGTAGAAACCACTGCCGTCGGCTACCGCAAGAAGGACGAAATTCTGGAACTGCTGTAAGAAAAAACAAAGGAGAACAGTATGCGTTTGCTGGTAGTAGAAGACGAAAAAAATCTGAATAAACTGATTACGAAAAAACTCACGTCGGAGGGCTACACAGTAGACAGCTGTTTTGACGGGCTCGAAGCCATGGACTACCTGTCCATGGCTTCTTACGATGGTGTGATTTCTGATGTTATGATGCCCCGTCTGGATGGATTCCAGATGCTGCAGAAGATGCGGCAGCAGGGAAACAGCACTCCCGTGCTGTTCCTCACTGCCAGAGATTCCATCGAAGACCGGGTAGAAGGACTGGATATGGGTGCGTCCGACTACCTGGTGAAGCCATTTGCCTTTCAGGAACTGCTGGCCAGAATCCGCGTTCTCACCAGAGTGAAAGCACAGGATACCGCCGGCAGTACCTACTCCATTGCAGATCTGACCCTGAATACGGCTACACGCCAGGTTACCCGCGGCGGCCGCGGCATCAGCCTTTCCGCCAAGGAATTTGCACTGCTGGAATACCTTCTGCGAAACCGGGACCGGGTACTCTCCCGCGACCAGATTGAAAACAATCTCTGGAACTTCGACTATGAGGGCGGAACCAATGCGGTGGACGTATACATCCGGTACCTCCGAAAAAAAATTGATGAAGATTTTGACCGGAAACTGATCCATACTGTCCGCGGCGTAGGCTACGTGCTGCGTGACAGCGAGGAGGTGAAACCATGATCCGTAATCTTTCCATAAAAAAGAAAATTACCATCTGGTTCTCCCTTTCCATGATTTTTATTGTGGGTATTATGATGGGGCTGATTTTTGCCATCAGCCAGTCCGTGTTCAGCACAGATATCCAGACCCAGCTTGTAAATCAGGTCAATACCAACGCGGAAGAAATTGAATACCTGAACTCCCTGGAACTGAAGGAAGAATACGAAACCGGCGACCACTTCCTGGAATTTGAAAATGGATATCTGGAAATTGACGATGATTTCTGCCACTATGTCAACGGGATTTACACCTGCCTGGTGGACAGCGAAAACAATCTGATTTACGGCGAATCGCCGATCCGGCTGACCCGTGACCAGGTATTTACCCATCTGAAAGTGGAACCTCTGAAGTATCAGGGCGAATCCTACTACATTTTCGAGCGCCCTCTTCAGGGAGACAATCTGGACGGGCTCTGGGTCCGCGGCGTGGCATCCCGCAGAGAAGGGACTCACCTGCTCTCCTCCATCATGCGTTATGCCACCTGGCTGCTGCCGGCACTTGCACTGTTTTCCGTACTGATGGGCTACCTGATTACCCGCCGTTCCTTCGCTCCGGCGGAGCAGATCATCGCTGCCGCCGAATCCATCACCGGCGGAAATGACCTGTCCCGCAGAATCACTCTTCCGGACGGACGAAATGAGTTCAATACACTTGCCGACTCCTATAACCGAATGTTTGACCGCCTGGAAGCCTCCTTCCAGAGAGAAAAACAGTTCACTTCCGATGTGTCCCACGAGCTGCGGACACCGGCATCGGTCATCCTGACCCAGTGCGAGTTTTCCCTGGAAATGGACCAGACACCTGAAGAATACCGCGAAGCACTGGAGGTAATTCAGCAGCAGGGTCTGAAAATGAAGGATCTGATCAGTCAGCTCCTCTTCATCTCCCGCCTGGAACAGGGCCGGGAGCCGCTGCAGATTGCTGCCTGTAACCTGAGCAGCCTGGTAACCGAAATCTGTGCGGAACAGTCTCAGATTTCTGACCGCGGTATGACCCTCCTGCAAAACATCCAGCCCGGGCTGATCGCTCCGGCAGACCCGCGTCTCTTCTCCCGGGTTGTGACAAATCTGATTTCCAATGCCTATAAATACGGCCGTCCGGGAGGACACATTACCGTATCCCTTGCAGAAGCAGACGGTCTGGTCCGCCTTCAGATCTGCGATGACGGCATCGGGATTGCGGCAGAGCACCTGCCGAAAATCTTTGACCGGTTCTACCAGGTGGATGCAGCCAGAACCTCCGATGATTCTGCCGAAGCAGGCGCCGGTCTGGGACTGGCCATGGTCCGCGAAATCACCGAGCTTCACGGAGGCCAGGTTCGTGCAGAAAGCACTCCGGGCGAAGGCAGCACCTTCACCGTAACCATCCCGGCACATCTTTGAAAAAATTACATGTTTTAATTTTTCTTTAATCTTGACAAACTATAATAGATTCATAAAATAAGTCGAGATGAAAGGGGATTAAAATATATGAGAGAATTTTTCAGCAGCACAACAGGAAAACTCATTACCGCCGCTGTCGGAATTCTGCTGGTTATTGCAATCATTCTGCTGGCCACATCCGGTGCAGGGGCTTCCAGTACCGCAAGGGGGATTGGTCTGGAACAGAGCATCAATGTAGCACTGGCAGATGCCGGCCTGAGCCGTGAGCAGGTATCGGGCCTTCAGGGGCATTTTGACAAGGACGACGGACCGGACGCCTACGAGGTTTCATTCTACGCCAACAGCTGTGAATATGAATACACTATCAAAGCTTCCGACGGCGACATTCTGGAGTCTAAAATCGAGTCTCCGGAAGGTCAGCGTGTAACTGCAGAGCAGGCCCGTGACCTGGAAAAAGATTCGGAACCGGCAAAATCCGCATCCGGTACTTCTTCCGACTATATCGGTACTGACAAGGCCAAGTCCATCGCCCTGCAGGATGCCGGCATCGAAGCTTCCGATGCCACCTTCACCGCAGCCAAGCTGGACCGTGATGACGGAAGATACGTGTATGAAATCGACTTCTACACAGCAGACCGTGAATATGACTATGAAATCGACGCCACCACCGGCAAAATCCTGGACCGCGACAGCGAGCCGCTGGATGACTGGGATGACGACGACCGTTACGACGATTAATGAAAAAGAACTGCAGCCGATTCTGCAGTTCTTTTTCTATGTCTATGCTTTTACAGCAGTTTGCTTGTGTTTTTCCAGATACCCATACGTTCCGCATCTTTGATGAGCTGATCGCGGAAATCCGGATGTGCGATATTAATCAGCAGTTCTGCACGTTCCCAGGTAGTCTTACCCTTCAGGTCCGCTGCACCGTATTCGGTTACGATAAAATTGGTAGCCATTCTCGGTGTGGTTACGATGGCGCCCGGCGGCAGAATCGGTGAAATCAGAGATTCCATAGTTCCGTCTGCTTTCATTCTGGTGGATGGTGTGCAGAGGAAACTCTGTCCGCCTTCTGACTGGTACGCTCCCAGTACGAAGTCCAGCTGTCCGCCTGTGCCGCTGATCTGACGGTGTCCTGCAGATTCGGAGCAGACCTGTCCGTACAGATCCACCTGAATGCAGCTGTTAATGGATACGAAATTCGGAATCTTGGCGATGGTCGCAATATTATTCACATAATCTACCGGGGCGCTGCAGCAGATTGGATTATCGTCGATGAAATCATAGAGCCGGCGTGTTCCTCCCGCGAAAGTATATACCGCCTTCCCTTTGTCACACGGTTTGTTTCCTGTCAGCTTTCCTGCTTCAAACAGATCCACATAGGCATCCGTAAACATTTCCGTATGTGCATTGATATTTCTCTGGTCAGATTCCGCCAGCATGGAACCGATGCAGAGCGGAAGGCTTCCGATACCCAGCTGCAGGGTACTGTGGCTCTTAATCCGCGGTACAATATGACTGGCAATCATCTTGTCAATCTCAGATGGCGCCTTGGTCTTCAGTTCCGTCAGCGGTGTATTGCTGCCCTCTACCACATAGTCGATGCCGTAAAGATTCAGCTGTGTCTGATAGCCGTGAGCAATCGGCATATTTTCGTTGACTTCCACGATGATTTTCTTCGCAGACTTGATAACACCCCACATATCGGCAACCTGCGGTCCCAGGTTAAAATTGCCAAGTGCATCCATCGGTGCTACCTGGAACATTGCGATATCGATTTCGCAGTCATTATTTACCCACAGGAACGGCAGCTCATTAAACATCATCGGAATATACCAGCAGCGTCCGTCCGCAGACATTTTGCGGTCAAAACTGCTGAAGTGAGCTGAGGCGAAACGCACCTGCTCATTGCTGTCCGTAGCCAGATAGGTTTCAAAGGGCTTTTCACGGATGGAAACCGTACTGATGACTTCCACATCTCTCAGATCTTTCGCTCTTCTGGCAATCGCCCGGTCAATATCCACCACAGAACCGCAGCCCAAACCGAAATGCAGTCTGTCACCATTCTGGACCATTGCCGCAGCCTGGTCCGCCGTAATCAGTTTTTTCTTATATTCCGAAGCTAAGTCAGATACTTTATACATATTTTTCTCCCCCGCAAAATCCGTCAGTTCCGGCTCATCCGCCCTCCTTGACACTTATTTAACAATACTTGGATTGATTGTACTATAAAATCGCCTCCATTACAATATGCAAGTGCACTGCACTCAAAAAAGAACAATTTCTTAAATATTGCTATTTCTACTAACGAGTGGTAATATATTGTAGTAGATATGTCCTCGTAGTTAAATGGATATACGAACCCTGGATTTCCAGCGAAATCACAGATTTCGGGAAATCTCAGGAACCGTGATACTCGCTTCGCTCGTATTAACAGTGCTCCCTATTGTATGCTTTAGGAGAGCACGCCACCATCCATTTAACTCGGACTTTTCACAACTTAACATGTCCTCGTAGTTAAATGGATATACGAACCCTGGATTTCCAGCGAAATCACAGATTTCGGGAAATCTCAGGAACCGTGATACTCGCTTCGCTCGTATTAACAGTGCTCCCTATTGTATGCTTTAGGAGAGCAC
>JAFYNS010000058.1 GCA_017556505.1 Bacillota bacterium | reverse complement strand
TTATGATGTCGGCGTAGCCGGGATTCACCGCCTGCTGTCTCATACCGATGAAATTATGAATGCCAGAGTCATCATTGCTATTGCAGGTATGGAAGGGGCTCTGGCCAGTGTTATCGGTGGTCTGGCTGACTGCCCGGTCATCGCTGTTCCAACCAGTGTGGGATATGGCACAGCGCTGGGCGGTGTAACTGCGCTTCTTTCCATGCTGAATTCCTGTGCAAGCGGAATCAGCGTGGTAAACATCGATAATGGCTTCGGTGCAGGTTATCAGGCTCACCTGATTAACAATATGGAGGGTTAGTTATAATGAAAACATTATATATTCAGTGCAGCATGGGAGCTGCAGGAGATATGCTGATGGGTGCTCTTTACGATTTGCTGGATGAGAATCAGAAGAAGGAATTCCTCCGCAAAATCAATTCCCTCGGCCTTCCCGGAGTGTCCGTAGAGGCAGAGGCTTCTGTGCGTGGCGGTATTACAGGAACACATATGCGCGTAACAGTCGATGGGGAGGAAGAAGTGGAAGGTCACGGTCATCATCACCATCATCATCATTCCCATGAACACAACAGTCTGGGCGACATCCGCAGCATCATCCGCAGTCTGAATCTGTCCTATCAGGTAAAAGACAACGCATTGGCAATATACAATCTGATTGCTCGGGCGGAATCCAAGGTTCATGGGGAACCGATGGAACACATTCACTTCCATGAAGTGGGAAGCCTGGACGCGGTAACGGATGTAGTTGGCAATTGTATGCTGATGGAAATTCTGGGGGTGGAACGGGTTGCTGTTTCTGAAATTCATGTGGGAAGCGGCACCGTAAAGTGTGCTCACGGCATTCTTCCAGTACCTGCACCGGCTACGGCTCTGATTCTGGAAGGTCTTCCGATTTACAGCGGTGACATTCAAACAGAGCTGTGCACACCGACTGGTGCGGCCCTGCTGAAACACTTCGGACAGAGTTTCGGACCAATGCCTGCCATGACCATAGTGAAGACCGGTTATGGTATGGGGAATAAAGACTTTCCCCAGGCTGCAAACTGTGTGAGAGCCGTTCTCGGTGAAGACAGGGAGACAGCGGATCCGGTGCAGAACCATGGAAGGGATACGTTTGGCAGTGGTCTGACAGACCAGGTCTATGAACTGTGCTGTAACATCGATGACATGACCGGCGAAGAAATCGGGTTTGCCATGGAACAGATTCTAACAGCAGGGGCACTGGACGTGTGGACAGAGGCCATCACCATGAAAAAGTCCCGGCCTGCCGTGAAACTCTGCGTGCTGGTTCGGGGAAAAGACCGCCAGTGGATGGCAGAAACAATCTTGAAATATACAACAACCATCGGTGTGCGGGAACAGCAATGGCAGCGATATATCATGCGGCGATGTGAACAGAAGCAGGAAACACCGATAGGAGATATTAACGTAAAATTTGTCAGCGGATGGGGAACAACCCGTGCCAAATATGAATACGAAGACCTGGCCCGCATTGCCCGGGAAAAGGGCATGAGTCTGGCAGAAGTGAAGACGGTTCTGGGGCAGGCCAGACTGCGCGGACAGGATTAGGAAAGGAAATCAATGAGTAAGTGTCGGAAAGACAACTTCATATATATAGCTGAGAAACTGATCCAGATGCTTGCAGTACTGGTGCTGCTGTCGATTATCGTCTTCACACTGGCGCAGATGTGCCCGGGAGATCCACTTCGTTCCTGGTACGGTGATGGTGTGGACCGGATGAGCGAGACGGAGAAAGAGGCAGCCCGAACCAATCTTGGACTGGATGATTCCATACTGACACAGTATATGCGGTGGGCAGAAAACGCCCTTCACGGTGACTTGGGGATTTCATTTAAATATAAGCAGCCAGTATCGGCGGTCATCAGCCGGATGTGGGGAAACACCCTGCTTCTGGGAGGTATTTCTTATGTGATGACCTTCGGACTGGCGGCTGTGCTTGGGGCTTTCTGTGTTCTGCGGGAAGGGTCCCGGACGGACCGGCTGATCTGCCGAATTGGTGTCATCAGTGGTAATATTCCGACCTTTTTCATGGCGCTGATGCTGATTCTGGTGTTCGCTGTGAATCTGCGTATTCTGCCGTCAGGAGGAGCATATTCCTACGGAAATGCAGGAAGTCTGACAGACCGGCTGATTCACCTGATTCTGCCGGTGACCGTACTGGTGGCAGAACACCTGTGGTATTATGCATACATGATTCGGAATAAACTCCTGGAGGAAACACGGAAGGACTACGTGCTGCTGGATAAGGCAAAGGGTATGAGCCGCCGTCGGATTTTATGGGGAAGCTGTATGAAAAATATTTTGCCGGGGATGCTGGTTATCGCCGCAATTTCGGTGCCTCATATTCTGGGCGGAACTTATATAGTGGAATCCGTTTTCAGCTACCCGGGACTGGGGATGCTGAGTTTCGAGGCAGCTATGTATCAGGATTACAACATGCTTATGGCACTGTGCATGGTGACTGGTGCGGTGGTGATGTTTTTCAATATGCTGGCACAGATTCTGGGAGAAATTCTGGATCCCCGCATGGAATATGATGTGGAGGTGGAAGCATGAAAACAAGGCGGCCGGTCATCGCCATGACACTGCTTGCTGTCATTACAGCAGTCTGTCTGCTGGCTCCGGTTCTGGCACCGTTTCCAACGGACTTTATGGATTCCTCGGTGGTAAATCAGCCACCCGGCAGAACCCATCTTCTCGGTACGGATCATATGGGCCGGGATCTTCTGAGTCTGATACTGTTTGGGGGAAGAGTATCCCTTTTTCTGGGCATTCTGTCCGGGGCTTTATCTACCGGCATCGCCGTCATTTACGGTACGGTCAGCGGGCTGGTGCCGGAGAAAATAAGCGATTTGATGATGCGGGTCTGTGAATTGCTGATGAGTATCCCGTCCATTCTGCTGGTACTGTTTCTTCAGGCAATTTGGGGACAGGCCACGGCTGCTTCCATCGCAGTGGTTATTGCCTTGACCAGCTGGATGAACATGGCAAAAATCGTCCGCAGCGAGGTGCGCCAGATCAGAAATAGTGATTACGTGCTGGCAGTCAGGATTATGGAAGCGCCTTTCTGGTATATTTTGATCCGCCACCTGGTACCAAACTTTATTTCATCGATGATGTATATGGTGGTTGCCAATATCGGTCATGCAATTCTGACAGAGTCCACCCTCAGTTTCCTGGGGTTAGGGCTTCCGCTGACGGTGGTCAGCTGGGGAAGCCTTCTGTCCATGTCGCAAAACGTGCTGCTTTCCGGATACTGGTGGATGATTCTTCTGCCCGGACTGGTTCTGGTGACAACCCTGGTGTGTATTACTGACATCGGTGAGTGGATTCGCCGGGAAAATACAAGGCTGCACAGCAACTTATAGGAGAAAAGAAAAATGAAACGATTATCAGCACTTTTACTTATCATAATGATGTTCATGACTGGCTGCAGTGGCCCAGCGGTGTCCAGTGGTATGGCAATGGACAATGAAACTCTGGTCTACGGCAGCGGTGATTATACCGCCATCAATCCGGCTCTCTTTGAACATGGGGAAATTAATGCCCTGATTTTCGCAGGCCTTACTGCTCATGATGCAGAAAATAACGTGGTTGCAGGGCTGGCAGAGGAATGGTCTTTCGATGAAACGTCTCTCACCTGGACTTTCAAACTGCGGGAAGGCTTGACCTTTCACGATGGACATCCTCTGACTTCTTCCGATGTCAAGTTCACCCTGGAGGCTATACTGAATCCGGACAATATGTCTGAAATTGTGTCCAACTACAAGGATATCGAGGAAATCACCTGTCCGGACAATCTGACTGTAACCATTAAGCTGAGCCGGAACAATGTGGCATTTCCGGATTATATGACCATCGGAATTTTACCGGAACATCTGCTGGCAGGGGAAAAACTGACAACCTGTGATTTCAACCGAAATCCGGTAGGCGCAGGTCCGTACAAGATGACCGCATGGGATATGGGGCAGTCCATCACCATGGAGAAATTTGATGGATATTATGACGGTGAACCGAACATCGACCGTATTATCTTTAAAATTGTGCCTGATACGGACGCCCGGGCTATGCAGCTTGAATCCGGTGAAGTGGATATGGCGCAGATTACTGCCAAGACTGCAGGCACGTTCCGTGAAAATGCGAACTACTCCGTATACCAGATGCGTACTGCCGATTACCGTGCAATAGCCTATAACTTCTGGAATCCGTATTTCCAGGTGCATCCGGAATTGTCCACTATCTTAAGCTATGCCATTGACCGTGAGGCCATCGTGGAAAGTGTACTGCTTGGGGAAGGTGCTGCAGCCTACTCACCGCTTCAGATGGGACCATATAATCATGATATTATAAACAAGTTCGAATACGATCCGGAAAAGGTGAAATCTCTGCTGGAAGAAGCCGGCTGGACCATGGGGTCTGACGGATATTACGAAAAGGACGGCGATCAGCTGGCCTTCACCATCGCAGCTATGAGTGATGACCAGGTTCGTGTGGATATGGCCACCATGTGTGCGAACCAGCTGCAGGCCATCGGTGCTAACGTAACTGCAGAAACCCGTCCGTCTCTGGACTGGGGAGGCCAGTTTGCCTGCATCATTGGCTGGGGAAGTCCGTTTGATCCGGATGATCATACTTACAAAGTATTCACTACCGATGCCGGTGACAACTACACCGGTTACAGCAATCCTGAGATTGACCGGATTTTGACAGCAGCCCGCAGCACTTCTGATGATGCGGAACGGCAGGAACTTTATCACAAGTTCCAGGAAGCGATGACAGTGAACATGCCGTATTCTTTCCTCGCCTATGTGGATGCAGACTACGTCATGAAGTCACAGATTAGGGGGATAACTCCAGAGACTGTTCTGGGCCATCATGGCGTGGGCGTGTTCTGGAATATCGCAGAGTGGAGTATTGAAGAATAGGGAGAATCGATGAAACCAATTCTGGAAATCGACAACTTTAAACTGGCTTTTCACGGACCCGCTGGCAGAGTAGCTGCTGTCCGGGGCGTCAGCCTGTCGGTGTACCCGGGGGAAGCAGTTGCCCTGGTGGGAGAATCCGGCTGCGGCAAAACCTCTCTGGTGCGGGCTGTCCTGGGACTTCACAGTGCCCATGCCATCACGGAATCCGGGTCTGTCACTCTGGATGGATGTGTGATTACGGATATGACAGAGCGTGCACTGGAATCGGTGCGAGGACGGGATGTTTCTATGGTCTTTCAGGATCCCATGTCTTCTCTGAATCCGGTGGTCTCTGTGGGCGGGCAGATTGCACAGGCAGTCCGTGCTCATGAGAAGGTGAGCCGGAGAGAAGCGTGGAGCCGTGCAGTGGAACTTCTGGGACAGGTGGGTATTCCGGATCCGGAACTCCGGGCAAAACAGTATCCTCACCATTTCAGCGGAGGTATGCGGCAGCGTGTGGCTATTGCCATCGCTTTGGCATGCAGTCCGAAACTGCTTATTGCGGACGAACCCACTACATCTCTGGATACAGATACACAGAAGCAGGTGATGGAACTTCTGCGCAGCCTGGTATCCGGCTGCCCTGCAGAAGAAAGACGGGCTATGCTCTTTATCACCCATGATCTGGGACTGGCAGAACTTCTTGCCGACCGGATTATAGTGATGAAGGATGGCCTGATTGTGGAAGAAGGAAAGACGGAAGAGATATTTTCAGCACCGAAGCATGAATATACAAAGAAACTGCTGCATTACGCAGCTTACGGAAAAGGAACATGCCATTACCACGGCAGGATTGCAGAACCTGCAGGACATTACAGCAGAACTGCACAGTGCGACGGCCATCCGCTTGTCCGTGTAAAGAACCTGTCGAAACACTTCTCGGCGAAGGCCAGCCGGTGGAGCCGGGACGATGGCAGAAATCTGTCCACGCGAAAAATTCTGAACGATTTTTCCATGAACATATATAAAGGTGAAATCGTGGGAATCGTAGGACCTTCCGGCTGCGGTAAATCCACGCTGGCACGGTGTATGACCGGAATTCTGCAGCCTGAAAGCGGAAGCATAGAATACTGTGAAGGAACGAAGGTGCAGATGATTTTTCAGGACTCCGCATCGGCTATGAATCCACGGATGACCATTGGAAAAATCATCGCAGAACCGCTGGTCATCGAAACCCTGAAAAAAGGGGAAAAGGTGGAAGGGGTGATGTTGAGGGAAAAGGTACGGGAAGTTATGGAGGCCGTCGGTCTGGAAGAAGAACTGGCAAACCGGTACCCATATGACATCTCCGGAGGACAGCGGCAGCGTGCGGCCATCGCCCGGGCACTGATTACAGATCCTGATTTCATCATTGCCGACGAGCCTATCAGCTCTTTGGATGTATCGATTCAATCCCAGATTATCCATCTTCTGAAAAAGCTCCATGAAGAGCGGCAGCTGACCATGATGATCATCGCCCATG
>JAFYNS010000057.1 GCA_017556505.1 Bacillota bacterium | reverse complement strand
GCCGCCCTCTTCCGCGTAGTGATGCATCAGTTCCAGGGACAGGGCATGACCGATTTTCATATCTGCCGTACCACGGCCAAAAATCCACTCACCGCTTTCCAGGTCCCTGCGGCTTGCTTCATCCATATGCATCTGACCGATTTCTGCTGTAATCTTTTCCACATCAAAGGCAGCTTCCTGCAGCGGACCGAACTCATCCACATCCACCACATCATAGTGGCCAGTGAGAATGACAGTGTCAGGCTTCCCTGGCGCCAGCTCCATGTAGGCCGCAATCAGATCCCGGTTCAGCGGGTCCCCTTCGATGGGCACGCGCATCACATGGTCCGGGTGTGCCTGGAAATATGGGTTTTCCCGCAAAATCTCTTCTATTACATATGTCACTTCGTTTTCGTCTGTGGTTCCGCTGATGCTCGGTGACGCCACCATGCGGACCAGTGCATCGTACATTCTTTTTTTATTTATCATGGAGATAATCCTCCTCTCAATTATCTGCCTACAGTTTACCCTCTCAAGCACCAAAATGCAAGAAAAAAGGCCACCTCGAAAAGCCGGGATGGCCATAAAGTCCGAAATATATATTTTGCGGGGAAACTATTCGTTATATCCGTCTGCAGTTGCCTTGTCGAAGATTTCCTGAACTTCCTTGCCTGGTTCCTTATCCAGCAGGGTGAAGACCACTGCGGCAATCAGGCTGCAGAAGAAGCCAGGAACCATTTCGTAGATGCCGGTGTGGGACATGAAGGCCAGCCACAGCACGTCTACCAGCGCACCGGTTACAACGCCGGCAACAGCACCCTTATAGGTGAAGCGTCTCCAGAACAGGGACAGGATGATGGTAGGTCCAAATGCGGAACCGAAGCCGGCCCATGCGTTTTCTACCAGGTTCATAATAGCCTGTGCGCCTTCCGCCTTAGAGGATGCGATGAAGTAGCCGATGATGGATACAATCAGTACTACGATACGGCCAACCCACAGGATTTCCTTTTCAGAAGCATCCTTGCGAAGGATTGGCTTGTAGATGTCAGAAGTGAAGGAGCTGGAAGCAACCAGCAGCTGGGAGTCCGCTGTGGACATGGATGCTGCGATGATGGCCGCCATCAGCACGCCTGCAATAAACGCAGGGAACAGCTTTCTTGCAAATACGATGAAGACCGTCTTCTGTGCACCGATGGTAAGCAGCTCTTCTGCCAGCAGCATTCTGCCGAAGTATGCAATCAGGCAGGTTGCACCCAGGGACAGGACAACCCAGATAATCGCAACAGTTGCACTCTTCTTCACCATGGAAGGCTTTTCGATGGACATGAATCTTACCAGAATGTGCGGCATACCGAAGTAACCCAGGCCCCAGCCCAGACCGCTTACGATATCCTTCCAGCTGGAAGTGAATAAGCCGGTACCGAATACACATTCAGTCACCTGACCGCTTGCGCCGTCGGTATAGCTGTATACAGTTTCCAGTGCGGAGGTATCCAGATTCTGTGTAGTCACTACGATGATAGGAACAGCCAGAACTGCCACCAGCATGAGAATACCCTGGAAAAAGTCCGTCCAGCATACTGCCTTAAATCCGCCGAAGAAAGTACATGCCAGCATAGCCAGTGCGAATACAATCATGGCAGTGGAAGTTCTCAGGGATGGGAACACGGTAGTGAATACGGATGCACCAGCCACGAAGCCGGATGCTACATATACAGTAAAGCATGCGAAGAAAATTACTGCGCAGATAATCTGCAGGGTATGGCTCTTCGTTGCAAAACGGTTGCTTAAATACTGCGGTACAGTAATAGCATCTCCTGCTGCCTTACTGAACTGACGCAGACGTTTTGCCACGAAAATCCAGTTCGCTGCAGTACCCAGTGCCAGACCGATCCCAATCCACATCTGGCCGAAGCCGAATGCCATGATGCTGCCAGGCAGACCCATCAGCAGCCAAGCGGACATGTCAGATGCCTGTGCGGACATGGCGGTTACCCATGGACCCATGGCTCTGCCGCCGATAAAATAATCTTTTTCGTCACTGCTGTGGCGGTCCTTAAGGAAGAAGTAGAACCCCACACCGATAATCATGACGAAGTATAATCCGAACGCTAATACTTCTCCGTTAAACATAGTTGTGCTCCTTATCTTGTTCCAACTGGATTACAGGTCCAGTCCTCTGGCCAGGTTTCTCATGAAGTCCTGCACGTTGGAAATGATACCCTTGGCAGCCAGGCTTCCTCTGTCGCCCAGCTTGTTTGCTGCGAATTCGGAAGTATCCACGATGTAGAAGTGGATCGGACGGATGGTTCCGTCTTCCAGTACTCTGTAAGTCGGCGTCATGTTGCCCGCTGCGATGGTGTGCAGTACGGTAGCCATACCGATTACGGTAGTTGCCTTTCTGATATGGGAACGGATGGTATCCTGGCCCACATAAGTGTGTTCATACACTTCAGGCAGCGGACCATCGTCACGGATGGAACCGTTTAATACGAACGGAACATTGTTCTTCACACAGCTGTAGATAATACCGTTGTCGATACCTTCCTTTTCAATGAACTCCGGAATAGAGTTATAGGTATTGATGGCATTGATGGTGTCCAGGTGGTTGTAATGACCCATTTCGTGCGGACGCTGGTTGCGGATGTCACATCCCAGTGCAGTACCAAGGTATGCACCTTCCAGGTCATGAGTTGCCAGTGCATTGCCTGCCAGAACTGCCTGACAGTACCCTTCTGCAATGAGACGTTCCATAACGCGTCTTGCTTCCACGTCGAAGCTGCAGGCAGGTCCCAGAACCCATACCACATAGCCGTTATTTTCCTTTTCATATTTCAGCAGCTGAACCAGCTGTTCGTAGTCGTAAGTAAAGGAAGTCTCACGGCTTCTGCTCTGACGGAATGCGAAAGTATCTTTCTTTCCTTCCAGTTCTTCACTGAGCCAGCAGTTGTCATGAACGTAGATACCTTCACTTGCATCTTCGGTTCTGCCCACCACAACCATATCTCCTTCACGGATATTTCTGAATTCGACTACATGGATTTTTTTGCTCTTTTCATCCCATATCGGAACAGCATCCATGCGGCTGTCCTTAGCCAGGTACCACTGTCCGTTCACCTTAAAGTATTCCGGGAAAATGGAAGTAGCATGGAAGCCCTTCGGCGCTGCCTTTGCGTGAGGAGCCAGGACCAGCTGGCAGTTCGGTGCATTGACAAAGCGCTCTTCAGTAAAATCAGGTTCAATATATTTCGCTAATTTAAAACTCATGGTTATAATTCTCCTTTTTCAAGTTACTGGCACATTGTAACACAGAATAAAGTAGAATGGAATACAGAATTTATTCTGTACTCTTTTCAAAATATTTTCATCTTAATTCATTAATTTTATTGAAATTTAAACGTTTATAGACTATACTTTATTCTATACTGAATTTTGTATCAAAAATAAAACTTAAATATATTTCACGGAGAAACGCCATGAAAAAGAAAAACTCAAGAAATACAAAGAGTAAAATCGTATCGGCTGCATGGAGCCTGTTCTACGAACAGGGTTATGATGACACCACCATCGATGAAATCGTAGAAGCCTCCGGTACATCCAAGGGGTCCTTCTATCACTATTTTGACGGGAAAGACGCGTTGCTCAGCTCCCTGTCCTATCTCTTCGATGAAAAATACGAAGAACTGATGGAGGCCATGGATCCGGCCATGAAACCGGTGGACAAACTGGTCTACATCAACCAGGAGCTGTTCCTGATGATTGAAAACACGGTTTCCGTAGAGCTGCTCTGCCGGCTGTTTTCATCCCAGCTCAGTGCCAAGGCTGAAAAACATCTGCTGGATACGGGCCGCACCTACTACAAACTGCTTCGAAAGATTGCCATGGAAGGTATGGCAGACGGCACCTTCCGGGAGGATTTTACCGTCAGCGACATCACCCGTGCCTATGCCATGTTCGAACGTGGACTGATGTATGACTGGTGCATCGGCGCAGGGAACTATTCCCTCTGCCAGTACGCACAGACCATGATGCCCTTATTTTTAAAAGGATTCTGCAAGGAGGACAAATAAATGAACAAGACAGGTTTTGGATTTTCCAGACTTCCGCTGACCGACGCGGACGATAATAAGGCAATCGATACCGCACAGGTATGCCGGCTGGTGGATGAATACATTGAAGCCGGCGGCGTATATTTTGACACTGCATATACCTACCACGGCGGCTGCAGTGAAACAGCCATCCGTGAGTGCCTGGTAAAACGTTATCCCCGCGATTCCTTTATCCTCAGCGATAAGCTGCCCACCAGCAAACTGAGAAGCAGGGAAGACTGCCAGAAGTACTTCGATGAAATGACAGAACGCTGCGGCGTGGATTACTTCGACGTATTCATGGTTCACTGGCTCAATGCAGAATACTATGAAAAAGCGAAAGAGTACGGCACCTTTGAATTCGTCAAAGACTTAAAAGACCGCGGCATCGCCAGACGCATCGGTTTTTCCTGCCATGATACCGCTGACATGCTGGACCGTATCCTGACAGACCATCCGGAAATCGATATCGTTCTCATGCAGATCAACTACCTGGACTGGGAAAGCCCGTTCATTCAGAGCCGCCTCTGCTACGAAACCGCACTGAAACACGGAAAAGATATCTGGGTTATGGAGCCGGTGAAAGGCGGAACGCTGGCACAGCTGCCCGAAGAAGCTGAAGCCATCTTCCGTGCAATCCGTCCTGACGACGAACCGGCACGCTGGGCACTGCGTTTCGTTCAGTCTCTGCCCGGTGTGAAGCTCTGTCTTTCCGGCATGAACACTTCTTCTCAGATCCGGCAAAACATATCCGACATGGATCCGATGACCGAAGAAGAGCTGGCTGCATGCCGCAAGGTTGCCGAAGTGCTTAGTTCCGGTACTGCAATCCCTTGCACTGCCTGCAATTACTGCATCGACAGCTGCACGAAGAACATTCCGATTCCTGAATACTTCAGGATGTACAACGAATACAGCCGCTGCCCGAAGGAAGACTGGAAGATAAATCCTGTCTATATGCAGATGGCACAGCGTGGTTTCGGCAAAGCTTCCGACTGCATTTCCTGCGGCAGATGCGAAAAGATGTGCCCGCAGAAGATTGAAATCCGCCGCTGGCTGGGTGAAGTCAAGGACGCACTGGAGTGGTAAATCATACGCATAAAAACAGGACCTGCCTCTTCCCCGAGACAGGTCCTTTCTGTTTCCATTCTTTATTTTATATTCTTATACGAATACCAGGGACAGCCATGGAACGTAAGTGATAATCAGCAGTGCCAGGATACCTACGGCGAAGTAAGGAATGATGTATTTGAACATGGATTCCATCTTGATCTTCGCTACAGCAGCACCTACGAACAGGTTGCAGCCGTATGGAGGAGAACACAGGCCCAGAGCCAGGTTAACCGCCATGATTACACCGAAGTGAATTGGGTTGATACCCATCGCTTCTACGGTTGGCAGCAGCATTGGTGCCATTACGATGATAGCAGGTACAGTATCCAGGAAGCAGCCAACAATCAGCAGGAAGACGTTGATGAACATCAGTACTACATAAGGATTGTCGGATACACCAGTCAGGAACTGGGTAATCATCTGCGGAACCTTCTCGAATGTCATGAAGGTGGAGAATACAGTGGATGTACCCAGCAGGAAGGATGTAGCACCGTTCAGCACGGAAGTGCTCAGGAAGGTGTCATACAGACCCTTCAGATCCATATCCTTGTATACGAATAAGCTGATGATGATGGAGTAGATTACAGATACGCAGGCAGCTTCAGTTGGAGTGAAGATACCGGAGTAGATACCGCCCAGAATGATAACCGGAGCCAGCAGTGCCCAGAAACCATCTGCAGTCGCCTTGGCGATGTTCTTCAGACGGTTCATCATGGAAACACTCATAGGTACCTTTTCTACCACAGTCTGGCTGTTCTTTCTCAGGTCGGTGCCGCTCATGGTACACATGATGATGTTTGCACATACGAAGATCACACCGATCAGGATGCCAGGCAGTACACCCGCCAGGAACAGCTTCGGAATGGAAGTGTTGGTGGATGCACCGTATAATACGAAGGATAAGCTTGGCGGAATGATTGGACCTACGATACCGCCGAAGCAGACAATTGTTGCAGCATATGCAGGGTCGTAGCCCTTCTTCTTCATTTCCGGAATCATCATACTTCCGATTGCAGAAGCAGTTGCCATACCGGATCCGCACAGTGCGCCGAAGAAGCAGCAGGCAATAATTGTTACACAGCCGATGGCACCGTTTACGAAGTCAATCAGAGCGGATGCAAAGTTTACGATTCTCTTTGCGATACCGCCGGTAGACATGATGGTACCAGCCAGCATGAAGAACGGAATTGCCATTACGGTGAAGGAGAAGATACCGCTGTAACAATACTGTGCATTTACTACCATGTTCAGGTCAGAACACAGCAGCATGGATAACATGGTAGCACCGCCGATAGCAAAACCAACCGGTACACCAATTACTAATAATATGAAAAGTGCAATAAATAATACAGCAACAGCCATTATTCGGCACCTCCTTCCAGAGCAGGTTCAGCAACTGTATCCACTGGATAGCTGCCGCTCTTCAGGTAACCGATATTTCTGAAAATACCGCCGATAACACGCAGAATCATGAAGCCGCAGCCCAGAACCAGGGACAGATAACCCCAGGAAGTACTGATCTTGATGCCTGCATAGTGTACTCTCTGCTGGAAGATAACCAGCGTTACACCATAGTAAACGATAACGCCCAGAATCAGCAGCATGCAGATACCAGACAGAATTTCGCATACTGTACGCCACTTAGGAGACAGACGGTCAGTTACCAGCGTAATCTTGATATGTTCGTTTTTTCTTTCAGCCAGGCTGATTCCCAGCCAGGAGATCCACACGAAGATAAACTTACCTAATTCTTCGGACCAGGTCAGAGAGTTATTGAAAACGAATCTCATGATAACCTGGAGAAAAATCGCAGCCACCATGACGATAAACATGGTCACCAGGCAAACATCTTCGGCTTTATCGATGGCCTTGAAAAACTTGCCTTTTTCTCTCATTATTTTTTCCTCCAAAAAAGATGAGGGCAACCGAAATTGCCCTCAAGGTTTTGTTTAATTTACTGAGGTACAGTAGCCAGCCACTTGTCAACTACGTCAGAGCCTGCTCTGTCACGCATCCAGTCGTAAACTGGTACGCATACTTCCTGCAGTGCAGCGATTTCGTCAGCAGTCAGTTCGTATACAGTAGCGCCTTCTGCTTCGAATCTTGCGATGTAGTCAGCTTCGTTTGCTCTTTCTTCAGCTCTCTGGCCAGCAGCTACTTCGTGAATAGCATTTTCCAGAGCTTCTCTGTCAGCAGGGTCCAGACCTTCGATCCAGGTCTTGGAGCATACGATAGGGAATGGAGAAGAAGCGTGGTTAGTGATGGTTACGTAAGGTGCAACTTCATGGAAGTTGAAGTCGTTGAATACGCCCAGGGAGTGGTCCAGAGCGTCTACCTGACCCTGAGACAGGGAGGTAACTACTTCGCCCCAAGCCATTGGAGTTGGGTTAGCGCCCATAGCCTTCCACATTTCTACGTTCAGGTCGTTCTGAGCGATTCTGATCTTCTGACCAGCGAAGTCTTCTACGCCGTGATAGTTCTTAGCGGAGGAGATCAGCTGTCTGATACCATTGTAGTACAGGTCGATGCAGTAGAAGTCTGCGTCAGCGATAGTTTCGTTGAACAGTTCCAGACCGCCGTTTTCCATCATACCAGTTTCCCATGCTTCGAAGGATGGGTACAGGTAAGGCAGGTCGATACAAGCGGAGTCATCACCAGCAACCTGAGTGAAGCAGGATACCAGGTCGAATACGATCTGAACAGTGCCCAGACCCAGACCTGCGATAGCGTCAGTGGTGTCACCCAGCTGACCATCGGAGTAAACTTCAACTACGAATCTGCCAGGAGCAGTTTCATCCAGGATTGTCTGAATCTTTTCAGAGTACACGTGAGTAGATCTGGAAGAAGAGTCAGTGTGAGCGATCTTTACTGTGATAGGTTCAGTGGAATCGCCAGCAGGTTCTTCACCGCCGCCGCAGCCAGCCAGCAGGCTGAAGCACAGAACCAGAATCATTAACAGTGCGGTTAACTTTTTCATAATAAGTCCTTCCTTTCAATAACTATAGCATTATGCTATTTTCTCGTCGTTAATAATCTTAGCAAAATCTGTGCCATTATTGGCAAAGCCTTAACATACGGTCAGAAACCGCTGAAAATCAACATAAAACGGCCCTGCTCCCT
>JAFYNS010000056.1 GCA_017556505.1 Bacillota bacterium | reverse complement strand
TGTCCTCCCTGGTACCGGTGGTATGGGTACTACCCTGTTCTATGTATTCGGCGGCATCCTGATGGCAGGAGCAGCAGTTCTGCTGGTTTCCAGAAAGCGTAGTGCCAACTAATCATTGATTCATAAAAAACTTTATTTTTCTGCAGGCGGGGCCTTCGGACCTCTGCCTGCGGGCTTAAAGTGAATGACATTTAAGAAGAGGGAGCAATCCGGCAGATGAGAGGAAAGCTGACGACAATTTTAATAATTTTGATGTTCCTCGCCGGATTGGCATTGTTTTTGTATCCTACGGTAAGCAATTATATCAATTCGCTGCATCAGACTACAGCAATTCAGACTTACTCAGATGAAATTTCTCAGCTTGAAAAAGAAGAAAATGAACGTCTGTGGAAAGAAGCTGAAGCCTGGAACTGCTGGCTTGCCGGAGAAGGCAGTGCGGATACACTGCAGAAGGAATATGATGATTTGCTTAATGCCAGCGGAAGCGGCATTATGGCATATCTGGAGATTCCTGTGGTTGGAATTACACTTCCAATCGGTCATGGGGTGGAGGCCGGCGTACTTGATCATTCTGTAGGTCACCTCGACTGGAGCAGCCTGCCAGTTGGAGGAGAGAACACCCACTGTGTGCTTTCCGGGCATCGGGGACTGCCGACTGCAGAACTTCTGACCAATATCGATCATCTGGAAGTAAAGGATGTATTCCTGATTCATGTACTGGGCGAAACTTTGAAGTACCGAGTGGATCAGATTACGGTAGTGGAACCGGAAAACGTTTCCGGCCTGCAGATTGAAAAGGGCAAAGATTATGTGACACTGGTTACCTGTACACCATACGGTATCAACTCACACCGTCTGCTGGTGCGGGGTATCCGAATCGATGAAGGAAATCCGGGAACTGCAGAAGTAACCAACGAAGCAAAACTTGTTCATCCGATGATTCCGGTCAGTGTGTGTATGCTTGTGATTTTAACGGGTATGTGTGCAGTATGGCTTTATTACCGTAAGAGAGGAGGCAGAACGTGAAAATAAAATATTTGAGACATATGACATCTGTTCTGCTGATTCTGATGCTGTGTATGGTTCATACAGTGATTCCTGCAGCCGCAGCAGAACAAACCGGTGGAATTTCTTTCACTGTAAAAAATGCAGAAGGTAATCGGCAGAGTGAAATTCGGATTCAGGCATTTCGTGTGGCCGATACCAGCGGTGTACTGACGGAAGATTTTGAAGCGACCGGACTGAATGCAGACTCTCTTCTGAAAGAAAAAAACAGCAGAAGCAGCGTGGAAGTTCTTCTGAATCATGTAATGGATCATGAAATGAAGGGCTGGATGGCAGTTACCGGTGAAAATGGCACTGCAAGGCTGGATGGGCTGGATGCCGGTGTTTATATGGTGTTTTGTGATCCGGGACAGATGCTTACCTTCGAACCGTTTCTTGTGACCGTAAAATCGGGAAATGTTACTGCATCTCCGAAAATCTCAGAGAATCCGGAGACACCACAGAATCCGGACAATCCGGGAAATCCTGGTGACATTGAAACTCCGGATGATCCGGGAGTGCCGGAAGCGGGGGATGCTGATGACGAATCTGAAAGTCCGGAAAACCAGGATGCAGGTACGCCAACCATCCCACAGACAGGCGAAAATTACTGGCTGGTTTGGATTTTGCTGGGAGCAGGAGTGCTGCTGAGCATGAGTGGAGTCTGGTGTCTGCACTGTGAAAAAGGTAACAGACATGAATAGAAGACGGTACGGTAAAATTCTTTTATCCGCAGGCTTCATACTGATTTGTCTTGGACTGATTTTGCTGGCAGTGTTTCAGCACGAAGACCGGATGGCGGGAAAAAATGCACAGCTGCTGCATGAAGAACTGGACCGCGCCATTCGAACCGGACAGGCACAGGAGGAAGGATACACCATCAATAAAGAACTGGTAGCCAGTGTAGGTGATTATGAACTTCTGGGAATTCTCAGGGTACCTTCGCTGGAACTGGAACTGCCAATTCTGGCAGACTGGAGTTACGAGCTGCTGAGTATTGCACCATGCAGATATACCGGAACTGTGCATGACAGAGATCTGATTCTCATGGGACATAACTTTGACAGTCACTTTACACCTCTGAAAAAACTGACCTCCGGAGATGAAGTTCTGTTTACGGACTGTTTTAACCGGACTTACACATATCAGGTGGAACTGCAGGAAGTCCTGCACAAGACAGAGCTGGAGGCGCTGGTATCAGCGGATTATGATTTATCCCTGTTTACCTGCACATATGGAGGAGAAAACAGAGCAGTCATTCGCTGCAATATGATAAAATGATTTGGCACACAGCTGGAAACAGATGAGTGTGCTTTTTCTTTTTTTTGAGGAAAGAAAACGATTGACAATAACGAATATCGATAATATACTGAAGATAAGATAAAGTATCGAATATCGATAAAGGGGGGTGCAGGCCGTGCCAAGAGAAAAATTTCAGACGCTGACGGAGCAGATGTTTTATATTTTGCTGTGTCTGCGGAAGGAGTGCTGCGGTATGGACATCATGACCGAGGTCAGTGAAATCACGGACGGACGGGTCAGTGTGGGTCCGGGAACCCTGTACAATCTGCTGGAGCAGTTCGCCCAGGCGGGGATGATCAGGGAAACGAAGGTGGAAGGACGGAAGAAAAGCTACATTCTGACGCAGAAGGGGGCCGTGACCCTGCGGGAAGAGTTTGAGCGGCTGCGGAAGCAGGCGGCGGACTATGTGCGGTTGGTAAATGGGGAGGATTAGACCATGAGCGCAAGATACAAAAGGGAATTGATGACCTATCTCCTCTTTGACTATGAGGGGATTGAAGAACACCTGGAAAAGATGGCGGCCAGGGGCTGGTTTCTGGAAACACCGGGAAACACAATCTGGAAGTACCGGGAAGGGGAGCCGGCAGAAGTTAAGTATGCCGTGACCTACGTGCCGAAGGCATCTCAGTTCGATCCGGAGCCCATTGAAGAGCAGAGGACTCTGGAGGAGTTTTGCCGTGAGGCAGGCTGGGAGAAGGTAGGCGACTTCCTGCAGGCTCAGATTTATATGAACCGAAGACCGGACCCTGTGCCGATTGAAACGGAAGAAGAAGTGCGGCTGGAAGTCATCCGCAAGGCCATGAAGAAAAGTTTTGTGCCGGCTCATGTGGTGCTGGCTCTCATAATGGTCTTCAACCTGTGGCTGGGAGCAATTGCATTTTTCGCGGATCCACTGGATACACTGTCAGGCTGGGGCAGTCTGCTTACTGTACTTTTTATGCCAATTGGTGCTGCAGTTGTTGCTGCCAATCCGATTGCCTATTTCGTCTGGCTTCGCCGTTCCGCAAAATCCATTGCTTCCGGCGGTACCTGTGCCAGTCCGAAGGCGGTCCGCTTGCTGAACAAGTGGGAGCTGCCGGTCATCCTTGTGTTTTTCATCGGCATGGTGACGGGTACTGCAGGAGAGGGCAATGTGGAAGGCGCACGTTATATGGTTTTCTATATGATTGGCTTCTTTGGTCTGGTTTCGCTGCTGAATATTACGAAGAACTTCATGAAAAAGCGCGGAGCATCCCGCAGAAAGAATATTGCAGTTTTTGTAATCGTGGATATTATCGGGGCTTTCGCCATGGTATCGCTGGTTATGTGGCTGGCCTTTTCTACTGGACCGTCTGATTACGCGGAACCGGATCCATATGCACCGGAAGTTCATGAAACTTTTCTGGTGAAGCAGACTGTCGGGGAACTGGAAGAACCGAATATTTACTATGAAGTCAATGAAATCAAGGCCGATATGTTCTTTGACTGGTGTCTGGAAAAGCGGTCATCGGAGGAAACATACCGCAGCACATACGTGGAAACAGAGGATGCTGACTGGAACGCGGAACAATGCTATTACCGGGCACTGGGCAGCTGGGAAGAGTGGCTGCTGGTGAAGGGCTGCTCCATCATCGAAATTGAAACCAGAACAGAACTGACGGCAGCAGCGAAAAAAGAAATCATACAGCAGCTGGGACTGTAAAAATGAAATGACGCAGAGTGAAAACTCTGCGTCGTTTTTGTTTTTTGAACTCGTTATTCTGCTTTCAGTCCGGTCAGCTGCTGGAAAATCGGCAGCTCATAGCAAGGGAAGTAAATACCCCAGAGCTCGCCTTCGTGCTCCAGCTGGAGAATGTGATAGGGCTTGAAATGAACGTATTCATAACCATCCACCTTCAGCTTGTATGGTTTGTAGAAATCATCCAGCGGGGAAAGTTCCTTGTTCCATTCCGGTATGGAAATCTGTTTCTTAACGGTCTGGATGGAGCGAAGACCAGACAGTGGGAAGGAAAAACGGTTTTCCAGATCTGCCAGGCAGAGGCAGCCGTCTTCCACGAAAATACGGTTTTCGATGTTAAACCAGGCACTTAGGTTCATGCCGACTTTTTTCGGAATCGGCTCACCATTTTTTCGTTTGTAGGTCATAATCAGAATGTCCACCGCAGGGGCATCCTTCGGTACACCCAGCTGGGTGTATACGGTTTCCATGGCGGTGTCAACCTGGGACAGCGTGTACGTCTTCTCCTCATCCGACAAAACTTTTTTCTCCCGGATTTTGCCCAGAATCTTCAGGCTGATCCAGATGGCCAG